>DLPX01000051.1:25145-33908 GCA_002477475.1 Proteobacteria bacterium UBA7447
TTGTTTTAACCCTAACCCTTGACGCGCTCTTTTTTGGGGTCGTAGAAAGGAAAAGGAACCACTGAGGCTCGGATCCGCTTTTGCTGGCCGTCCAGTTTCCCTACCTCGATCTCTGTCCCTATTTTTGAGTGAGTTGTGTCGATTCGACACAGAGCAATATTCTTTCTCAGGATCGGAGATCTCATGGCGCTGGTAATGACCCCGACCTGCGCGCGGCCCACACGTACGCAGTCACCGTGCGCTGCAGGTTCATTACCTTCCAGTTCAAGTCCAACGAGTTTGCGCTGGGGATTCGCTTTTCGTTGCTCCAGGGCCTGGCGTCCGATGAAGTCATCTTCTTTGGATTTCAAGGGAACCGTAAATCCGATGCCCGCCTCAAACGGATCTGTCTGGTCACAAAATTCATAACCAGCGAAGATGAGACCTGCTTCAATTCGCACCATATCAAGCGCATCCAGACCAAGTGGCAGTAAGCCATGGGGTTCACCTGTCTGCCACACCGCGTCCCAGATCTTCGATGCGTCATCGGGATGGCAGAAGATCTCGTAGCCAAGCTCGCCCGTGTACCCCGTTCGAGAAACCATCACAGGACAACCGTTCAGGTCGCCTAAACGGCCTACGGTAAAACGGAACCACTCCAGCTCCTCCACAGTGGTCTGCGCGGGCGGCGTCCAGATAATTTCGCTCAGGATCTCCCGACTCTTGGGTCCCTGTACGGCCACGTTGTGAATTTGATCAGTGGAGGATTTGACCAGAACTTTCAGTCCCAGCTTTTGCGCCTGTTCTCGAAGCCAGATTCCGCTGTAGTCGTCGCCGCCAATCCAACGGAAATTATCAGGGCCAAGGCGCAATGCGGTGCCGTCATCAATCATTCCGCCGTGCGGATAACACATCGCGGTATAGGCGACTTGTCCCACCGAAAGTCGACGGATGTTGCGGGTCAGCGTCGTCTGAAGCAGGGTTTCGGCATCAGGACCCAGCACCTCGAACTTGCGCAGCGGCGACAAGTCCATCATTACCGCCCGCTCGCGGCATGCCCAGTATTCGTCGATGGCGCCCGCGTTATTGAACGCGGTGGGCAGCCAATATCCGCGATATTCCGCGAAGTTTCGGGTGTGCCGTGAGGTGCAAGGGTGAAAGCCCGTCTCGCGGGTCAGTTGGGTTTCTGCGTCTGGGGTCATTCTGTATGCAATAGCCCGTGAAAAGGCTTTCTCCGGAGTGTAAATACGAACGTGGATATCAGTAGGGTTCCAGCCGTTGGCCGCACTGGTGTCGTCGGGGCAGGCTGTCGAGGCGCAGACCAGGTCAGTCATGGCTTTAAGAAGCACATAATCGCCCGGCCTTGACCAGGGTTCATCCAAAAAAAGGACGTTGTGGTCATCGATCCCGGTGTTATAAAAAAAGTTCACCGCTTCCCAGCCGCGTCTTGGCTTAACGCCATAAGGCGCCATAACGGCGTTCAGGTTGTCGGAGCAGTTGGGGTGGCCGAAGTATCCCTGGTCCTCGTAATATTTTGCCGCACAGGCCAGGCCGAAAGTATCGTGGCGTCCGCAGGTGTCCTGAACTACTTCCACAAGAGGCTGCATGTCCCGGTCATAGTATTTTGAATGAAGTCCGGGGCCGGGATACCCGCTGCCCATCAGGGTGCGGGTAGTGGTCATGTCAATATGGCGCTCTTTCCCTTGATCAAGACCTGCGGCACAGAGGGCAAGAAAATCGGAACACTCCCGACCAGCGACATCAATAATCTGGATGTATTCACCCGCGTGCACCGTATATTCGCCGGCGGTGCATTTATTGATACGAAGTTCAAGTCGTGGATCCGCCAAGGGCTCAGGCAACGCCGGTTCTTGAAGCGTTTTGCCTGATTTTCGGTTTACGTGAACCGTTAGCGAAGTGGGCGGGGATTGCGCATCGACCGCCATCGCACTGCCGGGAGCGCACACAACACAGAGAATGACGTCTCGAGCAGTATAGTGCTGAGCCGATCCAGGAGGAGTATCCGAACCAAACAGCGGGATTGCTCTGGCTTCGACCGGACTGATACCCCGTCGCTTCAGCCCAGCTGCGACCTGCCGAGCGCTGGGTTCGTTCGAGGCAAGAATTTTTTGAAAGCCTGCTGCGTCCTGGGGAGCCGTATCACAAAGGCTTGCCGGGGTGCAGCGACCATCGATTGAGAAGGCGATCAGCTCTCCTAGCTGCGCGCCCTCGGGATCCGTTACCGTGATTTGGTCTCCTGCAAGCAGTTCAAAAACCACCGAACCGCAGGGTGGTACGGTGTAACGCTCAAGATAAGGATCGGCACGCCACAGCCCTGGTTCGAGGGGTAGGGTGGCCACAGGGTTGGCTGACAGTTCCATAGTAACGTCGTGATCGTCGCTTGGTTTCGGGCAAAAGAAAACGGCCCGGCGGATATCACCGGGCCGTTCATACTGCTACTTCTACATCTCCACCTGTTACATCAGTACATCATAAGTTGCATGCTCTAGCCGTGCTTTTTCTCAACTTCATTCTCATGCCGAATGGCAGAGATGATTGGGATGATGCAAAGTGCCGCGACGATGATCACCCAGACGGTGACGCCCCAGCTACCGGCGCTGTTGAAGAACGCGCCTGCACCTTCCCAAGACTCAATTGGACTTGAATCAAACATAGTGGTTTCTCCTAGTTGATTGAATCGAATCAGCTGTAGTCGCGAGACTGCAGAGTTTCTGGGTAAGCACCCACAGGAACTTCCGAATCCACACCGACTTGCTGGACTGCATCGGAGACGCGTAGGATGCCGCACTGTTTCAGAATCCAGGAGACGACATAGCCCGGAATAAACCCAAGAAGACCCATAGCAATCGCACCGACTAGCTGCCCAGTAAAGGAAATCGCTGGGATGCCGTCTACTGCTGACGGGTAGCCACCCAAGAGCACGCCAACCGCAAGCACGCCGATCAGACCGCAGGTGCCGTGAACGGATACGGCGCCGACTGCATCATCAATGCCCCAGCTGGTGATCATCTTATGCGAGTAAGGGATGACTACGCCGCCCAAGAAGCCAAGTGCGAATGCAGTGCCTGGGTACCACATATCCAGACCGGCCGCGGCGCAGAAGATACCGGCCAGTGCGCCGGACATCATCCAGAACGGATCCTTGGTGATGAAGTAAGCCCCTATGATGCCTCCGGCAAAGCTCATCAGCGTGTTGAACGCGAAAGCAGACAGAGTGGTGGGGGTGCCGTAAATGGTCAGCCAACCGGCATCCGCAGAGGTCAGTGATACCCCGGGAGACGGATACAGCAGACATGCGCCCAGGAAACCGAAAAATCCGATGATGATGATCATGAGGCCTGCAATCGTCATAGGTACGCTGTGACCGGAAAGGTCATTTGCGGATCCATCGCTGTTAAAGCGACCGACACGAGGTCCGAGGTTGATCAGCACACCCAAGGCAAAGAACCCTGAAATCATATGTACGACTCCGGCGGCGCCCACATCGTGGTAGCCCCAGCCTGTGACCAGCCACCCACCGGCGGACCAGCCCCAGCCGGCGGCAATAATCCAGACCACGGAACCGACCAGGACCGACAGAATGATCCAGGAACTCATCCGGATTCTTTCGATCACGGATCCTGAGACAATCGAGGCCACCGTCGCCGAGAACAGCACAAACGCTGCCCAAAAGACGCCTGAAGCGTTGTCTTGGAGGTTCGGCCCCATACCTTCGCTCCAAGGCACATAGTACTGGGCGTATTCGGCGCTGGCATCGGGTAGGAAGATATTTCCTGTGCCGTAGGCCCAATAGAGCCACCAGCCAAAAAGGAAGAATGTTGGAATCATGAATGCAAACGCCAGGATGTTCTTGACGCCGGACGCAAGAACGTTTCTGACGCGGGATTGACCCATTTCATACATCATGAAGCCAGCATGAATACACACCATCAGTCCGGTCGCCCACCAGTAGTAGGCCTCCGCGGCGGTGTTTGCGGTGGCGTCAATTAACGCCTTTAACTCGTCAGGACTCATATCGCATGCTTCTCCTGTGATTATTGAAACAAGCCAGAGAAGGCTGATGGCCGGCGCTAAGAAAGCAATCGCGCCGGAAACAACACCGACCCTGACACTGGTCTCGCACCGAATAAGACAGGTGCATCCGGGCAAAAAAATGCTCAGATGGACAATCAGTTTACCCTAAATAAAGAACGTATATACCCATTTAGAGGTTTTATATGCAACAATGAAACGAAAGACAAAACTATCGCTAAACCTATGATTAAAATAGTGTTTTAGGTTGTGGTTTAAATAACCATTTCTGGACTAATTGGTTTTTTAGCGCTTGAATACAAATGGGAGCCCGAATTTGAAAGCGCCGACAGTGTGAACGCGTTTAATCTTGGCGCTTGAAAAGAGAAAAAACTTCCGTAGAAACGAAGAGTTTCCACGGGCATTAATCCAAAGGAGAGGGAATATATGTCGGATAAGCCGGCCCCAACTGATCTGAAAGAGAGATTAAAAAAAGAAGGCGTGAAGTACTGTCTGCCGAGTTATGTGGATATCCACGGGGTATCCAAATCCAAGTTCGTCCCGATCGAGCATTTTGATCGCATGATGAATGGCTCCGAGCTTTGCACAGGGGCGGCGCTAGATGGCGTCCCTCAGGATGTCAGTGACGAAGAAGTTTCCTCACGCCCGGATCCAGACAGTGTGATCATTTTGCCCTGGCGTAAAGACACCGCTTGGTTTGCGAGTGATCTATGGTGTGAGGGCAAACCCTTTGAGCCCTGTAGCCGAAACATCTTTAAAGGGATTCTCGCCCAGGCGGCCGAAATGGGCTTTACCTTCAACTTTGGGATTGAACCTGAGTTCTTCCTTTTAAAGGAGGATGAGAACGGCGGCTTTGCGCCCATTGGCCCCCGTGACGATCTGGCCAAGCCGGCCTACGATGTTCGTTCTACGTTGGACAGCTTCGACCTGCTGGAAGAAATCGTTTCCACCTTGAACGACCTTGATTACGACGTGTATTCCTACGATCACGAAGATGGAAACGGTCAGTTCGAAATTGACTTTATGTATCGTGACGGCCTCACAATGGCCGACCGTTTTGTTTTCTTTCGGCACCTTATTCAGGAGTTGGCCCATCAAAAAGGCTTTTTTGCAAGCTTTATGCCAAAGCCTTTTTCAGACCGGGCAGGCAACGGCGCGCATTACAACATGTCGCTCGCAGATCTTGAGTCAGGAGAAAATCTTTTTGAATCCGATAGCGACCCGCGGGGATGCGGCATCACAGAACTCGGATACTGGTTTATCGGCGGCATTCTCAAGCACTTACCGGCACTCTCGGCCGTAATTTCGCCGACTGTGAATAGTTACAAGCGCCTCATCAAGGAAGGCAGTATGTCTGGGTTCACGTGGGCGCCGGTCTTTGCCTGTTTTGGGAACAACAACAGAACCAACTCGATCCGGGTTCCTCTGGGTGGCGGACGCGTAGAGCTTCGAGCAGCCGATATCTCAAACAACCCTTATCTGGGTGGCGCAATGGTGTTGGCGGCGGGATTGGAAGGTGTTCGTGAAAAAATTGACCCAGGTGCGCCCCATACAGAAAACATGTATCTCAAATCCGAAAGTGAACTTGAGCAACTGGGTGTCAGTTATCTGCCGAGAAGCCTTGGGGAGGCTGTTGACGCTTTCGAAGCTGACGATTTAGGGCGCCGGGTGATGGGAGAACTGATGGCCAAGACGTATGCCGACTTCAAGAGGGCTGAGTGGGATGAGTACCTGACCCATGTCAGCGACTGGGAAGTCAGCCGCTATCTCAAACTGTGGTGATGAGTCGGCGTTAGACCTTGTACCGTCGAGTGTCGATTAACGATGGCTCAATGGTTCGCTGTCAGTTAACTCCCGTACGGCTCTCGATCATGGCCGATAAGGAGGCAACCCGTCTCGGTTCGCGAATTGTGAAAACTGCCCGGGGAGTAACTGATGAAATCACCTTTCCGCAAGACGGTTCCGTCGCTCTCGATCAGTTCGCCCTCAAGGATCAGGTATTCCTCGTGCTTGGCGTGTTCATGGGGAATGGAGGCGGTTCCCGGCTCCATCCGGATGACGTACCAGCCCGTTGCTCGGTCACGGTCATAACTGATATTCAGAAGGTGAACGTCGTCCTGGACCTCACCTTCAAGATCATAAGGTTGGTAAGGCGCGTCATATATATTGACGATTTGGCGGGCGCCTCGCCAGGGAACCGTTGAATCAGGATCGGCATTACTCATGGATATCATCTCGGTTGAGGTGTTTGAAAATCGCCCTTGCATGGCGGCCAATATTCAGGCTCGATATCTCAACATATTTTGGCCCAATGGTGACGCATTGTTGATCCGGTTCAATTACCCATGCGATTATCATGGGATAGTGCGAATGGGTGCCGCTCAAGCCTTTGAGGGCAGCCCCTAGTGGGGTAACACCCAGGACATAAGAGATTAAACAAGAAGTTCTGAAGGAGGGGCTTTCATGGGAAAACGAGTAGCGGTCATCGGAGCGGGGCCAAGCGGGCTGGCGCAACTTCGGGCATTTCAGTCGGCCAAAGAGAAAGGCGCAGACGTGCCGGAAGTCGTCTGCTTTGAACGCCAGTCAAACTGGGGCGGCATCTGGAACTACACGTGGCGCACCGGTACCGACGAATATGGCGAGCCGGTTCACTGCAGTATGTATCGCTACTTGTGGTCCAACGGCCCAAAGGAGTGTCTGGAGTTTGCAGATTACACCTTTGAGGAGCACTTCGGCAGGCCGATTGCCTCCTATCCGCCGCGCGCAGTCCTTTGGGATTACGTCAAGGGGCGCGTTGAAAAAGCAGGCGTGCGCGACCAGATTCGTTTCTCAACGCCTGTCCGGCGCGTTGAATACAACGAGGACCAACAGAATTTCTCAGTGACGGTTCATAGCCTGGCTGACGACCGGATGTATACCGAAGAATTTGATAACGCGGTAGTGGCAACGGGCCATTTTTCGACGCCCAACGTTCCGAAGTTTGACGGTCTTGAGACTTTTAACGGACGGGTCATGCACGCGCATGATTTTCGCGATGCGCTCGAGTTCAAAGACAAGGACATCCTCATCATCGGCACCAGTTACTCCGCCGAGGATATTGGGTCACAGTGCTACAAATACGGAGCCCGGACCATTACGGTTTCGCACCGCACCGCACCGATGAGTTTCCATTGGCCAGATAACTGGGCAGAGGTGCCCTTATTAACCCGTGTGGACAAGAACATCTGTCACTTTAAAGACGGCTCGAGCAAGAAGATTGATGCGATCATCATGTGCACCGGATACCTCCATCATTTTCCTTTCCTTCCGGATGGTTTACGGCTTCAGACGGATAATCGGCTGTGGCCGCTGAATCTTTACAAGGGCGTATTCTGGGAAGACAACCCCCGTCTGATGTACCTGGGCATGCAGGATCAGTTCTACACCTTCAATATGTTCGATGCCCAAGCCTGGTATGCGCGTGACTACATCATGGGCAGGATTCAGCTGCCGGATCTTGAGGCCATGCGCCAACACAGCCAGGCCTGGCGCAACCGGGAAGAAAAACTTGAAGATGACGAGCAGATGATCCGGTTTCAGGGGGACTACGTACAGGAACTCATCGATGAAACGGATTACCCGAGTTTTGACGTAGAAGGGGTCAATAAGACATTTATGGAGTGGGAGCATCACAAGCACGAAAACATCATGACTTTCCGTGACAATTCGTATCCGTCGCTGATGACAGGTAACCCCCAGCCTGCGCATCACACTACCTGGCTGAAAGCCATGGACGACTCGATGGAGTCGTACTTGAAGCCCAGCTGATCTAAGTCTTAAAAGCGATAGTAGCCCGGCGCCGTCCGGGCTATTTTTTGCGATCGAGGTTTCCTGTAAGGAAACATTATTTCCACCAGTTGAATTAAATCAACTAAAGGCGTACGCTCGCCCGCTGCCTGATAAATACACTAAAGGAAGAAAAATTATGTGCGGTATTGCGGGGGTAATGTATCGCGGATCAGACAATGCGTTCAGCACAGGCGAGGCGCTGATCCGCATGCTGGATGGCTGCCAGCATCGGGGTCCTGATTCAACAGGGTTTGCGCTTTATGCGCCCGAAGCATCGGGTCGGCTGAAGCTTCGATTCTTTATTGATCCTGAGAGTGACGCTGACAGCGACGTGGCGATTGCGGAGATTCGTCAGCGGCTTGTGGACCTCGGCGCAGGAATCGAAGAGGAAGCCCGTGCCGGTGACAATTACAGTGTGACTATTCTCTATGACGGAGACGTACAGAAACTCTCCTACGAGATGGAGCACGCCGCTAAGGTCATCTCAATCGGCACAAGCCTTGAGATTGTGAAGGATGTCGGCACTGCGCACGATGTTGATGATCGCTATCACGTGAATCAGTTTCATGGAACACATGGTCTTGGCCACGTGCGTCTCGCGACTGAAAGCGACGTGAAGCCCGAGGCTTCCCATCCTTTCTGGGCAACAGGCTTTGCTGATGTGGCCATCGTGCATAACGGCCAGATTACCAATTATTGGAAGATGCGCCGGAGGCTTGAGCAACGTGGTTTTGAATTCACGACGGATAACGATAGTGAACTTATTGCAGTCTATCTCGCTGACAAACTTGCACAGGGCGTAAAGCTTCAGGACGCATTGTCGACTTCGATCGATGATCTCGACGGCACGTTTTCCTTTCTCGTCTCAACCGGCGACGAGATCGGGTATGCCAAGGACCGCCT
>DLPX01000051.1:34322-36973 GCA_002477475.1 Proteobacteria bacterium UBA7447
TGAACACACGTGAACCCGCACCAGGAACCTATGCCACATGGTCTCGATCGATTTAGCTGAACTGAGCGTTCGCGAGGCGAATGCTCAGCTTCGAACATTGGGTGAAGCCGGGGAGGAAGTAGAGATTCTGAACCCCGATGCCCGCCATCATATCGGCGTAGGCCTGACCGCCCCGATTAATGTCAACGTTCAGGGGTCTGCCGGCTATTTCTGTGCCGGGCTCACCGATCAGGCGCGCTTTCATGTTTCCCATAACGTGGGCTGGGGAGTTGGCGACAACATGTACAGCGGTTCGGTAGTTGTGGGCGGAAATGCGGGCGCCATCCCCGGCGTTGCAATCCGTGGTGCCGAGATCGTGATCAAGGGCAACATGGGGTCAAGGGCAGGGCAGGTGATGAAAGGCGGTACGTTGTGCTGTGCTGGGAATGCGAACTTCATGGCCGGCTACATGATGTATGGCGGCCGGATCATCATCCTAGGTGACTCTGGTGAAAGGGTTGGGGAGGATATGTCGAGTGGCGAGATCTTTGTGGCCGGCAACGTTCAGGATCTCGGCTCGGACGCGATGCTGACGGATGTTGACTCCGAAGAACTCCAGAGTGTACACGAGTTTCTTGATCGATACGGGATCAAGGCGCCCAAAGGTTTTTCCAAGATCGTCAATGCGGGCAAGAAACTACGCTACGGCACTCCCGAAACCCCGATGCGCAGCATTCCCTTTAACACTTTCTCTGGTGATTCTGCGTACTGGAATCCAAAGGTCCAGGAGGACGTAACGGTCAAAGCGCAGAGCGGTCGCTATCGAATTCGCGGCTATGGCGGGGCTCGACCCTTGCCCCACCTGAGTGACATTGGATTTCGCAAGGACCTGACGCAAGTTGGAGACGACCGCGATGTGGTGTCAAAAGTTCGGATGGCAACTGAGATCGGTGGCATCAACGGAGCCCGCCCTCTGAAACTCAGTATGCCCGTGATGATTGCTCCAATGAGTTACGGCGCGCTAAGCCGGTCGACAAAGTACGCTATTGCGATGGGATCGGCCATGTCCGGGATTGCAGAAAATACGGGCGAGGGCGGTATGAGTGATGCCCAGCGGGATGCAGCTGGTCAATTGATTTTCCAGTGCCTTGGCGGGCGATTGGGTTGGAACATTCATGACATGCGCCGGGCGGACGCGCTGGAAATTTATATTTCCCAAGGCGCAAAGCCGGGTCTCGGTGGACAGTTGATGGCGAAGAAAGTCACTCCGGAACTCGCCGAAATCCGAGGTATTCCCTCTGGCATTGATTTGCGTTCGCCCTCCCGCCATCCCGATATTCTTGGAGCGGATGATCTCGTTATTAAAGTTGAGGAGTTTCGCGAAGCGACCGGGTATGAAGTACCGGTCAGTGTGAAGTTGGGCGCTGGAAGAATCCGCGACGATATCAAGATCGCCGCCAAGGACGGGTTTGATTTCGTCGAGTTGGACGGTATGCAGGGGTCGACCGGTGCAGGCAGCGCAGAGGTGATCGACAACGTGGGTATTCCAACATTGCCAGCAATTATTGAGGCCATCGAAGCGCTCAAAGAGATTGACGCGCGGGACAAAATCCAGTTGGTCTTGATGGGAGGACTTCGCGACGGGGTCGACGCCGTGAAGGCTCTCTGCCTTGGCGCGGATGCTGTGGCATTCGGGACGTCGGTGATTGTCGCAGGGGGGTGTATCTCATGCATGCAGTGCCATATTGGTCAGTGCGTGACCGGAATTGCGACGCAGGATCCCAAGCATGAAAAACGTTACCAGCCTGAGGTCGAAGCCAGCAACATTCATCGGTTCCTGGAAAGCGTCCGTTGGCAGATCGCAGCAATCACCCAGGGACTTGGCTACGATGATGTAACGCGCCTCAGCAGAGATGATCTCGTGGCTTTCACTCCCGAGGCAGCCGACATCACAGGCCTGCCTTACGAACCTCCCATGGCAGATGCGGCACAGGGTCAGATGGGGGTGACGTCATGAGTGTTTATGGTCTTGAACGGATCAGTGTGCCGGTGTCACCGCCTGGATTCTCAGACGACACCTCTGATCCGCATTATGTGCCGGCTCCGTGCCAGGTCGCCTGCCCAATAGGAACAGACGCACCGTCTTATATCGGCTACATATGGGAAAAACAGTACTCTGAGGCGTTCGAGGCAATTACCGCGACCAACCCGTTCAGTTCGATCTGCGGACGGGTATGTGATGCGCCCTGTGAGCCTGCCTGTCGCCGCGAAAGCAGCGACGGTGCGGTACAGATCCGCAATCTCAAACGTTTTGTGATGGACAAGTTGGGCGCAGATCTGCCTAAAACTCGATTTGAGGTTTCTCGCGGAGAATCCGTCGGCGTTGTGGGGTCGGGCCCGGCTGGACTGACTGCTGCTTTTGAGTTGTGCAAAGCCGGGTTTGCGGTGTCGGTTTATGAAATGACTGACCGATTGGGCGGCACGATGGTCTGGGGTATCCCCCAGTTCCGGTTGCCATCGGGAATCATTGAAGAGGATATTCAGCGTCTGCAGCACCAGTGTCCGGGCCTCAAGGTTCATCTCAATACGGCTCTGGGCAACGACGTTTCTTTGGATGAACTGAAAGTACGACACGATGCTGTGCTGCTGACAATCGGTTCATGGTGGGGGAA
>DLPX01000051.1:37362-55313 GCA_002477475.1 Proteobacteria bacterium UBA7447
GCGGGAGAGCGCCCCCAAATGCCAGAGACAGTTGTGGTCGTCGGCGGAGGTGATGTTGCAATGGACGCATGCAGAGCCGCTTTGCGGCTGCCAGGCTGCAAGACTGTCAAAGTGGTGTACCGGCGCGGCCCGGAGGAGATTCCGGCGCGTAAGATCGAGTTACACCATGCGCAACAAGAAGGTATTGAGTTTGTATACAACGCCTTGCAGACAGGCATTGCGGATCTGGGCGACAGCCTTGCGCTACAGTGTGTACGCACGGAAGCGGGACCACCTGATGAGGATGGACGTCGCTCACCCATGGTTGTTGAAGGAAGTGCCTTTGAAATTCCCTGCGGCATGGTGATTGCTGCCGTGGGGCAAAAAGGGGCCAACGAGGCGCTGGATACTGCCGGCCTAATGGATGTCGACCGTGTGCGCGCTGATTTTGCGACGATGCGTACCGCGGATCCGAAAGTTTTTGCTGCCGGCGATGGCGCCTTTGGTGGCTCTACGATCGTGATGGCGATGCAGCATGGTCAGCGGGCCGCTTACTATGTTCGTGCCGCGCTGGAGAAGATTGATTCACCGATTCCATACCGCACGCCATACCGTACACGGCGTGTCCCGGTGGCCCAGGATCTTAAATGGGAGCAATTTGCTGTTGAAGAGCCGGTATTTCACGGTGTCGGTGAAGAGCCTGCAAGTTTTCCTGAGATTGAGGATACCTACGATGAGGCCGCCGCAATGCGGGAAGCCGCCCGATGTTATCGGTGTGACGCCGAGACCGGGTCGACCGACTACTCCGTGCATCATCGGGAGGATCTCTTTTCGATGGCTCGAACGCATCCAAAAGATGTCGACAAGCATCGGGCCATGCTGCAAAGGCGGCTTAGCCCCAGGGATAATCCTTACCCCGATGATCGCCCAGCCTCTTTGGACGACCTCGTGTTTCTGCCGGCGAATCTTTCACGTCTGGTCATTGATCCTTATCGTGAAGCCTGCCGAATCGACATTGACCTTGCTCCAGATCTCAATCTGAAGCAACCATTTCTCGTCAGCGGTCTGGATGATGCGCCTGAAGAGATCAGGCAAGTCGCGTGGCGGGCAGTCGAACAAAACGGCGCGGGCGTCGTCAGCAGAGCCATACCCGATGGCAGCGTTCACTGGTTGCAGATTCTTGAGGCGGGTGAAACGGCTCATTCCCGGGCGGCTGGTGTTGTCCAGCGCTGGCAGAAGTCGCTAGCCAAGGAGGATCCACTTCGAGGAAGCAATCAACTCAAGGGTATCAGCCTTGGGGAAATTGAAGACATTGACGACACCGTGGACTACGCACTGGCGCATGATTATGACTTTCTGATGCTCGACAGCACCGGTGGCCAGGGCTCATGGCGAAACGAGTTGGATGCACAGCCTCGTTTTGAACTGCTCTCTAGCGTCGTCGCAGCCTTGCGAGAGCGAAAAAAAGAAGAAGTGCTGACGCTTATCTTCGCAGGCGGAGTTCGGTCCGGCACTGATGCAGCACGTCTGATCGCCATGGGCGCCAGCGTCGTGACTTACGGTGTGACCTCAGCGATCGCGATGGGGGGTGAGATTCATGGTGGAGAAATCCATTGGCAATCCGACAGGACACCGGAAGAGCGTGTGGAAGGTCTAAAAGCGATCTTGAATGCCAATGCGGGCGAGGCATCGATGATGGCGCGTTGTACCGGTAAGACTCGGCTTCATAATCTTGAGCCGGAAGACCTGCGGAGTGTGACGCTGACGACCAGTTCCACTATGCGGGTGCCTGTGCCGGGCCACAACGTCACGGGGCGACACAGCAGGGTATGAGTCCGAGACTTGCAGGACATCCGCTTGAAGTAGCAGGTCAGCATCCAGCGGGACCGATCGCTGAGCGCAGCAATCGGCTTGAAGATGCCATTGGAAGACAGGTTCGGGTCTACCGGACTCAGCTCGGGATGACCATTGCCAACCTGGCGCGTCAGGCGGATTTGTCTCCGGGAATGCTCTCCAAGATCGAGAATGGTCAGACATCACCGTCTTTGACAACGTTGCAGTCTCTTGCGGCTGCGCTCAATGTTCCGGTAACCGCTCTTTTCCGCCAGTATGAGCAGGATCGGGAGGCGTCCTTCGTTAAGGCGGGCAAGGGTCTCGTTATTGACCGCCGTGGCACTCGCGCAGGTCACCAGTATCACCTGCTGGGTCATTCTGTTGGGGATCGGGCTACCCGGGCTGAACCCTACCTGATCGTGATCTCGGAGCCGTCGGATGTTTTTCCCCTGTTCCAGCACGATGGTGTTGAGTTCATCTACATCCTCGAGGGAGAAATGGTCTATCGGCACGGGTCGCATGTCTACGCGATGGGTCCGGGGGATTCGCTCTACTTTGATGCGGATGCGCCCCACGGCCCTGAGGAGCTGAATCAACTGCCGATCCGGTTTCTCTCTTTCATTGTTGAGCCGAGTCCGGGCTCGTGAGATCATCAGCGGCATTGGACTCCAAAGAATAGATTCTGCAAAAATTTTGAAAGGAGGATAGTTATCATGGCAATCAATCTGGCGACCGTCGCCAAGCAAAAAAAGATCAAGTATTTCCTGATCAGCTTCGTCGATCTTTTTGGTGTGTTGCGTTCTAAACTGGTACCGGCAAGAGCCATTGGCGATATGCAAAAAGAAGGGGCCGGTTTTGCCGGTTTTGCCGCATGGCTGGATATGACACCCGCGCACCCCGATATGTTTTCGGTACCGGATCCTGCGAGCCTGATTCAATTGCCCTGGAAGCCAGAAGTGGGCTGGCTGGCGGGAGACCTCGTGATGGATGGTAAGCCTGTGGAGGCCTCACCGCGCGTGGCCCTGAAAGCCCAGATTGCCAAGGCGGCAAAACTGGGCTACCGGATGAAAACAGGAGTCGAGTGCGAGTACTTTCTTGTCAGCGGTGATGGGCTATCCCTTTCGGATCCAAATGATACGCAGGAAAAACCCTGTTATGACCAGTCAGCACTGATGCGGCGCTACGACGTGATCAGTGAGATCTGTGACTGCATGATCTCCCTCGGATGGGGTCCGTATCAGAATGACCACGAGGACGCCAACGGACAGTTCGAGATGAACTGGGATTTCGACGATGCCCTGGTCACAGCAGACCGCCATGTATTCTTTAAATACATGGTCAAGGCGATAGCGGAAAAACACGGAATGCGAGCCACGTTCATGCCCAAGCCGTTCTCGAATCTGACAGGAAATGGCTGTCATGCCCACGTATCGGTTTGGGACAAGGCCGGCAAGAAGAACCTTTTCCACAACGCGCGCGACGAGATGGGGCTTTCCAAGACAGCGTATCAATTCCTGGGCGGGGTGTTGCATAACGCCGATGCGCTTGCTGCGGTGTTCAATCCGACTGTGAACAGTTACAAGCGGATCGATGCACAGGTGACGACCTCAGGTGCGACCTGGTCACCTAATGCCATCACTTACGGGGGCAATAACAGAACCCACATGGTTCGGGTACCTGATGCGGGGCGTTTTGAAATGCGTTTGATGGATGGAGCCGCCAACCCGTATCTGCTTCAGGCCGGGGTTCTCGCAGCAGGGCTCGACGGCGTTGCAAACAAGCGTGACCCGGGCAAGCCTCTTGATATCAATATGTATACGGAAGGTCATAAGGTAAAGAACGTGCGACGGCTGCCGTCCAACCTCCTTGACGCGATTCGTTTGTTTGAAAAGAACAAGGTACTTCGCGCAGGACTGGGAGACGATCTGGTAGACAGTTATGCCAAACTGAAGCATCAGGATTGGCGTAGTTACAGCGCAGCGATCAGCCAATGGGAGCGCGACCATACGCTGGACTGCTGACTCGGGTATTGACCCGGCGTAATCCATGAAGGTTCTGGTTTTTAAGCATATTGCCTGCGAACACCCGGGCGTTTTTCGTCAGTTCTTCACGGAATCCGGGATTGCCTGGCATGCAGTGGAACTGGATGCCGGTGAACCAATTCCGGATCTCTCAGAATACGATGCGCTATGGGTGATGGGGGGTCCGATGGATGTCTGGGATACCGATACGTGTCCCTGGCTTTTGCCCGAAAAAGCCGCTATCCGCACGTGGGTCCAGGATCTGAAAAAGCCCTATCTTGGGCTTTGCCTGGGACACCAGTTGCTGGCCGATGCACTGGGCGGCAAGTGCGATGTCCAGGTGACACCGGAGATCGGCATCCTTGATGTCCACCTGACGGAGGTTGCCCAAGCGGATCCTTTGATGCAGGGACTTCCGGCGCAAATGAAATGCCTGCAATGGCACTCTGTTGCGGTCACTCAACCACCTTCTGGTGCCGCGTTGTTGGCAAGTTCACCCGAATGCACCTGGCAGGCAATGCGCGTCGGTGAGCATGCCTGGGGCATTCAGTTTCATGTAGAACTCGAGGACAGCACCATCAGTGAATGGAGTGAGGTGCCGGCGTATGCCGCAGTGCTTGATGCCGTTAAAGGACCAGGCGCGCTTAAGATGATGGAAACTGACGCTCTCAAGCACATGCCGCAATTTAAGGACAACGCCCGACTGCTTTTCGACAATTTTTTTGGCGCTGTAGGTTAGGGATGCCCTTGGCCTGGCATCCAGCCTTTGGAAGCCAGTTCAAAATCGTCGAACGAAAAAGCCGGAGAGACGGTGCATCCAATCAATGACCAGTCGCCAGTGGACTGCATCGAAAACCAGGCGCCCTTCGGGACGATCAGGTGGTAGGCCTCGTTGTCGATTGCATCGCGTCCCAACGTTTTTTCCTGAATAGACACTCCGTCTGGTGACAACAGGACTCTCATTGGGTCTCCATCATAGAAGTGAAGGATTTCATTTTTGGTGAGCCGGTGCCAATGGGACCTTTCGTCGTTTTTCAGAAGATAGAAGATCAAACTCACAGAGCCATCGTCCGCGCGAAACGTCTCTGCAAAATGACCCCCCTCCGGATGCGGTGTCATCTTGAGAGATTCGATAAGAGAGGCAGGATCGGTCATGAGGCGGCGGGTAAGGCTTCTGGGTCTTGACAGCATAACGAAAGGTCTTTTTTCCCGCCAGCATGAGGTCAGACCAGCGGGGCTTTTGACTTAAGGAAGATTACGCAGTGTGACATACTGCCTCGGGCTATCAAACGCTCTTTGGAACGACTGTTGACCGAGCTACTCCCTCCCGATTTTCTCAGCGCACTGCAAAAAGTTTTGCCGGAGCGTGTGGTTTTGCGCTCAGCGGATGAAAGGCGACCTTATGAGTGCGATGGGCTTTCCGGATATAAAGCTCTGCCCGGTGTCGTCGTTTTGCCCGATTGCCTGGAACAGGTGTGTTTAGTAATGCGCCTTTGCCAGCAGTACTCGGTGCCGGTGGTGGCACGGGGCGCAGGAACAGGGTTGTCAGGTGGTGCAACGCCCCATCCCGAAGGTGTGCTGCTCAGCATGGCAAGGTTTAACCGGATCCTGTCTGTGGATCCTGTTGCCTGTACGGCGCGTGTTCAGCCGGGTGTGAGGAATCTTGCCATTAGTGAGGCGGTGGCAGAGCGGGGCCTTTACTACGCACCCGATCCTTCGTCCCAGATTGCCTGCACTATCGGGGGAAATGTTGCAGAGAACGCAGGCGGGGTGCATTGCCTGAAATACGGCCTAACCGTGCACAACGTTCTGGCGGCTGAAGTAGTCCTGATGGGAGGCGAGGTGATTGAGATCGGTTCCGAGGCACCAGATCAGCCCGGATATGATCTTATGGCCGCCTTTATTGGTTCTGAAGGCATGCTGGGCGTGGTGACGGAAATTACCGTGCGGCTGTTGCCGGTCCCACCGACTGCTAAAGCGCTAATGGCGGCTTTTGGGGATGTTGAGCAAGCTGCCTCAGCGGTGGCGGCCATCATTGCAGCCGGCATCATTCCCGCAGGGCTTGAGATGATGGATACCCCGGCGATTATCGCCGCGGAGGACTTTGTGCAGGCAGGGTATCCTCGCGACGCGGCCGCAATTCTGCTTTGTGAACTGGACGGAACAGACGCTGAGGTACAGACCGAGATCGAGTCTGTGTCGTCGCTTCTCTTTGATTGCGGAGCCCGTTCAGTCGACATCGCTCGTGATGAGAGCGAGCGCCAGCGCTTTTGGTCTGGCCGAAAAAATGCCTTTCCTGCGGTCGGGCGCATCTCGCCTGACTACTACTGTATCGACGGGACGATTCCCCGTCGGGCACTGGGTGAGGTGCTCTTAGGCATCTCCGAACTCGCTGCCCGTGCCGGGTTGCGGGTGGCTAACGTTTTTCATGCGGGGGATGGCAACTTGCACCCGCTCATTTTGTATGACTCGGGAAAACCCGGTGAGTTTGAGCGCACCGAGGCGCTGGGCGCCGAGATTCTGCAGTTGTGCGTTCGGGTCGGCGGCACGATCACGGGCGAGCATGGCGTTGGACTCGAGAAAATCGATCAGATGTGTGTGCAGTTCGGCAAGGCCGAACTGGAACAGTTTCATGCCTTGAAGGCCGTCTTTGACCCCGAAGGTTTGCTGAATCCGGGCAAGGCCGTCCCGACGCTTTCACGGTGCGCTGAGTTCAATGCAATGCATGTCCATCACGGTGAGCTGCCGCATCCGGAACTGCCAAGGTTCTGAAATGACTGAGGACGCCGACAGCGCGGTCGCAGCACTTCAGGAGCGTGTGAGAAAGGCAGCCCACGATGGCGAAGCTCTAGCCATCACGGGAGGCGGCACCAAAAGTTTTCTCGGCCGTGTGTCGCGTGGCACCCCGTGTTCTGTCCATGCTATCCAGGGAGTAGTCCACCATGAGCCTACAGAACTGGTCGTGACTGTCCGTGCGGGAACCCGCCTTGCTGAGCTTGAGAGCAGACTTGCTCAATCAGGACAGATGCTTCCTTTTGAGCCGCCGGCGTTGGGAGAGGGCGCCACGATAGGGGGCACCATCGCATGCGGACTGTCTGGACCATCTCGCCCCTATCGTGGAGCCGCCCGCGACTTTGTATTGGGGGTTCGCTGTATCAATGGCAAGGGAGAGATCCTTCGCTTTGGTGGCGAAGTGATGAAGAATGTCGCGGGCTATGATGTCTCCCGCCTGATGGCGGGAGCAATGGGGACTCTTGGGATTCTCACCGAGATTTCGCTGAAAGTGCTGCCGCGGCCTGCATGCTCCCAAACACGCGCTTTCGAGATGCCGGGAGAGCCCGCATCTGAGTTAATGACGAGTTTTCTGGGTCGTTCCCTGCCGATTTCTGCGGCCGCCTACCTGGACGGAGTCTTGCGGGTACGCCTGTCGGGAAGCGAGGCGGCAGTGAGCCCTGCCGCAGGTGCTCTGGGTGGCGAACTGGAGGCAGAAGGAGATGCCTTCTGGTCAGATCTAAAAGAACACTGCCTTGATTTCTTCTCTCACGATTCACCGCTTTGGCGGATCAGTCTAAAGCCTCAAAACCAACTGTTGCGCCTTCCGGGCAAGACATTGATTGATTGGGGAGGCGCGCAGTACTGGGTAAAATCCGATGCCGGTTTCGAAGCGCTCAGTGAACGGGTCATGCCTTACGGCGGTTACATAACGGGTTTTGGCGGCCGTGATCAGGGCGCGCGCTCTGATGTTCCGCAGGACGCCGTCATGAAACTCAACCGGCGACTGAAAGCGGCATTTGATCCTGCCGGCATTTTAAATCCTGGCCGGCTTCTTCCGGAAGACTGACCGTGTACGTCGAACTGGCCGAAGATTTCAAGGGTACCTCGTTTGGTGAGGAGGCAAGCGAGATACTCGGCAAATGCGTTCATTGCGGTTTTTGTACGGCGACCTGCCCAACCTATCAGCTGCTCGGAGACGAGTTGGACGGGCCGCGGGGACGCATCTATCTCGTTAAGCAGCTGCTTGAAAGCGCTGAGGCTTCCGAGACCACGAGACTTCACCTGGATCGATGCCTTACCTGTCGATCCTGTGAGACGACCTGTCCTTCTGGGGTGAACTATGGGCGTTTGATTGAGTTGGCGAGACCTAAAGTCGAGGCACTGGTTCAACGGCCCCGTTTTGAACGGTTGCGGCGATGGCTGTTGGTGAGATTTTTGTTGAGCACCTGGTTTGGGGTGTTGTTTCGTTTTGGTCAGATCATCCGCCCGGTCTTGCCACAGAGCCTGGCACGCCATGTTCTTGAAAAGAGACCGGTGGGTCAGCGTTCTGAAGGTCGGGGCGATCGTTCTGTGCTGATGCTGGATGGCTGCGTGCAGCCATCGATGGCGCCCCAGATCAATGCAGCGGCGCAGCGGGTGCTTGCAAAACTTGATGTCAACGTGATCACTGCCAACAAAGCCGGGTGTTGCGGCGCATTGCCGTTGCATCTCGCTGATAGTGAGCGGGCGCTTAATGCAATGCGCCGAAATATTGATGCCTGGTGGCCTCAGATTGAGAAGGGCGTTGATGCGATCGTGATGACTGCAAGCGGTTGCGGTGTGACTGTGCGTGAATACGGACAATTGCTTAAGGATGATCCCTTCTATGCGGAAAAAGCGGCACGGGTGAGCAGCATGACTGTGGATTTGTGCGAGTACATCAGTTCTGAGGACGCGGGAGCGCTGGGATCCTGCTCCGGCAAGAGGGTGGCATTTCATTCTCCCTGCACCCTGCAGCATGGTCAGGGCATCCGAGGAAGAATCGAGAGTATTCTGGAAAGTGCCGGCGCAATGCTGACCCCTGTCCAAAACCCCCATTTGTGTTGCGGCGCGGCCGGAACCTACTCGGTCCTTCAGCCTGAGTTATCAAGCAAACTGCTCGATAACAAGTTTTCAGATCTGGGGCAGGGTGATCCCGAATTGATTGCGACGGCCAATATAGGCTGCCTTGCCCACCTGGCATCCAGAAGCGACCCTCCTGTCCGGCATTGGATTGAATTGATAGATCCTGCCTCACCGGATTAGGTCGGGAGATTGGCAAGGACGAGGTCGATGAGCATCTAATTGATTCCTGGCCCTGGGGTTTTTGAGAAAATCATCGGTTTACCGTTGTTTTTCGCACAGAACTTGCCTTAAGCACCCTTATTTAGTAGTATCCGCGCCTCATTTCTGCGCGAAAATTGAGTATTTCAATGAAAACGTTCAGTGCCAAGCCCGAAACCGTCCAAAGAGATTGGTTTGTTGTTGATGCCACCGACAAGGTGTTGGGGCGGCTCGCCAGCGAAGTTGCGTCAAGGCTTCGTGGGAAGCACAAAGCCGAGTACACCCCCCACGTCGACACGGGCGATCATATCGTGGTCGTAAATGCGGAAAAGATTCGGGTCACTGGCAATAAGGCAGAAGCCAAGCGCTATTACCGCCACTCCGGTTATCCTGGCGGCATTAAAGAGATCACTTTGGGTGAGCAGCTTCAAAAACACCCAACCAGAGTGATCGAAAGCGCAGTGAAAGGCATGCTGCCCAAGAACCCGCTGGGCCGGGCGATGTTTGCAAAGCTCAGAGTGTACGCCGGCCCGGATCACTGTCATCAGGCACAACAGCCCAAGGCCCTTGAAATCTAGCGCTGCCTGGGATTGGCAAGACCTCAAAAGCAAAACTTAACGCTAAATAGGACAACACATTGGCACAGTCAGGCGAAATTCATTACGGAACAGGTCGACGGAAGTCGTCTGTCGCGCGCGTATACCTTACCCGCGGCTCGGGCAATATCACAGTAAACCGTCGTTCGCTCGACGAATACTTTGGCCGCGAGACTGCCAGAATGGTTGTGCGTCAGCCGCTTGATACCGCAGAACTTAATGACAAGTTGGATATCACGATCCGTGTCACCGGAGGCGGTGGAACCGGCCAGGCGGGTGCAATTCGTCATGGCATCACCCGCGCGCTGATGAATTACGATGAAACGCTGCGTGAACCCCTGCGCAAAGCTGGCTTTGTTACTCGAGATTCACGAAAAGTCGAGCGCAAGAAAGTCGGCCTGCACAAAGCCCGTAAAGCGCCTCAGTACTCTAAGCGCTAACCCCTATCGCCAGGCTCGCTCTGGCTTACCTCCAGTCCCGGCCCGCCATGCGAAGGCCTAAAAGGTAACGTTCCTGCATTCAAGCACGTAATTGGCGTCTTGAGGGGAATAAATTAAAATCCCGTTGCTGCTGGGGGATCGTCTAGCGGTAGGACTGCGGACTCTGACTCCGCCAACCCAGGTTCGAATCCTGGTCCCCCAGCCATTTTCCTATATTCACTTCAGGGAAGGCGTTCTCAAAAGGGCAACATCCTCAAACTTACCCCCCGTAATATCCCTTAGCTGATTCGGGGTCAGGCAAAAAACAGAAGTGGGTGTGCCGCCCGCCGCCCAGATCTCCTCGAAATCCTGGAGTGTTTGATCCAGAACGACGGTCAACTGAGTCGGATGTCCAACTGGAGGCACGCCACCGATGGAAAACCCCGTCGCGCGTTTCACGAAGTCGGCATCAGGACGATGGATCGTGGTCTTAAGAATCTGGCCCACCTTGGCTTCATCAACGCGGCTTGCTCCGGATGCGATGACCAGAACTGGGCCACCTTCGGCGTCGGCGAAGACCAATGATTTGGCTATTTGTGCAACGGTACAGCCAATAGCGCAGGCCGCCTGCGCGGCACTTGCCGTAGGCTGGTCGAATTCGAGCACAGTGAAATCAGGCCCAAGTGCTTCCTGCACTTTTTTTGCTTTGCGATGTTGGGCGACCTGCATGGTTTATCAGTTCGACGGATTAGGGACGGCTGCACTTATCAAAAACCGCTATCATTGCCGGTTGTATCTTTCGAAATTTCTGGATCAAAACCCATGACTGAACCCACCGCGACGATTGAAAAGCCCGACGCCTATCGGCTGATGCCGACCCGGCTGCAGGAACAGGCAGAATCAGGCAAGACCCGTTGCAATCTCTGTCTATGGCGATGTGGTTTGCATCATGGGCAAAGAGGGTTTTGTCAGGCGCACGTGAATCGCAACGGCACGTTGTACAACCTGTCGTATGGAATTATTTCGGCGATGGATGTCGGAGCGATTGAAGAGAAACCCGTTCGTCATTATCGGCCGGGAACCAAAGTGTTGTCGGTTGGCAGCTATGGCTGCAGTTTCCGCTGCGGCGGCTGTCATAACCTTGAAATTTCCTGGGGCACCGAGGCGCTGGATTCTCTTGCTCGGGGTGAGTCGCGCGCTGCGTTTGTGACGCCAGAACAATTGGTGCAAGCAGCACTCGAAAGCGGCGTAGAGGGAATCGCGTTTACCTATTCGGAACCGGCGGTTTGGCTTGAGTATGTCCTGGACGTCGCTGAAGAGGCACACAATCACGGTTTGTACACGGTCTATGTTAGCAACAGTTTTGTGACTGAGGAAGCGCTTGCATTGCTTAGCGGCAGAATCGATGTGCTCTGTTCGGATATCAAAAGCATGGAAGAAAAGTTCTACCGGAACATCTGTGCCATGGCTTCCGTCGACCAGGTGCTGCACTCAATCAAAAAAGCGCAGGAGTTCGGCATTCATGTGGAAACGCGGACGAATATCATCCCGGACTATAACGACCAGGATGAAAATATCAGTGCAGTGGCCGCGTGGATTCATCAGAATCTCGGCAGCGACAGCCCATGGCATGTAACGCGTTTTCATCCGGCCTACCGCATGGCAGACGTGCCGTCGACTCCCGTTGAGAGTCTGGAGCGGGCGGCACATCTGGGTCGTGCGCAAGGGCTGCAGCATGTCTATGTTTACGCTGATAAAGGCTGCGACTGCGCAACTGAGAACGCCCCGGTTCAGCACTATCTGCCTGACTGGGCCTCATTGCATGAAGTGAAAAAGTGCGCCGATACCTGTTGTGGCGATGACGGAATCCTGCTGAGTCGATACGAACGCGAAGCAGGAATCGCTCACGAGCGGAGGTAAAATACGTCCGGTTTCAAACTGACGAATCCACTCATGATCAAGGCAGGCATCATTGGGGGCACCGGTTACACCGGCGTGGAACTGCTGCGCTTACTTATTCAGCACCCCGGCGCAGAGGTCACCACGATCAGTTCCCGTTCCGAAAAAGGTAAGAACGTAGCTGATGTGTTTCCCAGTCTGCGCGGGTATGCGGATCTTCAGTTTTGTGATCCCGATGAGGCTGGTTTAGAGCGGTGTGACGTAGTCTTCTCGGCCACACCCAACGGTGTGGCGATGACGCACGCCCGCGCTCTGATGGATAAAGGCGTACGTTTGATTGATCTTTCCGCGGACTTTCGGATTCGCGACGTAGAAGTATGGGTCAGGTGGTATCAGCTAGAACATGCGTGTCCCGAACTCCTGGCAGACGCGGTCTATGGATTGCCCGAGATCAACCGAGAAAGTATTAAGGATGCGCAATTGGTGGCGAATCCGGGTTGTTACCCGACCTGTGTCATCCTGGGGCTGACCCCGCTACTGGAGGGTGGGCTTGTCGATGCGGATCAACTCATCGCGGACGCGAAGTCAGGGGTCTCCGGTGCCGGACGGGGGGCGTCCGTTGGGGCTCTGCTTTGTGAGACGTCGGATTCTTTCAAGGCCTATGCCGCGTCCGGCCATCGCCACTTGCCGGAAATTCGGCAAGCATTAACCGAGGTTGCGCAGCAGAGAGTAGGTCTCACCTTTGTGCCGCATCTCGTGCCGATGATTCGAGGCATTGAGGCAACGCTTTATGGAAGGCTGAATGACCTGAGTGTCGACCTGACGGCGCTTTACCAAAAGCGCTATGAGAAGGAGCCTTTTGTTGACGTGATGCCCGACGGCTCTCATCCAGACACCCGCAGTGTGCGGGGTTCAAATACGGTTCGTATCGCCTGCCATCGACCCCAGGACGGCAATACAGCGGTGATCCTTGCAGTAGAAGACAACCTCGTAAAAGGGGCGGCAGGGCAGGCGATCCAGAATATGAATCTGATGTTTGGCCTCGCGGAAACCGAGGGCCTGCAAGCGGCCGCGCTCTGGCCGTGAGGGTTTCGTGCCTGCTAAGTTTTCAAGACTGGTAAAATCCTGATGTTCATCAATTTGAACGCATCTTTGGAGCTAATGTGACTGACGACAACGGATTGCAACTAACCGACAGCGCGATCAGCCAACTGAATACGCTCATCGCCACAAAGGACAACCCGGAACTGCGCTTTCGGGTATACGTTCAGGGTGGCGGGTGTTCCGGGTTCCAATACGGATTCCAGTTTGAGGAAGCCTGCATGGATGGCGATATGGAGTTTGATCGCGGCGGGGTGAAACTGGTAGTCGATCCCCTCAGTCTGCAGTACCTCTCAGGAGCAGAAGTGGACTTTATCGATGACCTGATGGGAACACGGTTCGTGGTGAACAACCCGAACGCTGCCACCACCTGCGGTTGCGGAGCATCATTCGGGATCTAAATCGGCCCCGATACGGAACATTCCCTAGGGCAGATACAGACTGCCTAACACAGCGGTGCGGCTTGCGCCGGTAACCGAAGGCAGGCTTCCAGGTTTTCTTTCCCAGCGCTGGCGTGCGAGCCAGGCAAAAGCGCAGGCTTCCACCCACATGGGATCAATACTGAGCGCGGCAGTGCTCTCGACTTTCACATCGGGAAGCCGGGATTGAATAGATGCCTTGAGCGCGCCGTTTTGGGCTCCACCGCCGCAGAGATAGAGAGTTTTTGCTGTTGGCAGTGCTTTGGTCACGGCGTCTTGGATACTGGTGGTAGTCAACTCCCGCAGAGTGGCCTGGACATCTGCTGGACGCTCGTTGCCGCTCAGCCATTTCGAAAGCCACGCCGAGTTGAAGTACTCAAGGCCGGTCGATTTGGGAGGACGCTGTTCAAAAAATGCATCTGAACTCAGTCTCGTGAGGAGTGCTTCATCGGCCGCGCCGGTCCTCGACCATGCGCCACCGGTATCCCATGGGCCCTGATGGTGTTTGCGATACCAGCTGTCCATAAGGGTATTTCCTGGCCCTGTGTCGAAACCGCTCACGCCTGCGGTTTTTGGCAAAAGTGTGATATTTGCGATGCCGCCAATATTGACGATCACTCGATCTTCTTTATCCGAGCCAAAGATGTACTTATGAAAAGCGGGCACTAGAGGAGCGCCTTGGCCTCCGAGGGCAATGTCGGAAGACCGGAAATCAGTGATTGTGGGAATCCCGGTGTGGGTGGCTATGATTGCGCCCGCTCCCAACTGAACGGTAAACCTCTGCTCTGGACGATGGCGCACGGTTTGACCGTGACATCCAATGGCGAGTGGGGGAGTGTCCAGTTTTGCCATGAGCGCCGTAGCGCATTCCGAGAAGGCATGCCCCAGGTCGCGGTCCAGCGCGGCGACCGAATCAAGATCATCATGAACTCCCTGCATGATGTTTGTGATGCGTTGGCGTAAAGTGCCATCGATCGGGTTCGACTGGACGGCGTGAATTTTTACCTGTCCATCCGGGAAGGATACGGCGGCAGCATCTATGGCGTCGACACTGGTGCCGGACATGATGCCGATAAACGTAGCGGACATTCAGCCGGACTCGTCCAAAGATGTCAGGTGGCAGAACGCGCTTCGTTAAGGCGGCTCGACCAGAGTCTGGCATGTTTCAGATAGTTGGCTTTGTCTTCTTTGCCGATCGGTGCCGCTCGGGGCAACTTAAGGGATAGTGGGTTACGCGCTTTGCCGTCCAAATGAATCTCGTAATGCAGATGGGGGCCCGTAGAAAGCCCGGTTGACCCCACATAGCCGATGACTTGTCCTTTCTTGACCCATTTGCCTTTTCGAACACCTTTTGCGTAGCGCGAAAGATGAGCATAAAGCGTTCGGTAATTCTGTCCGTGCCGAAGAATGACCGTTTTGCCATAACCGCCCTTTCGCGAAGCGCGAATCACTTTTCCATCGGCAGTTGCGACAATAGGCGTCCCGCGCGGCGCGCCGTAGTCGACACCCAGGTGCGGGCGGCGGACCTTCAGGATGGGATGCAGGCGGTTGTAGGAAAAGCCTGAGGTGACGTACCTGCCGGGTATAGGGGTGCGCAAAAAGGCGCGTTGCAGGCTTTTTCCCTCGGGGGTGTAATAAGCCGCTGTGCCCGCCGAATCAACGTAGCGTATCGCCTCGCGAAGAACTCCGTCGTTTTCAAACCGTACTGCCAAAATAGGTCCATTGCCGACTTTCTTGGCATCCAGAGAGCGTTCTTCATAGATCACGGTGAGTCTATCGCCACGTTTCACGTCTCGACCGAAATCCAGTTCCCACTGATAGATTTCTGATACGCGGTAGATGACGGATTCCGGAAGTCCTCTCCGCAAAGCGCTCTGGTACAGGGAATCGGTAACCTCGACTGCGACCTCGCGCTCTTGTAACTCGAATTCACGCTCGATGATTTCGGTGACGAAGGCGTGGTTCTCGGCGGTAACCTGCAGAAAAGTCTTGATGTTGGGTTGGTACCGCAGGGCCACTAAGTCTCGACCGTCACGTTGGATCTTCAGATAGGGCCCAGTTCGAAGGCTGATCAGCGGCTTGGCTTTGGGTAATTTGCTGATTTCAATCGCCTGTGCCACGTCAAGAGCCAGGCGTTTAAAAATGCGGACGAGGGAGTCGCCGCTTCGAATTTGAATGGATTCCCAATGAGCGCTGTCTAGAACTGACGCGGAGTTCTCCGGCAGTTCCTTTTCATGTTCAGGCTCGACTGCAGCTTCGAGTCTTGTGGATGATGCGTCTTGAGGGTCAGCAACATCGGCATTTATCGCAGCGCTGACCGGCTGTGGTTTTACGCTGAGATCAGTTGTGTCGGCGGTGTCGAAAGACGCCAGGCTTACCCCAAAGTCAGGAGTATTTTCTTTTATTGCGGCAACACCTTGGAAACTCTCCATTGTCGGCATTGAGGCAATATCGATACCGCTCTCTACCTGTTCTTTTGCTGGTGTTACTGATAGCGGCACTGGATCCTGTTCCAGGACCAGCTCGATTTGTTTCTTAAGCGTGATAGAGGAGCGTTCAACTGCTGCATCCGGGGCGCTGCCCAGCCAGATGCCGACCGCGACAGCAATAAAAAGGGTGGCTACCCAATGGGAGGGGTGACCGAATACGCGACTCCTTCCCGAGGAAGGTCGACGGGAGAGATAGCGAAGGTCCTTGCCGAACGTGGGTGTTGTCGTGCGAATCATGGGCAGACACGAAAAAAGCGCGGTGGCACTTTTTCAAGGCGGATAATTTACCTTCACGTTAATGATTCGTCAAAATAATTTGTCTCTGATACTTAAAGTCACTTCTTAACTAGAAAAGGGACTCGTCTTGGAGCTGAATACACCTAACTGCTTGCTGAAAGACTCGATGATCAATAAAAAAATGCGGCTCGGAGTCCTTCCCAGGCGCCAGTTATCGACCTCATGCAGAAATGTGTAACTCCTCATCGGTGAATCAGGTAAACGAGGATCTATGCTCGGGTAGAATTCGCCCCCGATGACTGAAAGTAAAAACAAAAGCGCCTCCAAAGAGGTTCTTGCAGAACTCAAACGCGGCGTGGAGGAGATGCTCCTCGAAGAGGAATTGCTTGAGCGCCTCGCTTCGAATCGGCCATTAAGGATCAAGGTAGGTTTCGATCCGACAGCGCCTGATCTTCATCTGGGACACACGGTCATCATCAACAAGATGCGCCAATTCCAGGAACTGGGGCATGAAGTGGTGTTTCTGATTGGGGATTTCACCGGCATGATTGGGGATCCAAGCGGCAAGAATGTAACGCGGCCGCCGCTCACGGCAGAAGAGATCGAGGCGAATGCAGCAACCTACAAGGCGCAGGTATTTCGAATACTGGATCCCGATAAGACTCAGGTCGAGTTCAATTCAAAGTGGTGTAGTGAATTGGGTGCAGAGGGCATCATTCGCCTGGCCTCAAGACATACTGTTGCCCGGATGCTGGAGCGGGACGACTTCTCGAAGCGATACAAGGGCGGCCAGCCGATCGCGATTCATGAGTTTCTCTACCCCCTCATGCAGGGCTATGACTCGGTAGCGCTTAAGACCGACGTTGAGATGGGGGGAACCGATCAGAAGTTCAACTTGCTGGTGGGGCGTGAGTTGCAAAAACAATATGGCCAACCGAGTCAGGTCGTGATCACGCTGCCGTTGCTCGAAGGACTGGACGGTGTACAGAAGATGTCGAAGTCGTTGGGTAACATCGTGGGGATTACCGATACGCCAGATGACATGTTCGGCAAGCTGATGTCAATCTCAGATGATCTCATGTGGCGATACTTCGAGCTCTTGAGCTTCCAATCCCTGCTGGATATAAAAAAGTTGCGCGAGTCAGTAGCCACAGGCGCAAATCCTCGTGATGTGAAGTTTGAGTTGGCAAGAGAGATCGTCGATCGCTTTCATGCGCTGGGGGACGGGCAAAAAGCAGAGCAGCGTTTCGTCGAGCGATTTTCGCAAGGAAGCGTCCCGGATGATCTGGAAGAAAAGACGCTCCCAGCTGACGGAGACGGGTTGGGCATTGCTAACGTGATTAAGCAGGCGGGATTGGCCAGCAGCACTTCGGAGGCGATACGCCTGATTAAGCAGGGCGCCGTCCGGTTTGCGGGCGAGCGCCTGGAAGATCCGAAAACCGTCCTCGCTTCGGGGACAAACGGGGTATTGCAGGTCGGCAAGCGTCGCATCGCCAAGGTGCGAATAGGCTAGTTTCGCAGCGAGTTTAAGTGATAGATGTTCTGATTCGGACGGGTCAAACCCCGGCGCGAGTCACTTCAGAAGGGGGTTTTTTCCGCAGAGGATGCGAGTCGGTAAAAAATCCCGTATTTATGCGAAAAAACCTTTGCTATCTCAGATTCTATCTGTATAATCGCGGCCTCTTCGGGCAACCCCTCTCGGGTGCGTCCTGATCTTTAACAATTTACAGGCAGATTGTGTGGGCGCTTTTGCGTCTGATTCCGAACAACAGTAACGCGCTTTTATTTCGTCTTGATGAAAGTCGAGACGAGAAATAAGCGCTCCGGACGACAGGGCTTTTGTCTTGTCCGACGGAATCAATCTTGAACTGGAGAGTTTGAT
>DLPX01000061.1:0-238 GCA_002477475.1 Proteobacteria bacterium UBA7447
TTACTCTCCCATGCTGTCCCGCTCGACGGCTTTTTATCGACCGCTCAGGGTGCCGGCCAGGAGCGATGATTTCGACAATCAGGTGATCTCTTTCGAAAGGCCCCGCCCGCTTTAAGCCGCTGAAACTGCGGACTGGTGGTGGTAAAACCCGAATGCCTTTGGCCTGCCGGGGTGGGCCGCTTCCCTTCTGTCGCCCCGTTGCCGCAGGACAACCCAACGGTTTTCATTGGCGTCTGAC
>DLPX01000061.1:573-3601 GCA_002477475.1 Proteobacteria bacterium UBA7447
TCTCTCGCATCACCTGATCATTCTGCCGCACCTAATCTATGAGCAAAGTAAAAACCTTCGGCTTTGACACCCTGAGCCTCCATGCAGGACAGCAACCGGATCCCGCAACCGGTGCTCGCGCAACACCGATCTATCAGACGGCCTCCTATGTTTTCAAGAGTCCTGACCATGCCGCTTCACTTTTCAATGTCGAACGGGCGGGTCATGTCTATTCACGCATCACCAATCCCACAACGGCGGTGCTTGAAGAACGGATTGCGGCTCTTGAGGGCGGCATCGGAGCCATCGCGACGGCAAGTGGCCAGGCTGCCTGCCACCTCGCCATCGCCACACTGCTCAGCGCAGGTGAGCACATTGTCGCCTCGCGCTCACTTTACGGCGGCACCCATAATCTTCTCGAGTACACGTTGCCCCGCTTCGGCATCACGACGACGTTTGTTGACCCGCGCGATCCGGACGCTTTCGCTGCAGCGATCACGCCGCAGACACGGCTGCTTTTCGGCGAGACCTTGGGCAATCCGGGTCTTGAGGTACTGAATATCCCTGCGATCAGCGAGGTGGCGCACGCCCACGGACTGCCGCTGATGATCGACTCCACTTTTACAACACCCTATCTCTGCCAGCCCTTCTCCCTCGGCGCGGACCTGATTTTTCACTCGGCAACAAAGTTCTTGAGCGGTCATGGCGTCATCATCGGCGGCCTGGTGGTCGATAGCGGCACCTTTGACTGGGCAGGCTCCGGCAAATTTCCCACGCTGACCGAGCCTTACGAAGGTTTTCACAACATGAACTTCGTTGAGGAATTCGGGCCTGCTGCGTTTATCACCCGGGCCCGCAAAGAAGGTGCGCGGGATTTTGGGGCCTGTATGAGTCCGACCACGGCGTTCCAGGTTCTGCAGGGCATGGAGACCCTGCCGCTGCGGATGCAGCGGCACGTCTCAAACACCCGGGCGATTGTCGCGTTTCTCTCCGAACATGAAGCGGTGGAGTGGGTCAGCTATCCAGAGCGTGAGGATCATCCGGACCACGAACTTGCCAAGCAATTGCTGCCCAAGGGGTGTGGTGCGGTTTTCAGTTTCAGTATCAAAGGCGGGCGCGAAGCGGGTCAGCGTTTTATCAGCCGCGTCGAACTACTGTCTCATCTTGCCAATGTGGGAGACGCCAAATCACTGGTCATTCATCCTGCCAGCACAACACACCATCGAATGGATGCCGAGGCTCTGGCTGCAGCCGGCATCTCGGAAGGACTGATACGGCTGTCCGTGGGATTGGAAGATCCCGAGGATCTGATTGAAGATCTTGACCGGGCGCTGCGCGCCTCCCAGAAAGGCTGACCGGCATGAAACTCAATACACCCGACGCGACCCTCTTCGCCTATACCGGCGCACGGACTCATCAGGAAGGACAGCAGGCTGTGGTGTTCATTCACGGCACCGGGATGGATCACACGGTGTGGGTACTGCCCTCGCGATACTTTGCGCGGCACGGCTATAACGTCCTGGCTGTTGATCTGCCCGCTCACGGACGCTCAACAGGTCAACCCGCGCCGACGATCGACACGATGGCTGATGCGGTCACTGAAGCCATGGCCGCAGCGGGAATCGAAAGCGCGGCGGTGGTGGGGCACTCCATGGGATCCCTGGTGGCTTTGAGTGTGGCCGCACGATATCCCGACCGCACGCGCTCACTGGCGTTGATCGGCTCCACCGCGCCTATGGGCGTTCATCCTGACATGATGCAGTACGCCTCAGAGAATGACCACGGAGTCATCGACATGCTGACCTATTGGGGTTACAGCAAGGCGGCACAGTTGGGCGGAAATGAAAATCCGGGAATGTGGATGGCGGGTGGCACTTTGCGACTGCTGGAAAAGGCCAACGACGACATCATTCACATCGACCTCGATGCGTGTCAGAAATACGACCAGGGACTTGCGCATGCTGCCTCGGTGCAATGCCCCACCCTGTTTATCCTGGGAGAACGCGACATCATGACGCCGCCGCGCTCTGCGCAGAAACTCATTGACGCCGTGCCAACGGCCAAAGTCTGCGTGCTGGACGGATCGGGTCATTCGCTCATGATGGAGCGTCCCAATGGGGTACTCGATGCCCTCGTCAGCATCGTATAAACCCCGACCCTTTCAGGATCCAAAACCATGAGCGCCTTTCTAATTGCCGATGTCAGTCCGGCTGACATGCAGGCCTATCGGGACAGTGGTTACATTGAAAACGTCCCGAAGATCGCCGCTGAATACGGCGGCGTGTATCGTGCCAGAGGTGGAAACACCGAAGTCCTGGAGGGCACATGGCAACCCAAGCGCCTCATCATCATTGAGTTTCCCAGTTGGGATCAACTCCGGGCGTTTTATCATTGCGAGGCCTATGCGCCCTTTCGAGACATCCGCCAGGAACTCACGGAATCCCACGTTGTCGCGCTGGACGGAATAGACCCCCTGCAGACCTGATTTCCGCCCCCGGCATATCGGGGCAATCCATCCCTGCTGCCCTATTGGCTGACCTGAGACTCAAGGTGAGAAAAGGCGCTCGGCGGCACGTGAGCCTCCTCACTGGAATCCGGCGTTGTCCAGACGAGCTGCAAGGCGGAAGTGCCTTTCTTCTGGTCGTAATTGATCCACAACTAATACCAACCCGGGACATCGATCACCACGGGGATGGGTGCAGACCATCGGTTGGGGTGAATCTCCGGATCCACCCAGATCTACCGACCGCCTATCTTGGCCTTGACGCCATCGTTTGACTGGATATAAAACACATAGGTACCGGCAGCCTCAAACTGGATCAGCCCCCGAATATGGGGAGCAACCAGCATGGCCTGAGTGGAAGTCAGCACGTTGCCATCGATCTTCCGGTGCGCAATATTCTCAAGCGGCTTACCGATGACCGGGTTGCTCAGAACTTCGATGTCGTCGACATGCACCTGACGACCATAGGAGTACGTGACCGCCAGACCAGGGCGGTGTTCGCCCGCTGGTCTTGGTCCAAGTGCTCTCCCTCAAGGCGGGAGAATA
>DLPX01000015.1:0-1574 GCA_002477475.1 Proteobacteria bacterium UBA7447
ACTATCTTCGCCGGGTTGTTTTATCTCGCGACCGCCGTATTTCTGGTGGGGGTAGGCGCCCGTGTGGCGCGCTATGCGCGCACACCTGCCCCGCTCGTTATACCCACCACTCCGGCCCCCACGACCCATGCTGGTGTTTTTGCCCGAATGTTTCGCGAAGTCGTTTTTTTCGAGAGCCTGTTTAAAGGCAGCAAGTGGAGCTGGCTGTTCGGATGGCTTTTTCATTTCGGCATGCTGATCGTGCTCGCGCAACACTTTCGATATTTCACCCAGCCGGTCTGGTCTTGGGTGGTCATGATTCAGTGGGTGGGCTCTTACGCCAGTTTTGCGATGTTTGCCGGCCTGGCTGGGCTATGGGCGCGCCGTGTTCTGGTAGACCGCATTCGCTATATCAGTGCACCTTCGGATCACCTGATGCTGGCGTTGCTTTTGGCGATTGCAGGCTCAGGGCTGGTGATGAAACACAGTTCGCATACCGACATCGTCTCGCTCAAGGCGTTCTCGCTGGGACTGGTGTCGTTTGACTGGCAGCCCTTGCCTGCGGATGCACCGTTGCTTGTCCACCTTTCGCTGGTAATTATCCTGATGCTGATTTTTCCCTTCAGCAAGCTGCTGCACGCGCCAGGGGTGTTTTTCAGCCCGACGCGCAATATGCGCGACAACCCGCGCGAGCATCGGCACGTTGCGTCGTGGGCAAAAGAGTTGCCTGACCGCACCAGCAGCACAGACGGAGCCTAGTGGCGCTTTTACATCATGGCTAAACCCGAATTCGACACACCGGCTTTGGAAGACTGGCTGAGCACGCCCGCCGTGCAGCCGGACGCGATGGCCCATAGTCGGCCTTTCGTCGCCAAACCGGAGCATCAGTCACCCCTTGGCTTTCCGGGTGAATTGGTGGAGAACTGGCAGGACGTTGCGCTCAGCAAGATGGACGAATTGTTGGGACGCTACCGGTCTTTACAGGTGTTCATGGATGCCTGCGTCAAGTGCGGCGCGTGTACCGACAAGTGTCACTATTACCTTGGCACGGGAGATCCCAAGAACATGCCGGTGGCGCGCCAGGATCTCATGCGCAAAGTGTATCGACGCTACTTTACGACGGCCGGTAAATGGTTTCCGAAGCTCGTCGGCGCGGTTGAGTTGACAGAAGAGGTCATTAACGACTGGTACAGCTACTACCACCAATGCTCGGAGTGCCGACGCTGCTCTGTGTATTGCCCGTACGGTATTGATACCGCAGAGATCACCATGGCTGGTCGGGAGATTCTCGCCTCAATCGGGGTAGGCCAGAAGTATTCGAACGAGATCATCGGCAAGGTCCACACCATTGGAAACAATCTCGGCCTGCCGGAGCCCGCGCTTGCCGATACGCTCGAGGGTCTTGAAGAAGAGATTGAAGAGGACATCAACGTTCCGGTGAAACTCCCATTGGACCAGAAGGGCGCCGACGTCCTGCTGGTCACCCCCTCCGCTGATTTTTTTGCTGAGCCCCACGTTGACGGATTGATCGGTTATGCCAAGGTATTCCATCAGGCGGGCATCAGTTGGACGCTGAGCTCGTACGCTTCTGAGGC
>DLPX01000015.1:1955-7556 GCA_002477475.1 Proteobacteria bacterium UBA7447
CAGGCCGCCCTCGATCTCGGCGTCAAGCGGATTATCGTGGGAGAGTGCGGTCATGCATGGCGTGTGGCCTACAGTTTCTGGAATACGCTCATCGGGCCTTTTGATTTTCTTGATCCGGCTTATCCGGTACCGCAGCATATCTGTGAGTTCACACACGACCTTAATCAGCGCGGGGTATTGAAATTCGACCCCGAGGCGAACGATGACAAGGTCGTCACTTTCCATGATTCCTGTAACGTCTCCAGAGGATCGCGTCTGGGCGATACCCCGGGCGGGCAGTTCACGATACCCCGTGACTTGATTCGCGCGGCCTGTACACATTTCGTGGACATGGCGCCTGACACGATTCATGAGCACACCTTTTGCTGTGGCGGCGGCGGCGGATTGCTGACGGATGACCTGCTCGAACTCAGGGTAAAGGGCGCTTTGCCCCGTGCCCAGGCGCTGCAGCAGGTAATTGAGCAGCATGGAGTCACGCACATGGCGGCGATCTGCGCCATCTGCAAGAGCCAGTTCACCAAGGTGTTGCCGCAGTACGGAATGGGCATGGATATGATCATCAGCGTACACCAGTTGGTGGGGGATGCGCTGGTATTTGGTAACGAGCACTGAACCGGTCGCATCATACGGTCGGATCAGAGAACATCAGTAAGTAACTGACAAGGGGAAACGGGCTATGGCAGCCTCAGAGGAACACACGCAGAAACTGACTTTCCGCAAGTTTGCCGACGGCGAGCATCAGTGGGATGATTTCAAAGACCTGATCTTCAATGAAGATAACTCACATAAGTGCCCGACTTATGTGCACCGTACCCCGCCTTGTCAGGGAAGCTGCCCTTCTGGCGAGGACATTCGGGGATGGCTCCAAATTGTGCGTGGTATGGAGAAACCCCCCGAGGGGATGACCTGGCAGGAATACGCGTTCCGCCGGGCGACCGATGCCAATCCGTTTCCGGCAATGATGGGCCGCGTGTGCCCCGCCCCGTGTGAGAGTGGCTGCAACCGCAATAATGTTGATGATTTTGTCGGAATCAATTCCGTCGAGCAGTACATCGGTGACTCCGCTTTTGACGAAGGATACCGCTTTGACACGCCACCGCCTGTGGGCAGTAAGAAGATCGCCATCATTGGGGGCGGTCCTGCGGGGTTGGCAGGCGCATACCAATTGCGGCGGTTGGGGTACGCCTCGACGGTGTTTGAGTCCCAGGATTACCTCGGCGGTATGTTTCGCTATGGGATTCCCGGATATCGTACACCACGCGACAGACTGGATCGCGAGATCGGGCGCATTATCGAAATGGGTGATATTGAGATCCGCACCGGCGTACGTGTCGGCACCGATATCTCAATAGAGCAGCTCGAAACTGAGTATGACGCGTTGTTGTGGGCAGTGGGCTGTCAGCGCGGCCGTGGGTTGCCGGTCGAGGGTTGGGAAGAAACGCCCAACTGCGTTTCCGGCGTGGCGTTCCTTGATGCCTTCAACAAGGAGTCCATGAAAGTCACCGCTGAAAAGGTGGTCTGTATTGGGGGCGGAGACACCTCGATTGACGTGGTCTCGGTGGCCCGTCGTCTTGGCAAGATCGACCAGATCAACGAAAAGGACAGACCTGAAGAGGTCATTGGGGGTTACACAGCACATGACTCTGCCATGGTCGCCGCTCGTCAGGGCGCACACGTCACACTGACTGCGCTTTTTGAGCGCACCGATATGACAGCGACTGAAGAAGAAGTGGATGACGCGCTGACTGAGGGGGTCACCATTCTCAACGGGGTGATGCCCGTGGCCCTACATCGAGGTGAGGACGGCCGTGCGACGGGACTGCGGTTGGCAAAGTGTGAAATTGATGAAAAAGGCATTCCCACACCGGTTGCGGGCACAGAGTTTGAGGTCGAGGCGGATCTGATTGTTTCGGCCATCGGCCAGGCAGGGGACCTTAGCGGCATTGAGGAAATGGGCAACGAACGGCAGTTAATCGAGGCAGACCGGTTTTTCCAGGTGCCTGATCGTCGCGGTCACTTTGTTGCGGGAGATATCGTCCGTCCGCACCTGTTGACGACAGCTATTGGACAGGCCGCTATCGCAGCCCAGAGTATTGATCATTATCTGAGGAGCGAGGATCCTGCGCGCCGACCTAAAGTGGACGTGCATCATTTTGACCTGTTGGCAAAATTGAACGAGCAGTCTCTGGCCCCGGACGAATATGATCATGCCGCCACCTGGGGGACATCAGACGCATCCTTCGCGGTTCACAATTATGAGGATCGGTCGCGGCACGAAATCATTCCCTCCGACGAATTGTTCTTGGGGCATTTCCAGGAGACCCCCCGTAATCTTCGTGATACCACAGTCCCGGATGCGGAGGAAGTGCTCGGTCATTTTGAGGAACGCCACCATAATCTAGGCGAAGAAGCGGCCCGCTCTGAGGCAGAACGCTGCATGAGTTGCGGGATGTGTTTTGAGTGTGACAACTGCGTTATTTTTTGCCCCCAGGATGCGGTCTTTCGAGTCAAGAAAGATCAGTCGACAACTGGCCGGTACGTGGATACCGACTATTCGAAGTGCATCGGTTGCCATATTTGCGCCGACGTCTGTCCAACGGGTTACATCGACATGGGAATGGGGGAGTAACTTTCAGATTGCCATGGCGCGCATTGGGGGCAATCAGTTGTGTCGAACTGGGATCGTAAGCCTGTTCCTCGGCTGCGCGGTTTTGTGGGCTCCGGTGGTTGGGCACAGCGATGTGGCAACGCCCAAGATTCCCGCGGCCCAAGGCGGGCAGTGTGTTGAGCCCGTTGAAATCATGCGCCGTGATCATTTTGATTTCTTGAAGCATGATCGTGACAAGACAGTGCACGAGGGTATTCGCACGATCAAGCACAGCCTCGCCGGATGTATCGATTGTCATGCGACCAAGAATGCGAGCGGCCAGTTTGTGCCGATCAATGCGGAAGGCGAGTTTTGTCAAACCTGCCATACCTACGCGGCAGTGAAGATTGATTGCTTCACTTGTCACGCCACAGTCCCCGCGGTGAAAATGAGCCAGTCCCCTTGAGGTCTTCGATGTCACAGTCCCAGCCACCATCTTCCGCGACAACACGCCGGCGTTTTTTCACCCAGGCGGGTGCTGGCGTCGCATTGCTGGCACTGGCGCCGGGCGTGCGGCTTGCCGAGCTTGCGGTCGCCGCTTCGGATGACGAACCGGTCACCGATGCACATCGTTGGGGCTTGTGGGTCGATACCAGCCGCTGTGCGAGCGGATGCGACGCCTGTGTCTCGGCGTGCAATGATGAGCATGGGCTGACAGGGATGGGGCGTCCCGAGACGGATGCCCAGTGGATCCGCAAAGTGGACCTTAAAGACGAGACCACCGGCCGGGAAGTTTCTTTGCCGCTAATGTGTCAGCACTGTGAGGAACCCCCCTGCGTGGATGTCTGTCCGACGGGTGCGTCCTTCCGTCGCGAAGATGGGATCGTCCTCGTGGACAAGCATATTTGCATCGGCTGTCGTTACTGCATGATGGCCTGCCCCTTTCACGCAAGGTCGTTTATTCATGAGGACCTTAGCGGACAGAAAACTCACTCACCCAGAGGCAAAGGAGTGGTAGAGAGCTGCACCTTATGTGTGCACCGGGTTGACGAAAACCGAGCCCCTGCTTGTGTGGACGCCTGCGCCGACGCAGGACACCATGCGCTGGTCTTTGGCGACCTCAACGATGCGCAAGGACCTCTCGCCAGTGCGCTTGCGCGAGAGGAAACCGACGAATTGCGCTCTGATCTCAAACTGAACACCGCGGTGCGTTATTCGGGCGTCTGACCCAAACCGCGCCTAAGCTCAAGAATCAAATTGACCAGCAGCGTCACATTCCAGATACTCCGTCCCAGCAGCGGGTTCTGGCTGACGGCAGGTATTGCCGCGGCCCTGGCAATTTTGGGATTGGCCGCAGCGCATCATATGGAGGTCGAGGGCCACTACGTCACCGGCATGAATAATCGGGTGGTGTGGGGGTTGCCCCATGTTTTCGCCGTCTTTCTGATTGTTTCAGCCTCGGGTGCCCTGAATGCGGCATCGATTTCGTCGGTGTTTGGCCAGTCACTCTATAAGCCGTTGTCCAGGATTTCCGGATTGTTGGCCATGGCCTTGCTGGTGGGTGGGCTGACGGTGCTGGTCCTGGATCTGGGGCGCCCGGACCGGTTAATTATTGCCATGACGTATTACAACTTCGAATCGATCTTTGCCTGGAATATATTTTTATATACGGGTTTTCTGATCGTGGTCGCGGTGTACCTCTGGATGATGTTTGAGCCGAGGATGAACCGTTTTACGCGGCCCGCCGGCACAGTCTCTTTTATTTGGCGTTTAGTGCTGACCACAGGAACGGGTTCGATTTTTGGCTTTCTGGTTGCACGGGAGGCATTTGACAGCGCGGTGCTCGCCCCGATGTTCATCGCCATGTCGCTGTCCTTTGGGACGGCAGTCACGCTATTGGCGATGATGTTGGGGTCTCGTTTGGGCCAGGCTCCGGTCAACCATGAAATCCTGGCACGGCTTCGGACCCTGCTGGCTTATTTCGTTATTGCGGTCGCATTTTTCGTGGCGATCGACCACCTCACGCGTTTGTATGCTGCGGGTCATACCGGGGTTGAGAGGTTTCTGCTGGTAGAGGGCGGCATCTACCCATGGTTGTTCTGGGTCGGGCAAGGTCTGTTGGGAACCGTCATACCGGTCATTTTGCTGCTGACTCCTCGCTTTGCGGGAGTGTCGCAGACGGTCTTTGCGTCTTTGTTGGTTTTGCTTGGCGCGTTTGCCCAGTTATATGTCCTGATTATCGGCGGTCAGGCATTTCCGATGGACATCTTCCCCGGTTACATCGAGAAGAGTACGTACTACGACGGTGTTGTCGCGGGCTATGCGCCTTCCCTCCCTGAACTGGTCCTGGGTCTTGGCGGCATTGGGTTGGCGGCCCTGATTGCCTTGGTAGCAGTCAGAGTGCTGCCCTTTCTTCCACAAGGGTCGGTAAAGCAACCGGCCGGATGATTCGCAAGTCCCGAATGTTCTCGGGACTGGATTGATTCCCTCCAAGATACTGCGGTGAGCCAGGTTTTTATTGCTGCCGCTCATAAGTCTTCTGGCAAGACACTCGTCAGTATAGGATTGTGTGCGGCGTATCGCCGGCGCGCGATGCGGGTGGCTGCCTTTAAAAAAGGACCGGACTACATTGATCCCGCCTGGCTGGCCCGTGCCAGCGGCCGGCCGTGCTGGAATCTCGATTTCTTCACGATGGATCATGACGAGATCCATTCCTGTTTTGAAGAGCGCCGTCAGGATGCCGATGTCGTGGTTGTGGAGGGGAACAAGGGACTCTTTGATGGACTTGATGTTGAGGGCAGTGACAGTAACGCCGCTCTTGCCGTGAGATTGGGTCTGCCGGTGATACTTGTCATCGATGTCACTGGCATCACCAGGGGTATCGCACCGCTTCTTACCGGGTATACCGGTTTTGATCCGGACGTGCAGATTGTCGGAGTCATTCTGAACCGGGTCGCAGGGCCTCGACAGGAAAGCAAACTGCGGGCTGCCATCGAGCGTTATTCTGACCTCCC
>DLPX01000015.1:7933-20854 GCA_002477475.1 Proteobacteria bacterium UBA7447
TTCCCGGTAACGAAGATCCGGATGCGCTGGGCCGCATCGACAGGATTGCTGATGTGGTGGAAGCTGGAGTCGACCTTGATGCCGTACTGGCGTTGACAGCGGATCACCAAGAGCCCGTGGCGACGCGCAGCGCTATGCCGTCCGCTTTGTCCTCGAGCAAGGATAGCCCTGTGAAGATCGGCATCGCCCGTGATCGGGCGTTTGGTTTCTACTACCCCGATGACCTGGCGGCGTTTGAGCAGGCGGGTGCGGACTTGATTCCGTTTGATACCCTGCAGGACGCGAACCTGCCGTCCCTGGACGGGCTTTTTATTGGCGGCGGTTTTCCTGAGTGTTTCCTTGAGCCGTTATCTGCCAATGCCCATCTGCGCGCAGAAATCAAGGCGTTTATTGAAGACGGCGGCCCCACTTACGCCGAGTGCGGCGGACTCATGTACCTCAGTCGATCGATTGCGTGGAAGGACAGAAAGCTTCCCATGGTGGGGGTGATTCCGGGGGATACCAAAATGTGGGAGCGGCCTGTGGGGCGGGGTTATATGCGTTTTCGCGCCACGCCTGATCACCCTTGGCCGGATGTCCGTGCGACCGCGGGCCTCGTATATAACGTTCATGAATTTCATTACTCCTCTCTGGAAGAGATCGATTCGCCACTAGCCACGGCGTATTCGGTAGAACGAGGCCACGGACTCGATGGCGCCCGGGACGGTATTCACATGCATAATCTGCTCGCTACCTACGCGCATCAGCGCCACGTCGCGGCAAACCCCTGGGTAAATGCCTTCGTAAACTTTGTACGGGCACAAAAAACTTAATTGAGAGCACAAGATTGCTGAACGAGTGATGATGCCGGGAGAACCATGATGCTGTTAAGAATTACAGAACAGGCTGCGGACCAGATCCGGGCGTCAATAGAAGAGGGCGGTATGCAGGGTATGGCCCTTAGAGTAGCCGCCAGACGTCTTGAAGACGGAACCATCGATTACGCGATGGGATTCGACGAAGCGGGTGATAACGACACGCGTTCTGAACAGTATGGGATACAGCTGCTGATCGCACCAACGAGTACGGAATTGCTGAGTGGCGCCATTCTTGATTTTGTTACGCCTGAAGAAGAAAAAGCCCCGCAGTTTATTTTCTTAAATCCCAACGACCCCCACTTTGTTCCGCCTGAAGCGATCCCGGATCCAAAACCGTAGGCGGCTGGGGCGCTCAGGTAGCCTATACTGTCGGTCATGCGAGAGCCGTGTTTACTGCCCGGTCCGCCCTGCCCTATGCCAGCAAGTAATTATTGTCGGATCAAGGCGTTCTCTTGTCTGTCATGACTGATTCACAAAAACCCTCAACAGCCCCCTCTCATCCTGACCCAAGGCGTTGGCATTATCTGCTGCCGAGACGGTTCTTCTGGTGGTCTGGAGGGGTGTTGGGGTTATCCGTTCTGTGCGTTGTCCTGGCGGTGATGTTGGGTCAATCAAGGGAAGATCATGCACTCATTCAAGGGCTGCTCTTGGCGTTGACAGCGATCCTGCTGCTCAGTCTCGCTGGCATGCTTCTGGGTGTGCAGAGATGGCTGTTGGGTCCGCTCTTGGCTCTGCGTGATTGGGCATCCAGCATCCGACAGGGGGATTTTTCCTCACGATTGCCACGCTCGGATAACAGTGAGATCGGTGAACTCGTCGATGACATTAACCGGTTGTCAGAGTGGCTGGAGGCGTTAGCCGAAGAGCGCGAGCGGGAGTTGCAGGCCCAGCAGGAGCGGCTTAATGAGCGCACCCAACTGGCGAATGAACTGCACGATTCGCTCGCGCAGACACTTGCCAGTCTGAAATTCCAGATCCGCGTTTTGGACGACACGCTGCGCCAGGACAGTGAATCTGCCATTTGGCAGGAAATGGAACGCATCGAGAGCAGTGTGGATGAAGCCAACGTCGAACTGCGGGAGCTGATCGCACACTTCAGGGCCCCCCTCAGTCGGCACGGACTGATACCGGGTATTCGGCGGCTTTTGTCGCGTCTGCGCAAGGAGACAGGCACAGAGACGGTGTTACAGAATCAGGCGAACGACGCAGAACTTACCGAAGAAGAAGAAGCGCAGATTCTGCGGATTGTCCAGGAATCTCTCACGAACGTGCGAAAGCATAGTCGGGCAAATATGGTGCGGGTTTTGCTAAGTTATGACAACATAGGCCGTCTTCGTCTTATTGTGGAGGACGACGGAGTCGGCATGGCCATCGCTCCTGATGATCAGGATAGCGATGGGCATTTTGGGCTTGCCATCATGCAAGAGCGGGCCGGGACCGTGGGAGCGGAGCTCACCATTGAGAGTGAACCCGGCGATGGTACCCGGGTCGTGATAGAACTGGGTTCGGCAGACGAAGCCGCCGGTAGAAAACCTTTGGGGGAGGAGACTGAATGAAAGTCTTGATCGTGGATGATCATGCGCTTTTCCGGGTAGGGCTGCAGGGCCTGCTCGAGCGCCGTGGACTGCAGGTCGTGGGCGCGGCAGCTGAAGGGGAGGAAGGCCTTCGTCTGGTCGAGACGCTAAAGCCCGATGTTGTGCTGTTGGATTTGCGCATGCCCGATCTGGGCGGACTGTCGGTGCTTCGTCATATAGTGGAGCAGGGTCTGGAGATTCCTGTGGTCATGCTGACCACCAGCGCCGATGAGGGTGACCTGTCCGAGTCGCTGCGCAATGGTGCGCGTGGTTATCTGCTGAAAGATATGGAACCCGATGAGTTGGTTCTCGCGCTTCAGGAAATTGTTTCGGGGAAGATTGTTGTGGCGCCTGCGTTGACCAGTGTCTTGGCAGATCTTGTGCGGCACGGAGAGCGGCGTGAGCGAAAAGATGATCTCGCCCCCTTCAGCAGCCTGACGCCCCGTGAGCACGAGATTCTCTGCCATCTCTCTGAGGGACAAAGCAACAAAGTTATTGCGCGTCATTTGGATATTTCGGACGGTACGGTCAAACTGCACGTCAAGGCAATCCTGCGCAAACTGGGAGTGCATTCCCGGGTTGAAGCAGCGGTAATGGCAGTGGAGAAAGGGGTTTGCAACCGGTCGAGCCGCGAGTGAAGGCCTGCGACCGAAATTCCTAAAGGTAGCTCTTGCGGTCCTTGCGCCGCCGGCCTGCCCGTTGGGTGACAACGCCCCGGATCACTTTAGGGCCCGCAATCCGGATGCGGGGATGCCCAGTCTCAAGCGCGCTGAGGGACCATTGCCCCTCGTCGATATTCAGCTGACGCAGAATCACGCCGTTACCGTGTTCTGCAACTACGAAGGCACCATGGCAGAGTGGTGCGCCCGGATCAACAATCACGACACACCCCTCAGAAAATTCCGGCGCCATACTGCTGCCGAGCACCTGTAGCGCAAAGGGTTCTGCCGATGCGCAGCCGCTCATACGCACTCCTGCGCATTAAGTTGGTCGACCAGTCCGTGCAGAGCACTCGTATCAGTACACTCAAGAATGCGCTCGATCCATTCGGGAACGGCCGAGAGTCGGGTCTGCCGGACCTGTTGGCGTATCTCCAGCAGTTGTGATGGCTCCATACTGAACTGGCGCAATCCCAAACCCATCAGCAGTCGGGTGAATGCCGGATCTCCTGCCATCTCGCCGCACATCGAGACCGGAATGCCTGCCGCCTTACCCGCCTGAATGATATTGCGTACCAGCCTCAACACGGAAGGATGCAGGGGGTCATACAAATAGTTGACCGCGTCGTCTACGCGATCAATAGCGAGGGTGTACTGGATGAGATCATTGGTTCCGATGGAAAGAAAGTCGAGCTTTTGCGCAAAGAGATCGGCGGCAATTGCCGCTGCCGGCACCTCAATCATGCCGCCGATCGGAATATTGGGTTTGAATGCGGTACCTTCGCTTTCAAGTTCGGCACAAACCTCTCTGATCAGGGAGAAACTTTGCTCGAGTTCCGAAAGGCTGGATAACATCGGGATCATCATCTGCACGTCGCCGTGTACGGCAGCCCGCAGGATGGCCCGCAACTGAGGCTTGAAGAGGGAAGGTTCGCTGAGGCATAGCCGGATGGCCCGCAGCCCAAGCGCTGCTGTCATCTCTGCCTTAGGCTCATCACGACCCCCGTCTACCTGTTTGTCCGCGCCAAGATCAAGTGTGCGGATCGTTACCGGCCCGTTGACTGCTTTAATGATCTGACTGTAAGCCTGGTACTGTTCTTCTTCCTCCGGAGGCTCAGTCCGATTCATAAACAAAAACTCAGTCCGGTAGAGGCCAACCCCTGCTGCGCCACTGCCGGCCAATGCGTCGAGGTCTTCGGGTAGTTCGATGTTGGCCAGCAGCGTCATTTCTTGATCATCAAGGGTGGCCGCTCTTTTCTCGCCCACCTTGGCGAGCGCTTGTCTTTCTTCATGTTGGCGCGCCTGCAGGAGTTCAAACTGCTTCAGCAAGCGCTCATCCGGAGAAACCAGCACAGTGCCACTGGCGGCATCGACGATCAGTGTGTCTTGGTCTCTGATCGTATCGATCACCCCATGCAGGCCGACAATCGCAGGAATCCCGAGGCCGCGGGCCAGAATAGCGGTGTGGGAGATCGGCCCGCCCAGGCTGGTGACGAAAGCGGCCATACTTCGATGGCGCAGCATCACCGCATCTGCGGGGCTGAGGTCCCGGGCGACGATGATTCGATCGGCGAGCTCAGGCTCCATGCTGGACAGGTTGGGGTATCGTTCTGCCCGTTGAGTGAGGATGTCCATAACTCTTCCCACTACTTGAGTCACATCATCTTTTTTGGTGCGTAGATAGGGATCGGAGATGTTGTCGAAGAAGGCCGCCAGCGTCTGGGCATGGTTGCTGAGGGCCCATTCGGCGTTAATTTGCTCGCGCTGGATCGATTCTGCCGGCTCCTTTGAGATCAATGGATCTTCCAGCATAAGAAGATGGACATCGATGAACGCGCCGGTCTCGGGAGGCGCTGTCGCCGGCAGGGTCGACTGCAGGTGCTGGAGCTCCTGGCGTACTGCCGCAATCGCTTGATTGAATCTCAGAATCTCGCCATCGATGCGCTTCGTATCAATCTGAAAATGCGGTACTTCGTGTTGGGGCGAATCAAGCACCAGGGCGCGGCCGATCGCAATTCCCCGTCCGATACCAGTTCCGCTCAGAGCAAGCACTACTCTTCCTCCCCGAAACGATCGTTGATGAGCTGCGAGATTTCCTCTGCCGCTTCTTTTGCGTCGATGCCGTCGGCCTTGAGAACAAGTTTTGATCCTTGAGGCGCCGCCAGCATCATCAGACCCATGATGCTCTTGGCGTCAGCGCATTGTTCGCCCTGAAGCAGTTCGATACGGCTCTCATAGTGAGCTGCGGCCTTGACGAGTTTGGCACACGCCCTGGCATGTAGCCCAAGACGATTGATGATGGTGATTTCCATCTCCACCGGCACTGTTCAGGACTCCTTCACGGGGGTCAGGTCTCGATGGCGAATCTGTACAGGCCCTGCGCCTTCGCGAAACTCACGAGCGAGCCGCTCAACCATATAGACCGACCGGTGCCGCCCACCCGTGCAGCCGAGTGCGACTGTAAGATAGCTGCGGTCAACGACGTCGAAGTGCCTGATCCAGAAATTGATAAAGGATTTCAGTTGCCCGGCCATCTGGTGAACAAGATCAGATCCCTCAAGAAATTGGATAACGGGCTGGTCGAGACCCGACAGATCTCGAAGCTCTTTTTCCCAATAGGGGTTTGGCAGACAACGAAGATCGAAGACAGTGTCAGCATCCACCGGCGCTCCACGCTTGAAGCCGAAAGATTGGAACAGCAATGTCGGGCTCGACTGCAGCGCGCCCTCGGCAAAACTGCGGATGGCCACACGCAATTCAAAAGGTGTCATGACGCTTGTATCGATTGTACGCTCTGCCGCATCCGCCAATGGGGTCAACATCTCGCGTTCGCGCAGGATCCCTTCACGCAGCGGCGTGTCTTCGTCGGTCAGGGGATGTCTTCTTCGCGTTTCGCTATACCGCTGCAGCAATTTTTCTGTGCCGGCTTCGAGGAAGACAATCTGCGCGGTGACTCCAGCGTCGCGGAGTTGTTCGAGGCCGGACGAAAGGGTTTTGAGAAATTCCCGGCTGCGCGAATCGATACTGACGGCCACCCGTTCAATATCGGTGGAGGAGCCTTGTTGTAGCTCGCTGGTGAGCTGACGGAGCATGCCGAAGGGAAGATTGTCGATGCAAAAGTAGCCGAGATCCTCAAGCGCGTGCAGTGCGATACTCTTGCCTGATCCTGACAGCCCGCTGACGATAATCAGATTCATGGTGGGCGTGTTTTGCGCTGGGTCAGTTAAGCGATGATCGAGGCCAGTGCTTCGCCGGTGCGAACGTCACGGGCTTATGGTCGGTTGAATCAGGTCAAGAGACCGAACAGGGTATCCGCGTCACTGGCATCCCCAACGGCACGTCGAAAACCGCTATCAGAAAATGCGCCGGCCAGGTCACTCAATATGCGAAGGTGCTGGTCCGTTGCCTCGGCGGGAACCAGCAGGCCAATCACCATTGTGATGGGGAGATCATCTATCGCATCAAAATCCAGTGGCTGATGCAGTTTCAGGGCGGCAGCGATCGGCTCCTGGATGCCGTTCAATCGACCGTGCGGGAGCGCAACTCCCTGCCCGATGCCGGTGCTGCCGAGACGTTCGCGTTCGGTCAGCGTCGAAAATACGGTGTGTTGATCCATCCCCGGAAGCTGTCGAGAAAGCAGTTCAGCCAGTTCCTCAAGCATGCGTTTTTTGCTCGAGACTTTGACGCTGACCGCGACCCGTTCCCGGATGAGCAGACCTTGCAACGGGCCCGATGCGTCGACTTCGTTGGTGAATGCCGCTTGTGTCATAACTAGATTACGCTTTTTCTCTGACTGGCTGGCGGAATATTCATCTGCTCGCGGTATTTGGCCACGGTGCGCCGGGCGATCGAGATTCCTTCTTTCTCGAGTTGCGCCACCAGTCGACTGTCGCTGATCGGCTTCAACGGGGGCTCGGATTCTATCATTTTGCGGATTTTTGCCTGCGCTGCCCGGGAAGAGGTCTGGGATCCCGAGGCGGTAGCCAGGCCGGTTGAGAAGAAATGCTTCAGCGGAAACAATCCGTGCGGCGTGAGCAGGTATTTCTGGTCCACGGCGCGCGACACGGTGGATTCGTGGATGTCAAGCGCTTGCGCGATGTCCTTGAGGGTCAACGGCACCAGCGCCTTGTCTCCTTCGTCCATAAAGCCCCTTTGTACCGAGACGATCTGGGCCGCAACGCTGAGAATGGTCTGATCCCTTTGCTGGAGACTTCGGATGAACCACTGTGCCTCGCGCAGGTGCTCCTTGAGGTATTTTCGGGTTGCCTGATCATCACCATCGAGATACGGCTGGTAGTCATCACTGATGCGGATACCCCGAGCACTTTCATGCTCGAGCTTGACTGTCCAGGCATCGTCTTGTCGATGGACCAGGACATCAGGTGTCACCGCCAGGGCCAAGGGGGCAGCAAGGCGCTCACCAGGTTTGGGATCCAGTGACTGGATGATTTCAAGCAGTTTAGCCAAGGCAGGAGTATCGATATCGAGCACGCCAGCAAGCGCCTCATAGCGATGCGAACCCAGCAGGGCGAGATGCTTGTGAATAACTTCTTGTGCCTTTTGTAGATCCGGGGTGTCATCGGGCAGGGCATTAAGTTGCAGCGTCAGGCATTCGGCCAAATCTCTCGCGCCAATGCCCGGGTCGGAAAGGCTCTGTACGAGATGAAGCATCGAGTCAATTTCATCGTCTTCGGCTTCAATCTCAGGCTGCAGGACCTGTCTGACTTCATCATAGGTGGCTGTGAGATAGCCTCTTCCATCAAGACAGCCGATGAGTGCTTGCGCAATGCGTTGATCTGAGTCGCTCAGTCTGTGCAGGGAAAGTCCTTCAAGCAGCAGACCGGACAGACTATCCTGCCTGCTTTCCCAGAGAGGCTCATGATCATAGGGCGCGTCATCTGTTGGGCGGCCAGTCGAGGATAAGGATCCCAAGTGCTCCCAGTGCCGATCGGCGGCGGGTGTATCACGCCACTCGTCCTCTGAAAACGTCTCGTCCCTTTGTTGAGGTTCGGTCAGCGCGTCGGCGAGAGGCCCAAGGTCAGCGTCTGATGACATGTCGGGCAGGGCATCGGACTCCCCTTCCTCCAGCAGGGGGTTTGACTCCAGGGCAGAGGTGATCTCTTGTCGAATTTCCTCACGGGACAACTGCAGCAGACGAATCGATTGCTGTAGTTGTGTACTGAGTTGCAGGCGTTGACCCTGCTGGAGATGAAGCGCCTGTTTCAACTTGGGTCCCGCGCAATAGATTAAAGTCGGAAACCGGTGCCAAGATAGACCGACCGCACCTCGTCATGGGCGAGGATGTGCTCCGCACTGCCTTCCGTCAGCACCTTGCCTTGGGTCAGGATATATGCGCGATCGCAGATGCCCAGCGTCTCACGCACATTGTGATCGGTAATCAGCACCCCGATCTGCATATCCTTGAGATCCTGAATCAGTTTCTGAATGTCAATGATCGAGATGGGATCAATGCCGGCAAAAGGTTCATCCAACAGCATGAAGGAGGGTTGCAATGAAATTGCCCTGGCAATCTCAACCCGTCGCCGCTCGCCTCCCGACAGGCTGTAGCCATAGTCAGAGGCCTTATGCGTGATACCGAATTTTTCCAGCATCTCATCAACACGCTGCTGTCGGGCATCACGATCAAGTTCGGGGACCGCTTCGAGCACCGCTAGCAGGTTATCCCGTACGGTCAGGCGCCGGAAGATGGAGGGCTCTTGCGGCAGGTATCCGATCCCTTTGCGAGCCCGATGATGCATAGCAAGCCCGCTGATGTCTTCATCATCGAGCAGGATGGCGCCCTGGTCGCGTCGGACGAGGCCGCAGATCATATAGAAGCAGGTGGTTTTTCCAGCGCCGTTTGGACCGAGCAGGCCAACGACTTCTCCGCCGCTGACACTGATATCGACATCATCGACAACCGTCGTTCGGCCAAACTGCTTGACCAGGCCTTGGGTGGTAAGTGAACTCATGGATCCAGATCCCGTCGCAACGGCGTTGGGAGGGGTTGCTTAACCTTCTGCCGCTTTGGAGGAAGATTCGCGCCAGTCGCGCTCCCAGGTGCTCGGATTCTCTGAAGCTTCAATTCGAGGCGAGGGAATCCATACCTTGAGATCAGCCGATGCCTCTATTTCTTTCCATTTTCCTTTCACAGAAAGAACCCGCACCCGTTGGCCTTTGGCGGCCTCGCCCAGGACGACAGACGAGGGACCGGTGGAAGGGATGGATCGCAGCCTGACCGCCGAGCCTGTCACGGTAGCGATGCCGGAGTCGGCTGATACAAACTTGCCGTAGATCCAGACGCGTACACTGTGAGGCGTATTCACCTGTGCCCAGCCGTCTTCCATGCGCAGTACTCTCACGGGTAATCCGCTCGGCAAAGTACCAAGTGATGCGCCAGTCACACTTTGGGTGGCGAATACCGGAGCGCCCGTCTCGCCCACGTAGGCCTGCTCGGATTTTGAAGGTGCCGAACGGGTTGCCGCCGGTGTACCCGTTCCGGCGCTCTCATCGCCCAGCGCATCGGGCTGGAGGACCATTCGCGGGCGTTCCCCGTCCTGAGTGGGCAGCGCAGTATCGGTATCTTCACCCACCCGCGTGGTGCGAGTCGGCGAGGCATCTCCCCCGCGCACGATCATCCGGTCGCGCGCCATGTCGTAGACAATCCGCTCACCCTCTATTGCGTCACGGTCCTGCCGGAGTCGGGCATCGCCAATAAAGGTGACAATGTTCTGCATCTCGTCGAGTTCAATTCGACGGCCGGTCCCGATGACATCGTGGTCTTTTCCGTCCGGCCGCTGTCGGAAGACGGCCGGATTACCGGTAGCAATACCGTGATCCAGTTGTTCACCCTTGTAGATCAGTTCGATCTGATCGGCAATGATGCGTATGGTCCCTTGGCGCACTGATACGTTGCCCCGGTAGATGCGGGTACCACTGGAGAAGTCCATCTCCACTTCGTCAGCTTCGACGAGTACGCTCTGGTTGCGATCTGACTCGAGCGCGACAGCGTTTTGAGCAAACAGAAATAAGAGTGAGAAGGCGGCGAGGAGTTTTCGGATCATGACCGAATTTTAGCAAACCGGGCCTGCCTGCCCGGACCTAGCTGCCCCGATCCAATCGGACACTGAGACGCTGGGTGCGGGTGACGCTACCGGGATCTGCATCAGTTCGAAATTGGGTGACTTCGACGTTACCCGACAGCAGAACCTCAGACCCGTCACCGGACATCCAACCGGATTCACTGGTGGTCTGTCGTGCCGGCTTGCCCTCCTGATACTGCACGAGATGTGGTTTATCAAGGAGAGCGGTATTGTCGATGGGAAAGTGCGCCAGACGTTCCGCTTTGAGAACATAGATGACTCCGGCTTCATCCCGACCGGTCGCGGTGAAATTCTGGATGTAATAGTCGGGCTCATTGGTTAGCGGTGCCGCAACTTTGTTCTCGGCAGGTTCCAGCAGGTTGACCTGCATCCAGATGCCGAGGCCTGCCATGGCGCCAAGCACGCCGACCAGGACCAGCCTTTCGAGTTGCGCCCGCACGAGGTTTCAGAAGACGCCGGCGCGTATCAGGTCCAGCGCGTTCAGCGCCCCAACGGGGCGCCCGCCCCCATCCACGGCAAACAAGCCGTTAATGGAGTGTCGCTGCATCATCTCTACAGCTTCTGCAGCGAGGGTATCGGGCGCGATAGTGCGGGGTGAGCGAACCATAACGTTATCGATGCGGCAGGCATTGATATCGGTACCCTGGTTGAGCGTGCGGCGTAAGTCACCATCGGTATAGATCCCAACCAACAGTCCCTCGTTATCCACGACGCCCACCATGCCGAGATGCTTGGCCGACATCTCTCCCAGCGCGTCCGTGAGTGATGCCTCGGGCGAGACGAGCGGCAAAGTTTCGCCGGTATGCATCAGGTCTTTAACATGTACCAGCAGGCGTCGGCCGAGTGCGCCGCCGGGGTGAGAGCGCGCGAAGTCCTCGGCGCCGAAGTTGCGCGCCTTGAGTACGGCGATGGCCAGGGCGTCGCCCATCGCTAATGTGGCAGTCGTGCTGGCGGTCGGCGCGAGATTGTGGGGGCAGGCTTCGCGCTCAACACCGACATCAAGACTGATATCTGCTACCCCTGCGATCGATGATCCATCGTCGCCCGTGAGCGCCAAAAGCGTGTTTCCCATCCGCTTGATAATCGGCAGGATGGTGAGGATTTCCGGTGTCTCGCCGGAATTGGAGATCGCCAGAACCAGGTCCCCCGGGGTAATCATGCCGAGATCTCCATGACTGGCTTCACCAGGGTGTACAAAAAAGGCCGGCGTGCCGGTGCTGGCCAGGGTCGCTGCGATTTTGCTGCCAATGTGTCCCGATTTTCCCATCCCGGTGACGATCACGCGTCCAGTGCACGCCATCAGAGCCTCGCAGGCCTGAACAAACCGCTGGTCAAGGCGTGCGCCCAGTGTTGAAAGCGCTTCACCTTCGCAGGCGATAACGGCTCGCGCGTCGACCAAAAAGGCAGATTCCGTCATATTGAAACCACGTTATGAATCTCAGGATCCGTGCACGGTTACTAGCACAATGCGGGTTATTCTAAAGGAAAGGCTTTTGTCGATACTGTCGGGTTCAGAGCATGCAACACCCGTTGAGAATTGGGACACGCGGCTGGCGCCACAAAGCATGGCAGGGGACTTTTTATGATGCCGACCTGCCGCAAGAGTGGCAGTTGTCCTGGTACGCAAACCATCTGCGCAGTGTTTGGGTGCCGGCTGACCGACTGCATACGATCAGCCTGGATGAGATCGCCGTTTGGATCGAGGATACGGATCCTGATTTTCGGTTTATTGTTGAGCTAGAGAGTGCCTCAGCATATCCCGAAACTGATCCAAAACAGTTGTCTAGGGTCAAGGCAATGGCAAAGGCTTTAGGCCACCAATTGGATGCGTTTGTGGTCGATGTAAAGACCGGTCCGATTGCTGAAAAGGGTTTTCTTGAGCAGATCAGGTCGGAGATATCGGGAGTCCCTGTGTGCCTGAGGGGGTGTCCGGCACAGGCATTGCCGGCCGGTTTTGGCGGGTGTTTTGATTCTTGTGAAGACGTCGCCTCTTCAGATAGCCCTTACACTATCGTCTGCCAAGCGGATGGGGACCTCATCGGAGTGCGTACGGTAATAGAAACCATGCAGCAATTGAATACGGATAGCGGTGCACTGATTTTTACTGACCCTGAACGCGCTTTTGATCACGCTGTGAAAGCGCGCACGGTGGCGGATCTGCTGGACGCCTGATGAACTGGTTTTCCCGTCATTACAACCACTGGACTGTCCTGCGGCCCTGGCCGTTACTGATCGCTTTGTTGCTGGTGCTGATGGTGCTCGGCTGGCATGCGCGTGACTTCAGGCTGGACGCCTCTGCCGATTCTCTGCTGCTGGAGAATGACCATGACTACAAGGTCTTTCGGGACCTGTCGGAGCGCTATCAATCCAAGAGTTTTCTTGTGGTGGCGCTCGTGCCCGAGCAGGGGGTCTTTGCCACAAGCACGCTGAAGAGAGTGGATAAGCTCGTTCTTGATCTTGAAGAGGTTCCCGGGATCAGTTCAGTCGTCTCGTTGCTTGATGTGCCGCTGCTCGCGCAGGGAGAAGGATCGCTGACTGAGTTGGCGGGCAATTACCGGACGTTGAGAGACAGCGAAGTTGATCTTGACAAGGCGCGTGAGGAGCTGACGACGAGCCCGGTGTTCTCCGAACTGATCGTGAGTGCCGACGGGAGAACCACGGCTCTGCAGCTTAATTTGGACGAAGCCCCGGAGTTTGAGGCTTTGCAGGGCGAGCGCCGCAGATTGTC
>DLPX01000036.1:0-540 GCA_002477475.1 Proteobacteria bacterium UBA7447
ACTTTCCAGTCAAGGCCCTTGGCTTTCACGGCAGAAACGTAACTGTCCATATCGGTGATGTCGGAGCGATCGGTATGGACCCACAACAGAAAGGTATCCATCGCCATCAGGCCGATCGGCGTGAATTCTATTGGGTCGACACCGAGATCAGACTGTATGATCGGTGTGGTATAGAAGCTGTTTAGCGTCATCATGACGGTGTGGTTATCACCAGCTTTGTCCTGCAGGTAGCGCAGGGCTTCAGCGCCTGAGCCACCAGGCTTATTGATCGGAATGAACGGCCGTGAGCTCAGACCCTTCTTTTCGATCAGGCCCTGAAGCAGGCGTGCGATCTGGTCAGCACCACCGCCCGTGCCAGCCATAATGATGAACTCAACGGGCTTCTTTGGCTGCCAGGCTTGGACAGGTCCCGCTACAAGAACAGCCGCAGCGCTTACCATCGCGAGCGCCGGGTACAGTAGTTTACGTTTTAGCATTATTGATTCCTCTCTCTCCCATTTAGGTGATTGGTTTATGCTCAACTTAGGTGATTGGTTTATG
>DLPX01000036.1:842-3855 GCA_002477475.1 Proteobacteria bacterium UBA7447
TCAACCTCGAAATCAGAAGTAACCATCTCCCGAGGCGAAAGGGGACGTTACCGCAAGGTCTTAGGTCAGACCAATAGACATTTCTCTTCCTTATCATCAGATTTACTTATTATGAAGGGTATTTTTCCCAACCAATTTGATGCCAATCGCAAGAGTTTGCTGGGCTAAATCCCATTATCAGAGGGCTTTTTCTTTGATAAGAAATATAGGGAAGCCGTCAGATCAGGGCGCGATCCATTCGCCCTGCCAGCCCCTTTCTGTCCACTGGAAACGGGCTCGGCGATGCCCTTTTACCCTTAAAAACAGCCAGTCTAGGGTATCGATCTCGCAGGCCAGCACGACAAAGTGCTCTTCGCCTGTGGCGGGATCCACCGGCGCGTCGATATCAAGATCGTCCTCCGTACAGACCTCTCCCGGGGCAATGGACGTGCGGTAGCACTGGGCGCTGCGCCACGCGCCGTCCAGCCAGCGCTGGCCCGCAAGGATGTCCCCATGATGTGTCCAGGCTGTGCCGTAGGCGCGCAGTTGGATTTTTGTGTCGCGATCATAAAAGTGCCAGGAAAACCTCGGGTCCTTTGCCAGCTGCACGATCTTGGGTGAACGACTGTCGGTATGGCAGGTCAGGATACGCGTCTTGGGATCAGCAGAACGCAAGACAACCGTTCTCAGTTGCGCCATCCCCTCTCCCACATTACCCAGCGTAGGCGTGTGCCAGGCATGATGGCGGTCCTGCGTCGCGGCCGCCAGAGACTGCCACTGATCGTCAGCGATCTGATCCAGATTCGAGATCTCGGGAGTAACGGGGTGAGGCATAACGCAACAATGCTTAACGTGAATAGTATTAATGTAGCACTGCCGTGTCGGGCGGCAATTGACAATCTATCGGCGGCGTCTAACTCATAATCGAGGTTCGATAACCGCGATCCAGCACCCGTGCGCAAGCAAGATCTGCCCGAGAAAATATGCCCGACGTGTCGGCGGCCCTTCCGCTGGCGGAAAAAATGGCAACGGTGCTGGAATGAGGTACGCTTTTGCTCCAAGCGATGCAAACGGGAGCACCCGTGAACAATCACCCCCCTGTCATCATTCGCACCCTCACCTTTGCGGGTGTGATTCCCTTCGTCATGGCGCCGATGATGAAAGCAGGCTGGATTGCCGTGCCCGGCACCCCGCCCGACATCTGGCTGTGGAGTTACGCCGTCGTCATCAGCACCTTCATGGCGGGAGCACAATGGGGAAGCGCCCTATCACGTGCTGATGCCGTGTCTCTGGTGGGCAGCAACGTTTTTGCTCTCGCCGTTTTTGCCTTGGCGTTATGGGTTCAGCGTCCGGCCGGGGTGCTGGTGCTTGCGGTGCTGTTTGCAACGCAATTGCTTCTGGATTATCGCCAGCAAAGGCTGGGTCTGGTCAGCGAGGGTTACTGGCGGCTTCGCTGCACGATCACACCACTGGTGTGTCTGATGCTGGTGATCTACGCCTGGATCGCAACATAAACCCGGCCAAAGGTTTTCGCGCTTAAGTCCTCAGCGGCACGGCGCACCTCTTCCATGAAGCTCTTAAGCTTCTCTTCGTCCAGCTGATCGTTGGTCCGCACACCGGTACAAAGGTCTACACCGAAAGGGCGAACCTGGGTAATAGCGTCGTAGACATTGGCGCTCTTCAAGCCGCCCGCAAGATAAACCGGCAACGCCGTCTGCGCGACAAAGCGGGCACTGATGGCCCAGTCGTGGGTAGCGCCCGTGCCGCCGAACTGTGGCACTGGTCCGGATGTGCGGCCCGAGTCAAGCAGAAATGCATCCACATAGGGCGTGTACCGCGCGGCCAGCACCAGCGCTCCTTCGTCTTCGATATGGATAACCTGCACGCGGCGCACCTGCGGCGCCGCTTCAATGAGTGCCGGATACTCCTTGGGATCAATGTGCCGCACGATCTGCACAGCAGTGACCGGGCAGATCGCCAGCTCACTCGCGATATCGGCCGCGCACTCCCCGCTTGTCAAAAGAAATGTCTCAAGACCGGGCGGCGCTTCGCGGGCAATTGCGGCCGCGGCTTTGGCGCCGATGACCCCGGGGCCTGACGGCATCTCACCCACCAGCCCGACCGCGCTTGCGCCATGGCCTGCCGCGAGGTGCGCCTCTTCAACAGACGCCATGCAGCAAATCTTTACGTGCACCGGATTCATAGTCTTTACTGGGTGGCTTCGTCCAATACGCTCGGCAGCACTTTGTTGAGATCCCCCACCAGCACCGCGTCAGCAATGTCATCCATCGCGGTGGGCTCTCCATTAACAATCACGATCCTGGCGCCGGTCTCTTTGGCGATGGGCACCAATCCCGCGACAGGATACACCGACAGCGTGGAACCCACGGCCAGCAGCAGATCGCAGTGACGGGCCGCCGCCTCTGCCCGGGCCAGATCATGCGCCACCAGTGACTGGCCGAAGGAAATAGTCGCCGACTTCAGGATGCCGCCACAGTCGGGGCACTCGGGATCCTGCTCACCTGCAGCCAGACGCTCCAACACCGTCTGCATCGGCACGCGATAGGCGCACGCCAAGCAGGCAACCTCCCGAATTGTGCCGTGGATCTCGATCACCCGGTCAGGCGAACTGCCCGCCAACTGATGCAGGCCATCAATATTCTGGGTCACCAGCGTATCAAGGCGCCCTGTCTCATCAAAGCGGGCCAGGACCTCGTGCCCCAAACCGGGTCGCGCCTGCCAAACCGGAGAATCGCGTCGCGACAACCAGGCTTTTTTTCGGATATTGGGATCCGATAGGTAGTAACGGATATCCGAGAGTTTTTCGGCGTCGGGGTCGCGGGTCCAGACGCCCTGCGGCCCGCGAAAATCAGGGATACCAGACGCCGTCGACAATCCCGCACCGGTCAGAACAAGGATACGCTGTGCTGCGCTAAGCCAGCTTTGGGCAGCTTGCAGCCCAGGTGTCGGATGATCGGATTCAGTCATGGTCTGTATCAAGGAGCATAAAAAAACCGGGGCAAGCCCCGGTTTT
>DLPX01000079.1 GCA_002477475.1 Proteobacteria bacterium UBA7447
CCCGCCTGATGCTGCACGAACCATACATCGTGATCTCAAAAGCGGAAGATGGCGCGAAAACCTGATTGAGGATCACGGGCGCTTTCATATTCACGATATTGATCTGAATGTGGCGCACAGCGCCCACTGCGACTTCGAGATCGTAGAAAACGATCCCCTTACTGCGGAGGCCAGATGGGTTTGGCGTTCCGAGCTGGAGCGAGCAGACTGGCATGTTGAGATAGAGACCACCACGCGCTTGAGGGCAGATGCCTCGGATTTCATCATCGACACGGATATCGATGCCAAAGAGGACGGCAAGCCGATTTTTACCAGAGCTTGGCGTGATCGGATTCCGCGGGATGGTTTGTGAGGAAGCAGTCGGGCAGGAGAGGTCTTATGAGAACAAATACAAAGTTCACTTCACACCCATAAAAATCAAGAACACGGCTTAAAGAGAAGAGGATATGAAAACAAGAACGAACTTCCCTCATCAGATCGCCATCAGGGATCCCGAATTTATCCCGTTATCGGATGGAACGCGTCTGGCGGTCAGGATATGGCTGCCGGTGGATGCCGAGGAGCGCCCGGTACCGGCAATTCTGGAATACCTGCCTTATCGGCGCAAAGACGGAACAGCTGATCGTGACGCTTCGACACACCCTTATTTTGCCGGTCATGGTTACGCGTCAGTCAGGGTGGATATGCGTGGTTCGGGAGACTCAGAGGGCGTGCTCTTGGGCGAGTATTTAAAGCAGGAACAGGACGATGCGTTGGAGATTATCGACTGGATCACTGCGCAGCCCTGGTGCAGCGGTCAGGTCGGCATGATTGGTATCTCCTGGGGCGGATTCAATGGATTGCAGATTGCGGCAAGGCGCCCGCCAGCATTGAAAGCGATCGTTTCAATTTGTTCCACCGATGATCGCTATGCGGATGACATCCATTACATGGGCGGTTGTCTTTTAAATGACAACGCGGCCTGGAATGGCTACATGTTGTCCATCAATACCACCCCGCCTGATCCCAACGTCCTCGGTGAGCGGTGGTATGACGTCTGGATGGATCGCGTTAAGGGCAGCGGACTCTGGCTTGAAGACTGGATGCGGCATCAGCATCGGGATGCGTTTTATAAGCACGGTTCGGTTTGTGAAAACTATGACCAGATCGAGGCTGCGGTATACGCGGTGGGCGGCTGGGCAGATGGCTATTCCAATGCCGTGTTCAGAATGCTGGAGAATCTCAAAGCGCCTGCGAAGGGGCTTGTGGGTCCTTGGGCCCATAAGTATCCCCATTTTGCCGAGCCGGGTCCGGCGATCGGGTTTTTGCAGGAGTGTCTTCGCTGGTGGGATTACTGGCTGAAAGATATAGATACGGGCGTGATGGATGAACCCCAGTTACGTTGCTGGATAGAGGACCCTGTTCCTCCAAGGACCTACTACAAAGAACGCCCCGGACGTTGGGTAGCTGAGCCCTCTTGGCCTTCGCCGAACATTGAAGACAAAAAGTTCTATCTCAATGCTGATGGACTTGGTGACAAGGCCGGTAGCCAGGAGTCTCTGTCCATTAACTCCCCAATGACGGTTGGAGCCATGGCGGGACAGTGGTGCCCGCATGGACTGGATCCGGACCTGCCCGGAGACCAGCGGGCAGAGGCAGGCGGCTCCCTGGTCTTTGATTCGACACCCTTGGATAGCCCGATTGATGTCCTTGGGCCACCGCGGGTATTGGTGAAGGTTACGAGCGACAAGCCTGTTGCGAATCTCGCGGTGGTTCTTTCGGAGGTGCTCGAGGATGGCGGTGTGACCCGGGTAAGTTATGGATTGCTGAACCTCACTCATCGAGACAGTCATGAGTCACCCGAGCCGCTCGAACCGGGCAAAGCGTACGAAGTAGAAATTCAGTTATGTGAGGCAGGCCATCGATTTACACCCGGCAACAAGATAAGGGTGGCGCTATCGACATCGTATTGGCCCATCGCCTGGCCTGCGCCCGAGAAGCCCACGATCACCTTAACCTCGGGAACCGGCGCGCTAATGCTGCCCGTCAGATCGGAATGTTCGGCAGATGCGGAGTTGCATGAATTCCAAGAGGCGGAGGGTGCAGCGCCTTTACGAAAAACCATCAGCCGCGATTCAGATTATCAGTGGGAGGTGACAACCGATATGAAGAGCGGCGTGCTGACGGAGCACCAGTGGTTTGATGAGGGCCGTGTGACCTATGATCATCATGATGGATGGACTGTGGAGTCCACACATGATGAGTATCGTTCGATCCATCCAGATGATCCCCTAAGCGCAAAACTCGACATCACCTGGACCGAGCATTTTGAAAGGGCCGATTGGGCGGTTTCTTCGGTCACCCACACTCTGGTGACGTCAACCGCGACCGAGATTAAGGTAGAAGCGGATTTGGAAGTCAGAATGAATGCCGAGGTTGTACACGAGCATGCCTGGCGGCTCGCCTTTCCGCGGCAATTGCTTTAACCAGCAAAAATCGTCCTACGGGTTCAGAAATGCGCCAAGAGTCGGAGTTTTGTCACAGACACCCGTTTTTTCAGTATGGTTATCGTCAGCACCTTTTGGGAAAGCTTTGATTGCCGTATGATCAAGCAGACTTAAAAAAGTGATTTTCAACAAGAGGAGGAGTCTTTATGGAGTCATTTAAACAAACACGCAGAAGTTTTCTGCAAACGCTTGCGTACACTGGCGCAGCAGGATTGACAGGGGCCTTCCCTGGGATGGTCTACTCTGCCAGCGGTAAGACGCTGACCGTCAGGTTTGATCGCGAGATGGAGAGCCTCGACCCCGGTTATTACGTTGGCGGGCATCCACCTAATGACGTCAACTGGTGCATCATGCCGTCGCTGGCAAATTATGGCGCCGAGTCTGGTTGGGTACCTTCGATGCATGTCGAAAGTATCGAAGTTAGGGACGCGACCCATATCGATTTCACGCTCAAGCAGGGACTGCAGTGGAGCGGGGGTTTCGGTGAAGTAACAGCAGAAGACGTCGCTCACTCTTACGACCGCATGCTCGAGAGCGAGTGGAAAGGAGACTACGTCGCATACGATCATACAGACGTAAAAGACCGATACAGCGGGACGATCGTTCTTAACCAGCCGTTCGCACCGTTCATGTCCGCGACCTTGGCCTCAGGGACAGGGATTATCAACTGCAAGAAGGCTCTGGAGGGTGCTGGTGGCAAGTACACGATTGAAGTGCCGGCCACCTGTGGTCCTTATGTCATTTCCGAGCATAAGCAGGGTCAGCATCTTAAGTTGCGACCCAATCCCGACTGGAATGGCCCAAAGCCAGCTTTTGCGAACATTGACTGCATTTTCGTGACCGAAGATCAGGCGGGCGCCTTGGCGTTTGAGGCGGGAGAGTTGG
>DLPX01000083.1 GCA_002477475.1 Proteobacteria bacterium UBA7447
CCCACGGTATCGAGTATCCCCTTAACGTAGTGAAACCAGTCCACTTCCTCGTCTGTCAGTGCCAGGCGAATGGCGCCACAGCCATGCCAGCCAGTGGCTTGACCGGTCTCCGCCTCGAGCGTTCGGTACAGGGCAGGCCCCTCCTGGTGTACCTTTGCCATGCTCAAGCCCCCGATAAAGTGGGGAATGAGGCCAGCTGCATGCCAGGTTGACCCGGAGGTGAGCTCTCCTTTTTCGATCAGAACGACATCGTCCCAACCTTCCTTGGTCAGAAAATACAGCAGCCCGGCGCCGAGCGCGCCGCCTCCGATCACAACCACTCGTGCGTGCTGTTTCATCTTACGATTCCCTCTTTTGCCTCTTTACTCATTCTGATGTCTATTCTCTGATCGAACGACTGCCTGGAATTACTCGAATATGTCCCGACAAAGTTCGAGTCAATTTCCGGGCAGAATCGAATCGATGGTTTCGACGAGCTTCGTCACCTCTTCAACCGAGTTGTAGTGCACCATGCTTACACGCACGACACCGTCTGCCGGGTCCATCCCCAGCGCCTCAACACATCGCAGAGCGTAAAAATCCCCTGCACCGACTCCGATCTTGCTGTCGGCAAGTTGTTCTGCGATATGTTTTGACGGCATCGCTCGGGCATGAAAGGCGATAGTCGAGGCACGCCCGCCCGGCGTCGCATGATCCTGACCCAATATCCGGATATCTTCCCGATCCTTAAGATAATCAAGGAGTAGGTTCGCGAGCTTTGCTTCGTGATCCCCCACAAGCTCAAATGTCTGGCGGGCCCGCTCATGCAGTCCGAGATCTGACTGACCGAAATGATGTTTGTGTAGATCATCAAAATATTCAGTGATTCCTGCGAGGGCCGCAATTTGCGCATGCTGCGGGCCTGTGGGATTCAGGCGATACCGTGATTTTTCTTCATTGAAGAAGTGGCCCTGGCCCTCAGTTTTTTTAAGCGACTTACGGGAACCCCACAACACCCCCTGATGTGTGCCGAAAGTCTTGTAGGTGCTGTAGGCATAAAAGTCCACACCCAGCGATTTCATATCAGGAATGACATGGGGCGCATAAGACACGCCGTCCGCCACCACCAGCGCACCCACTCGATGCGCCATCTCGGCGATCGCCGCCATGTCATTGTGGGTGCCCACCAGGTTGGAGCACAAGGTGCAGCACACAATCCGGGTTTTGTCTGAAATCAACTCCTCAAGGTCATTGAGATCCAATTCACCATCGGCTTTGCCGACACACCACTCACGGATAACAATGCCATGCTCAGACAAGCGCCGCCAGCAACCGATATTGGCCTCATGATCCTGATTGGTCACCACGATCTCATCGCCGGCACGGAACAGATGTCTCAAACTCTGAGCAAGAATATAAAAATTCAGTGTTGTTGAGGGTCCGATCGTAATCTCATCCTCAGCCGCATTAATGAGCGAAGCGATTGCAGCGTACGACTCATCCATCTCTTCACCCGCCTGCTTTGACAGAGCGAATGCCCCATAGGGCTGCACCTTGTGATCAACAAAAAACCGTGCGAGGCGATCGGAAACGGTAGCCGGCACGTAAGACCCGCCCGCATTTTCAAAAAATGCCCAGTCACGAGTTTCCTCAGCTGAAAACGCTGGAAACTGAGCACGTACAAAATCCAGATCAAGTTCCATAGATATTCATCCTAGTTCCCAATTGCCTCCGTTTTGCTTAAGCAAGGCTTGCGGCCTTCAATGTCAGCTCTGGCATCGCGGACAATAGTAGGAGGCCCTTTGGCCGATCACTTTCCTCCGGATAGAAGTAGCACAGTTTACACAAGGGCGGCCTGCACGCTCATAGACATCGAGCGATTGCTCGAAATATCCCGGCTCACCCGTCACTCTGGAATAATCCCGCAGTGTAGTCCCCCCTGCCTCGATCGCTTCCGACAAGACTTGTCTGATCGCGTCCAGCAACCCCTCATACTGCGACAGCGTTACCCGACCCGCAGCCCGTCCCGGCCGGATTCCCGCACGAAAAAGGGACTCACTGGCATAAATGTTACCCACGCCGACAACAATGCGGCTATCCATCACAAATTGTTTGATACTGGTTTTTCTCCTGCGGGAGACCTGATGCAAGAATGAGCCTGTCAATTCAGGGTCAAACGGCTCCGGACCTAATCCTTTAATCAACCTGCTGTTTTGGTAATCCTCAGCTACCCAGAGCACGCTGCCGAAACGTCGTGGATCATGAAACCGCAGCGCTCTTCCAGAGTCGAATACGAGATCGACGTGGTCATGTTTGACGTAAGGCGTATCTGCCGGCACGACACGCAGGCGCCCCGACATCCCCAAATGGATCATCAAGGTTCCATGACTGAAGTTCAGCAATATGTACTTGGCTCGACGACTGACAGTGACCACCCGCTTTTGGGCGAGGATGCGACTCAGTCCACGCGACACCGGCCAGCGAAGACGCCGCTCGCGGATCCGCACCGCTTCAATTCTCCGATCTACCACGGCCGGACGTACCCCTCGCACGGTCGTTTCTACCTCAGGAAGTTCCGGCATCTGGGCTCCCCGCATGGCAATGATCAACCGAACACCCCTGCTGGCTTTTGCGAAATGTTCTCAAGTCGATACTCCACTTATAGTCTGCGCCACATCCGTCGCGTCTTCACCCGGCGGCATGCGAAAATACGATTAAATTCTAAATCTACACTCACTGCCAATTATGGCCTTTCAGGTAACCAATCAAAAAACCGGGCATTCGTTCTCGGTTGAAAACACCGAGACCGTACTCGACGCAGCAATGCGTCAAAGCCGGGCCTTCAGTTATAGCTGTCGAAGTGGTTCCTGCGGCAGCTGCAAAGCACGCCTTATCTCGGGAGAAGTTGACCCCGGGGACTACGTGGCGGGCGCGCTCTCCGAGAGCGCAAAAGCTGCCGGAGACATTCTGCTCTGCCAAGCCAAACCCCGCAGCGACATTGTGATTGAGGCCAATGAGTTGCCGCCCGGCTCGGCAATGACCATCCGCACCTTACCCTGCCGGGTCGTCCATCTTGAAAAAGTCAGCCACGACGTCATGGTCGTACAGTTGAAGTTGCCGCAGAACCAGGCCCTTCAATACCTGCCCGGTCAATACATTGATATTCTGCTGCGCGATGGCCGACGCCGGAGTTTTTCCATCGCCAACGCTGCAGCCGAAGGCGAAGATTTACAGCTCCATGTACGACGGGTCCCGGATGGACATTTTACGGAACAAGTCTTCACTACCATGAAAGCCCGTGATCTTCTGCGGTTTCAGGGGCCGCTTGGTACCTTTTTTCTGAGAGAGGAAGAAACCCATCCGGTGATTATGGTCGGAGGCGGTACCGGTCTTGCTCCCTTAAAGGCGATACTGGATGTCGCCCTGGACAAATTTCCAGATCGCGAGTTTCATCTTTTCTGGGGGGTGCGCTCAATGGAAGACTTGTATCTCGACAATGAAGTCAGGCGCTGGTCCGATACCCATCGCAACCTGAGTTACACACCGGTCCTGTCGGAGCCCAAAGCCGAGGACAATTGGGACGGGAAAACGGGATTCGTACACGAAGTCGTGTTGCGGCAGCATCCGGCACTTAATGATTTTGAAGTGTACGCGAGCGGCCCGCCGCCGATGATTGAGGCCCTGAGAAACACGTATCCCGCCCATGGCCTTATTCCGGAGCGGCTATTCTTTGATTCTTTCGAGTTCACGGCAGACGCAGAGTAAGGCGGACAAGCCGCGCAAAGATCCCAACGCGTCCGGATTTTTTAAGGACGTTGCTCGGCAGAAGGAAGCGGAATCAGCTCGCCCTGGGCAGTTGCCGACTCCCTTAATAATTGCGGCGCATCTTTCGACTCGGCCGACTGCAGGCCGCGGCGGTAGCATTGCAGTGCTTTATCCGATTCCCCCATCGACTCCAGCAGTAAACCCAGCTCCAGATATTCCTCTCGTGACCCGCCCAGGCGGACGGCTTTGAGAAGATGATCCCGCGCCTTATCACGATCCCTATTTGCCAGGTGTAATCGTGCCAGGGTCATCAACAGATCGGGGTCCTCTTGATGACCCTGCTCCCATTGCTCTGCGCGACGTAACTGCTCCCCAAGTTGCTGCGAATGGGCGTGCCCGTAAAGTCTCACCAGCTCTGAATCCCACTGGCGCACGATGCACCTGCGCAGAAACTGTTCAGCCGCAGCCCCGTCTCCCGAATTAATCAGGGCCCGGGCGTGGGCAGCCTGCAGGACCGGGTCTTTTCTTTGCCGGCGCGTCAATTTCGTCCAGGCCGATCCTGAATCATCTGCTTTGACAAGACGCTGGACCTGTATCTCTTGGCGCAGCATATCGAGCTCAGCCCGTGGCAATGCGCGAAGATCTCGATCCCGCTTTAGCAAGAGTTCAAGGGCTGGCCAATCGTGCTGGGTCCGCATTAGACCCAATAACATTCTTTGAACTGCCCGGTGGCGCACGCCCTGCTCATGAAGCTGTTCGAGCACGCCTCTCGCCTCATCAATCTGCCCAGCCCGCTCAAGCAACCGGGCTCGGGTAATTTCAATGGCCTCAAGATGGTCCGGATCCTCCTCACGAGCGGTGACCAGGTACCGATCCCTGGCCTCAAAATCACCCCGCTGCTGGGCCGCATAGGCTGCACCGAGATACTGCAGCAATGGTGTACTGCCCCGACCCAGACCCTCATTCAGCGCAATTTCCGCTTCTTCCCACTCACCCTCGATCAGGCGCGCATAACCGGTCAAAGTTGCGCGATCGGCCTGAGCGTGCCGTCGGCGTGCTTGCCAGTGGTGAAGATCGCCTGGGGCACGGAAAATTCGAAACAGGATTCTGATCAGGAAATAAACGGCAACAAGTCCAACTGCCAGTCCCGCGAGGAAAAGCGCCAAAGAGACTTCGATCTCATAGGGGAATCGGGAAATAAGCACATAGCCGGGATCCTCACGCGCCAGCAGTCCCAGGGTGAGTGCGACGGCCAGTGCCGTCAGTACCAGGACGATTGCCGTCACTCAGTCGGGGTCCTTGCGCCAATTTGGCTGCGCAACAGGGTTAAGGATTCGGATATATCGGGCAGCACCTGAGCGATGTCGATCTGCATCAGTTCTGACAATCTCGCATCAAATCGCTGCGATTCGGAGGATGACTCAAAGTAGTCATTAAGCCAGGTGCGGGCTGTCGTCAGGTTTTCTTCGTAAACCGCCTGATCACTGCGCAATACCGCCAGCTGGGCAACCAAAAGATGCAAGCGAAGATTTTCAAACGCGAGAAAGCGTTCACTGTTGTCGAGCTTGGGCGACTGAGTCTCATCGACCCGACGTACCCGGATAAGATTTCCAAGATCATCCGCAAGACGGCTCATCCATGCGGCAAAAAAACCTGGCTTGTCTTTGTCGACTGACGAAGCGGTCGAGCTGTCCTTTCCACTTTGATCGGCCTGCGCATCGGCAATCCAGTCTGGGCGATCCCCGTCGCCTTTAAGCGGCAAAGCAGACACCGTCTGTACGAGAGAGGAAAGATCCAGTGCGATGCCTGAAATATCGGGCAACTCTACGCGCTCAAGGGCGCTAAGCTCTTGAGACAGGGCTCTTCGGACTTCCAATATCCCAGGATCGGCAACCGAGCGAAGTCGATCGTCAGCGAGGGTCAGCGCCCGCTTTGCCAGTTCCGCATCTCCAAGCAAACTGAGTCGCTGATTTGCCAGCAATAATAGATGCGCAACTTCTCGAAGCGTCCAGTCTTCCTCAACGGACCCCAGTTGCGTACGGGTCGCGGCCAGCGCGCCCGCCAGAGACGAGATCTCGTCATTCTGCCGAGCAAGGGCACCTGCCTGCTCGTCTGCCAATGACTTGAACCTTGCGTCCAACTCAGATTGAGCCGCATCGATGCTCTCGAGCACTTCGCGCTTATCCTCAAGGTTCTGACTGAGTGCGGTATCAATCCTGACTTGCAGGCCGGATTGCTCGGTCACAAGACGGGTAAGTTCCCGGTCTACTCCGTCAAGACGACCCAGTTCGCGGCCTGCCTCGAGCTGGCCGGCGACCTGAGTGACGTACCAGGTGTAAACACTGAGGCCGACACCTAAAATGGCGAGAATCAAAGCCAAATAGACGGCCCAATGCGCCTTGACGGGGTCCTTGGCTCGTGCTGAAGCCGCGGGTACATCCGACGACTCGTTCATTGAATCCGAACCCGCTGGCTCGACCGCAGATATCGCATCGGAGGCGTCTTTTGAAGAGTCTTTAGCGGTTGTCACAAATACGTCTCACTTGCCAATTAGATAGCGTGATCGACTTAGGCGATCTGCTCCAATGCCGATACCAAAGCGGACATCCCTGCATTTTCCGCTACAACGATACTTCCTGCAAAACCCATCGATCTGCAATGCTCGCCAATGCGCTCACTGGAGACCACAAAAGCCATATTCTTCAGGAGTTCGATGGCGTTTGCGCCTAAAAGCTGCCAAAGATGTTCGGCGGCGCTGGCGCTGGTCAGGATGAGGACATCGAATCCCTGGTCATGCCACCGACTCAAAACCTTGGGATCCGGATTATCCAACGCAACTCTTCGATAACAAACCAGGTGTGAGACAACGGCCTGGCGGCAGTCGAGTTCTTCAGCCAGTATTTCTCTTCCGGCCTGCCCCCGAATAATCAGTACCGAACGTCCTGCAACGTCTTGAAGATCGGGCAGAGCCAAAAGGGCCTCGCTGTCATACTTGCCCTGCGGAACGGCGCTGACGCTGACCCCTCGTTCATGAAGTTGTCTGGCTGTGCCGGGACCCACCGCCAGCACTCTTGCGCGTTTGGGAAGTTCTCGACCCTGGCGCTCGAGAAGAGACAGACCATATGTGGCTGCGTTAGGGCTCACAAAAATCGCGACATCAGCCTCATCAAGAGTCTCGAAAGCCCGAAGGAGTGCGGGGTCGGAATCCTCCACCGCCTCGATTTCTGTAACCGGGAACCGGACCGCTTCTGCACCGGCCTGACTGATCAGATTGCAGAGCTCGTCGGCCTGATGCACTGCCCGCGTCACCACCACCGACAGTTGTGCCGGATCAGCCATCAGCTACCGATTGCAAAATTCTTTTTGCGCCCTGACTGAGAAGGTCTTGCGCCACTGTGCGGCCGACTGCCTCCGGGCTGGATGACGGGCCGGCGGCTTTGGCAAATAACATCTCAGAACCGTCCGGCTGGCCAACCAGGCCACGAAGCGTCAGTTGCTCATCTTGGATTTCTGCATAAGCCGCGATGGGGACATGACAGCCACCGCCCAATTCCGAATTGACCGCGCGTTCTGCTTTGACACGTAGATGGGTTTGTGGATCGTCCAGGGGAATAAGCAAGGTTGTGGTCTTATCATCATCCTGTCGGCATTGAACGCCCACCGCACCCTGACCGACTGCGGGCAACATGACTTGTGGCGCGATGACCTCTCGGATACGCCCCGGCATCTCAAGGCGCATCAATCCCGCAGCGGCCAAAATAATCGCGTCAAAGTCCCCGGCATCCAGTCGGGCCAACCGACGATTCACGTTGCCCCTTAAGTTTTCGACCTGAAGATCCGGAAAGCGGTGACGCAATATTGCCTGGCGCCTCAAACTGCACGTGCCCACCACAGCGCGTGCCGGGAGATCCTCAAGTCTGGAAAAATAAGCAGAGACCAGTGCGTCGCAGGGGTTTTCGCGCTCGCAGATTACCGGAATATGCAGCCCCTCGGGCTCAATGACGGTGACATCTTTCATCGAGTGGACAGCCACATCAATCCGCCGCTCCAGGAGTGCCTGCTCAAGTTCCTTCAGGAAAAGACCTTTGCCCCCTTTGGCAGCAAGCGGAACATCAAGGGTACGGTCCCCTTCTGTCGTAATCCCCACCAACTCGACTTCAAGACCTGGATGCGCACCAAGTAACGCATCACGGACAAAGAGGGCCTGCCACATGGCAAGATCACTGCGTCGGGTGCCAATTTTGAGAGTCGTCACGGGATTTTATGAACTGAACAGTTGCGTCGAAAACGAGTACCGTTTAATCCTAACTAAGTGGCCGGAACTCGTCCAATGAGTCAGATCAACTTCAAGCCAGCCAACTTTGGCTTGAGCAAATCAGGAAGCGGCTGATCGCGAAAGCGCCTCACGAATAAATTTCACGATCCACTCAAATGTCAGGCCCCCATGAACGGGTTTCGCCAAAGAGTCCATGCCTTCAGAAACCCGGTCCACCGGGATAATCTCCCTACGCGCTTCCATCAACGCTCGGGAGTAGTCGACCGTAAATTCAGGATGGCCCTGTATGCCCAGCATACTCTGGCCAACAGAAAAAATACTGTGAGGACAAAAATCACTGCCCGCAACTAACGTAGCGTTTTCTGGCAGCGTTATCACCTGCTCCTGATGGCTCACGACAAGATTAAGCTCATCAACCGCCTGAGACATCCAGGCAGGTTGCTCATAAACTGAACTCGTTGCAACCCCCACTCCCCAACCTTTTTGAGAAAATTCCACCCGGCCGCCAAGCGCACGCGCCATCATCTGCATGCCGTAACAGAT
>DLPX01000050.1:0-33613 GCA_002477475.1 Proteobacteria bacterium UBA7447
CCCGTCTGCACAGGTTTAGGTTTATTGGTTCTTCAAAATGTTTTTACCAGCTTCCAATGCCGTTTGAAGGTGCTTGTCGTGGCCCTGACCGTATTCTGCTGCGTCCAGCATAAAATGAATTTCGATTGGATCAACACCGCAATAGCCTAATACGCCTTGCCGATAAAGATATGCCAGCTTTTCGACGCACCGCCACTCTGATTCCATCTTTTCTGACACACCAGTTGGGATCAGTAATGTACAAGGTCTCGGAGGCAGTAAACTGCCTTCGGGGTCATGCTTCCAATCATAGGCCCATCCTGCAGACCAGACTCTGTCTAACCATCCTTTCATCATTGCCGGCATCCCATACCACCAGGTAGGAAAAATTAGGCAAAGCGCATCGGCCTTCTCCACTCTGGCCTGGTATGCCAATATATCGTCCGGCATTTCCACGCCTTTAAATTGCAGTAGGTCCCGTTCTGAAAGTACCGGGCTAAAACCTTCCTTATATAAATCGGCTATATCGTATGACAGCCCAGCTTCTTCGACGCCCACAACAAAGCTCTTTAAGACTGCGTGGCTAAATGATGCCTTGTTCGGGTGTGAAATTACTGCTAATACATGCAACGGTTTAAGATCCTCGTGGTGCGAATGGAATTGTCGTTACCTCGGCTGAAACTGTACCCCCCGGATGATCTACTTCAACCCTGTCCCCCACTTTGATCGAAACATCAACAATTGCGATTCCGATACTTCGATCCAGAGCAAATGAATGTACGGCCCAGCGAACAATTCCTTCTGTGCCATCGCCTCCGCGTAATGGCCAGTGCCATTCTAATCTCGGGACTTCGCCATCAATGAATAGCCCAACAGAATGGCGCTTAACCCCTTCCTCACTGATCTTTTTGAGTGCTTCCTTACCAATGAAATCAGATTCTTTATCCAGATCAACCAAGTGCGAGGCAACCTCTTCGAGGGCATTCATATTTGAGCCACTGTAATAATCGGTGTCTGTTACACCTCGTTCGATAGCGCGATGAACGATAGGTCCCGTTACTTTAATTCCGAAAGGTTTTCCAGCTTCTAGTATTGCATTCCACAGTGCCATCGCGTTTTCACTGCCGTAGGGATAGATTTCGTATCCGAATCCACCGCTCCATCCTGTTCTGGAAACCACTGTGCGTTGGCCAGCCACTTCAGTAATGGTGCACTTGTAGTTCTTGAGATCATCCAATGGTGTAGCACACAAAGCATTCATTACATGAATTGAGTCTGGGCCCTGAACCTGTAGAGGTGCAACGTCGGGTTCAGATACTTCAACATACCAATCTGAGTTCAAGACGATGCCCCGCGCCCACAGGGTCAAATCGGTATTTCCATGGGATAGCCAGACAAGATCTTCTTCAGGCATCAGGACAACAGGATCGCACAGAACCAAACCCGCTTCATCACAAATAAGCGCATAACGACAATCCCCCGATCCCATAGCAGACATATCTCGAGACGATAAATAGTCAAGGAATTTCAACGCATCAGGTCCTTTTAATTGCGTCTGTCGTTCCAGGCCAACATCCCACAAGGTTACGCCTTCCATTAACGCCGCATAGTCTTCGTATGGCGCACGGCTATATACCATGGGGAAAAACATATTGTTATAGACGCTCCATTCCATGCACTTAGCGTCAACAGTTCCCTGCCAATAGGGACTTCGCCTGTTCATGGCAAACACACGCTGACGTTCTTCCGCATAAAACGGGTGGGAATCATATATTTCAGCCAAACGCGAAATTTTCCCGTTCTGCATTTCAATGGTTGCCACATAACGAAAATCCGCCCTAACAGGAGATCCATCAATCTTCCCTCCTGCCCCTACGATGTTTGCCTTGTACGTGCCTTCGATATAGGCACCCTTTTCTGTTTCAATGGCTATTCGAGTTTCAGTTTCAATGTTTGAGTGGGAATTCGATATGATCCGTAGTTGGCTCTTCAGATCCTTTTGACCTTTTACAGGTGCATCCAGAGTCGATGCTTCAAACACCCCATCTTCAGTGAATAGCTCGGCCAGGGCCACATGATCATGTTTAGCCCATGCATCGCAATATGCTTCAAATGCTTCTATGGCTTTCAATCTTTATCTCCTAAACAATAGTTTCGTCAGACAACCGACGGATATTTCTCGAATTGAGATAAAGACTGATTCGATGAAGAGCGAGATCGCGCATCTCTGCAACCACTCCGACTTCGTGGTTATCTTGCACGCCATTTTTCCTTTTTATTGTTAAGACCCCAATTGCTATGGCGGCGCTGTCATTCTCTGCTATTGGTTCGGGAAAGGTAAATTCTGCGTTTTCAATGGACCTAAATGCATTTTGATGACCAGTAAAAATTTCAGAAGCACCAAATAGGCGGTTTGGTTTTAGCAGCGGCATTTCAATCAGTGCCCGGTCACCAATCAATTGTTGGATCGCCAGGGCATCTTTGGCTTCAAAGGCGCCTAAATACGCTTGTAATACCGTTTTCGGAGAGTTAGTTAGCTGACCTGAATTCAATTCTTTGTATGTGTCTAAGAAATTAGTATTTGACATAACCAAAACAATTTAAGTAAGTACTTGCTTTTTACTGGATTAATAATAAAAGTCAAGTGTGTTCATTTCAGTTATTTGACAAAACCTCCCTGCATGACATTACCAAACGAAATTCGGGAACCCAAACAACTACGAGCTCGACAAACTCGTGAGGCAGTACTATCGGCCACACTGGACATCCTTGAAGAACAGGGTATTGAGAAGATCAGTACAAATCTTATTGCGAAAACAGCTGGCATCAATATCGCGACGTTGTACAAATACTTTAATGATAAGTACGAAATACTAAATGAGCTTGCACTGTCGTTCAGTCAAAAACAATCCGATCTAATCTGTAATTACTTACGCGATACTCCGTCAGACACTCCGATAAAAACGGTTTGTTATGGCATGGTCGACGCCATCGTTGAAGGAACAAAGAAGGATCGCGCACTGGTCCAACTACAAAGAGCTCTAATGATATATCCTGAGCTACATTCCGCCTATCAGTACACCAATGTAGAAATAGGAAAGGCCATGAAGCCATTTCTATCAGCCTGGAAAATTCGATTGAAACCATCGGAGCTTGAAACTGCAATGATGTGCATAGGTGAAACATTCGGTGTACTGCAAGATCTTGCATTGTCGAAATCTTCAAGATACGACGAAAAAGTTATCAATGAGCTTAAACGTATCGTAACGGCATATTATGAAAGTCACGCGAAGACTTCTACATGACTGTTTTCGTCTAACTCGATTAATCAAAAACGGGGTGTGCGTCGTATCTTGGATGCTGTATCCGGAATAGACGCGATAAAAATGGTGGGCCCGGAAGGACTCGAACCTTCGACCAATGGATTATGAGTCCACTGCTCTAACCAACTGAGCTACAGGCCCGATGCGTTTTCTTTGTGAAATGTAAACCGGACAAAATTATATCAAACTGATCTTTGAGTTCTTTGGGATCGTCTAAAAAATCTGTGGTCGAGAAAGTTCTGCAGAAGCATTTCCACTCCTTTAGAGTTGTTAGGAACGGTTCTAGAGTGACTATGCTCTAAAGGCGATTCAGGGAGAACTTGGATGAACGCATGGATGCTTTTGTTGTTGATCACGCTTATGTACGCGGGCTACAACCTGTTCGTCAAAGTCTCAGGAGATCATGCAGCCGGCACGGTGACGACCACCATTCTGGCGACGATCAGCCTACAAACGGCAGCCCTGGTCGTGTCGCTGATCTTTGCGGCCTACCTCTTTATACGCGGCGGGCAGACATTCGCGATCCCCCCGGCGTCATACAAATGGGCAGTGCTTTCGGGTATCTGCATCGGCATTGCCGAAATCGGCTACTTTTACCTTTTCTCGGGAACAGGCTTGCGTCAGACGATTCCTGCCAGCACGGCAATCCCCGTTATTGTGTGCGGGACCGTAGTGATCGCGTTTATTTATTGTGTCTGTGGCTTTTCTGAGCGAGCCATTCGGCTGGCGCCAGATGCTGGGCGTGGCTTTGGTAGTGCTTGGCGTCGGCGTCCTCTTTACCAAGTAGGCATATCTCTGGCGCACACGGGCCGGAGCGTCAGGCCGCTATGGCAGTTGTCAGTACGGGAACGCTGACAAAACCGAATCGCCCGTCACTCTCTGCCTGATCGAGCTGTTCGCGCCAACTGGTAACGTCTTCCTCAGGAATTCCTTGTCCCAAAGCAAAGTGTGTGAAGAGCCTGGAAGCCAGATAGGCAAAAGAGTTGTGGTGCAGGCTGTTGTTCAGAAATCCCATTGGCGTGCAATGAGCACCCGCAAAGCCATGCCGGGCGAGTTTGGCAGGCATCTCCAGCGGTAGCATCTGATGAAAGCAGTGCGCCTTAAATGCGTCGTGCATTCTCCGGTTCAGCACAGGATCAGGCCCATGGAAGTGCCAATGATCCCAAAGCACGGAGACGGTGGAGAGCCGCCCGCCGGGTTTGAGGATCCGTCGGATTTCCGCGATCGCGCTGTCCACATTATCGATGTACTCAAGCACCTGTATCGAAGCGATACCGTCAAATTCACCATCTGAAAAAGACAGGGCAGTTGCGGAGTCTTTGCTAAAGCTGACATTGTCGAGTCCTTGGCAGTGGTCGGTCGCCGCAGCGATCTGCTGATCGCTTGGATCCAGCCCGACGACACGCCCGTCAGTTCCCACTGAAAGCGCAAGATCCTTAAGGAGATGACCGCCACCGCAGCCAACATCCAGGATCTGCTGCCCGACCGCGACATTCAGAGCCTCGAAGGTGGCCTTGCGACGGCCGACACCTTCCTGGGTTTGTGCCATCCGGCGCTGGACTGCGCCAATCTCACTGCTGAATTCCATTATTCTCTCCGGTTCAATTTTCAATCGCCCCTGTGATGGTATAAGGAGTGATTGTTCAAAGACATGATTAATCGATAGCTTAAAGATCGGCTTCTATACTGCCGGGATCATGCCGACGATAGGCTCAGTATACAAGGAGGATCAGATGGGAGGCGTTGCAAATCGGGTTGCTTTGGTGACCGGTGCGGGGAGCGAGACAGGGATTGGTTTTGCGATAGCGAAACTGCTTAAGGCGGCTGGCGCACAAGTCGCAATCTCCTCGACCACGGACCGCATCCATGAACGATGCGAGGAACTGGGCGGCAGCAAGAGCGGGGTGTTTGCGTCTCCTGCCGATCTTACCGAGGCAGATGCCGTCGCGGGCTTGGCGGCAGAGGTCGAAAAGACGCTCGGGCCAATCGATATCCTGATCAATAATGCGGGCATGGTGCAGATCGGTCGAGATGAGCCAAGCTCGCCATTGCATGAGGTCAGTGATGAGAAGTGGCGCTACAGCATTGATATGAGCCTCACCAGCGCTTTCATGATGACCCGTGCCGTACTGCCGTCAATGATGACAAATACTTACGGCCGGATAGTGCATATCTCGTCTGTGACGGGCCCGGTTGTAGGGATTCATGGCAGTACCGTCTACGGCACCGCCAAGGCCGGGATGCTGGGCATGGCGCGTTCGCTGGCGATTGAGACGGGCTCCAAGAATATTACGGTCAATTGTGTCGGCCCCGGCTGGATTCATACTGGATCAAGCGGAGAGGACGAAGTGACCGCTGGACAGTTTACCCCCGTGGGAAGGCCAGGGACTCCTGAGGAAGTGGGCCATGTTGCAGTGTTTCTTGCAAGTGAAGAGGCAAGCTACGTCACCGGCCAGCTTATTGTGGTTGATGGCGGAAACACCATTCAGGAATACAAGGTCGCACTTTCTTAGGCCCATCGGTCTGCTGGTAATATGTTTTTTGATCAGTTGGAGCGCCTCTTTAGGCTGATGCTCTTGGCATCACTCACGGTGCTGGCGATCTCCTTCTTTCAAAAAGACAAGCTACCCGACCCAGGGTTCTTCAGCGATGCTGTGCTGGTTGAGCCAAGGCAAACCCCAACCCAGAAGTCGCCCTTTGAGACAAAGGTGAATAACCAGACTTATACGGTAACACCACTGTTCGAATATGAATTGAGCGGGGTGGTCGTGACAGATTATGAGAGTGGATCTTTCGGCGATATCTACCACCATCGGAAATGGAAAGATTTTCTGAACGTCAAGGATCTGTGTGTTGTTTGGGGCCAAAACATAACGTCTGGGGTATTTCGCAAGTTACGTTACGACAGTGGGCCTTGGACGTGTTTTTTTAAGGCGCCCGACCGCAAGACGGGCAAGAGGTTCAGAGGCGATCAGCTATCAAACAATCATCTGTTAACAGACGAGCTGGATTTGCACCATAAAATCATGCGTGCAGCCCCGGGTGATGAGGTCAGGATCAAGGGTGTCCTGGCAAATTATCAGAACGTAGCGATTGGTTTTGACCGCGGCACCAGCATTTCACGGACCGACACCGGAAATGGCGCGTGCGAGACAATCTATGTGACCGATTTCTCGATCACCAAAAAGGCGAACTGGGTCTGGCGGATGCTTTACCGGCTGTCAGGAGTGGCATCGGCTGTCGCAGTGTTAGGGTTTATCCTGACGCTTCTGATCCGCCCGGCCAAGAGACCCTACTTGCGACAGTAACGCAAGAATCAGAGTCAATTAGCGGGCCGTGCTCCAAAAGAAAACCCCGGAGCGTTGTCCGGGGTTTTACAGTCGGCTGGACTGTATCAGTCGAGATAACTTCTGAGTTTTTCCGAGCGGGTCGGGTGGCGCATCTTTCTGAGCGCCTTGGCTTCAATCTGTCGTATACGCTCTCGGGTGACATCAAACTGTTTGCCGACTTCTTCCAGCGTGTGGTCGGTATTCAGCCCGATGCCAAAGCGCATCCGGATAACTTTGGATTCGCGCTCGGTGAGGCTATCAAGAATGGACTCAGTCGCACCGGTCAGGCCTGACGTCAGAGCGGCATCCTCGGGCGCGAGGATGTTTTTGTCCTCGATGAAGTCTCCCAAGTGAGAATCTTCGTCATCACCGATGGGCGTTTCCATCGAGATCGGTTCTTTGGCGATTTTCAGCACCTTCAGGATCTTGTTTTCTGGCATATCCATGCGCTCTGCCAGTTCTTCGGGTAAAGCCTCGCGACCCTTCTCTTGAAGAATCTGTCGTGACACACGATTGAGCTTATTGATGGTCTCAATCATGTGTACCGGAATACGGATAGTCCGCGCCTGATCGGCAATCGATCGGGTGATCGCCTGTCGGATCCACCAGGTTGCGTAGGTCGAGAACTTGTAGCCGCGGCGGTACTCAAACTTATCCACCGCTTTCATCAAGCCGATGTTGCCCTCCTGAATCAGGTCAAGGAACTGCAGGCCACGGTTGGTGTACTTTTTGGCGATCGAGATGACGAGACGCAGGTTTGCCTCGATCATTTCTTTTTTGGCGCGGCGGGCTTTGGCTTCGCCGATGTTCATCCGCTTGCTGACATCCTTGATCTGATGGATGCGCAGTCCGGTGATATTCTCAAGATTTTCAAGCTTGTCGCGCAGGTTTTCGAGCTCGTCTGCATGGGCTTTGAGCATGTCCTTGTTACCTTCTTTGCCGCGCATCATGCTGCGAATCCAGAAAAGCTCAGATTCCTTGCCCACAAACTTGGAGATAAAGGTCTTGCGGCTGACCCGGGCTTTTTGCACACAGATTTTGATGATCTCTTTTTCCAGCTTGCGCACTTCGTCGACGATTTCACGCATCACCTGAGAAAGGTAATCGATCTGTCGCGGCACAAGCCGGATCTCCATCAACTCCGTTGAAAGTTTGGATTGATATTTTTCCATCTGCGGAGCGCCAATACCGTAGCGAGTACGGCAGCGCTCGAGACTTTTCAGGCCCTTGCGAATGCGTTCAAAACGTTCTTTGAATTCATCTGGATCTGGACCTTGAGGACCAGCATTGGCATTATCGTCGTTATCGTCATCCCCGGAGCCGGGAATAACGGGTTCAGGGATTGCCGCGTCCAGTTCGTTGAGGTCAATAAAACCAACGAGCAACTCTGTCAGTTTCATCTTGCTTTCTTCAACGTTGTCGGCAAGACGGACGAGTTCTGAGATGACGATCGGAGCGCATGCAATCGCGCTCACGCTTTGGCGAATGCCGTCTTCGATCCGCTTCGCCAGCCGGATCTCATCCTGGCGAGTGAGCAGTTCAACGGTGCCCATCTCGCGCATATACATCCGCACGGGATCGGTCGTTCGGCCAAACTCGCTTTCGACCGCCGTGGTCAGCACGGCTTCGGCCTCTTCGACGACTTCCTCGTCGTCGCTGTTGGCGGTCTTCAGAAGAAGCGTATCAGCGTCAGGCGCCGCGTCGTAGACCTCGATCCCGAGGTCGTTGATCATGTTGACGACCGTCTCGATCTGGTCGGTGTCGTTCATATCTTCCGGGAGGTGATCGTTGATCTCGCGGTAGGTCAGGAACCCTTGCTCCTTACCTTTGATGATCAGCCGTTTGAGTTCGGATTGCTGGCTTTGAGTATCGACGGACACATGCCCCCCTGAAAATCGAAAGAAAAAGGGTGAAAACCTATCAATTATACCACGTGAATCGCCTTCCAGCCCCTATTTTCCCGGCTCTTCGCGCTCTTGCCTTAGTAATTGGCGATCCCGATAAAGCTCTGCAAGCCTCGCCTTGCTGGTTTCGTCCAGCTCTTCCTGTCCAGCACGGGAGACCAGTTTATCGATCGATTTGCCAAGCGCCTGCTCCTGGATTGTCAGCAATGTTTCTGAAAAGAAGGGCGGAAAATCTTCTTCACCCAGGAGATGGTCCTTGGCTGCCAGTTTTTCAAGGGTGGAAGCGTCCTCGGAGTCCCGGAATCTCTCTAGAAGTGCGGCGGTGGTGAGGTGAGATTCGCCGCCTGTCATTTTGTAGAGCGTTATCAGAAGCTGCAGGCCCGGCTCATCTGGACTGTCATCGAGGTGCTCGGGCAATGCAAATCGTGTCGCGAGGCCGGGCTGCTGGAGCAGGAGACTGATCGCCGTTGCGATCGGGCTCAGCCTTTGTGATGGCGTGGACCTGCGTGAAGGAACCTGACGCCCCTTGGACGCACGCGGCGTCTCGGTAGATTGAACCCCGGTTTCCTCCCGTAGGCGCTGATGCATCAGTTCTCGCAGTGGCCCCTCGGGGAGGCGGGCCAATAGCGGCTTGGCGAGTTCTACAAGACGGGCCCGTCCGTCGATGCGGTCCATATCGGTCTCGCCCGCCAGTTTCTCGAAGAGAAAATCCGGCAGCGAAGTCGCTTTGGCTGCCAGGTCCCGAAATGTATCGCCGCCTTCGCGGCGTACCAAAGAATCCGGGTCATCCCCATCGGGCAGGAAAAGAAAACTGATCTGCCGGCCGCCACCCAATTCGGGCAGGGCGGTTTCCAGAGCCCGCCACGCGGCAGCCCGGCCTGCGCGGTCCCCATCAAAGCAGAAGATAATCGAAGGCGAGAGGCGAAACAGTCTTTCAAGATGTCTTGGGGTAGTCGCTGTGCCGAGTGTCGCAACTACGTGGTCAACACCATACTGTGCTAACGCCACCACATCCATGTAGCCCTCGACCACGATTGAATGACCTTGCTGGGCGATGTTTGAGCGAGCGCGATGCAGGTTGTAGAGCTCCGAGCCTTTCTGAAAAATGGGCGTTTCCGGTGAATTCAGGTATTTCGGTTCGCCGTCGCCAAGTATCCGCCCCCCAAAAGCCACCACCCGGCCCTTGTAGTCATGAATGGGGAAGATGATCCGGGACCGGAAGCGGTCATAGACGCGACCGGTGTCCTTGCGAGCAACCAGACCGGCTTTGGTCATCATATCGAGTGTTTTGTCGTCACCCTTGGCTGTCTGTGCGAGTGAGTCCCAGCCCGAGGGCGCAAGCCCAAGCTCAAATTGGGCGGCCACCTCGCCAGACAGGCCCCGCTCCTTGAGGTATCGAATCGCCTCGGCCGACATCTCATGCTGACGCAGTTGCTCTTTAAAGAAGCGGTTTGCATCTGCGACAGCATCGAGCAGGGCAGGAGTCAGTGTATCTTCAGGCCGGGCCGGCCCGGTATCCGGTATCTCAAGACCAGTGCTCTGGGCGAGTTCTTCGATGGCTTCCCTGAAGCTGAGATGTTCAAACTCCATCAGGAAGCCGATGGCGCTGCCGTTCGCGCCACAGCCAAAACAGTGGTAAAACTGTTTGGTCTGACTGACGGTAAACGAAGGGGTTTTTTCGTTATGGAACGGGCAACAGGCTTTGAAGTCCCTGCCAGCCTTGGTCAGAGGCACCCGTGCATCGATCAGTTCGACGATGTCGGCTCGGGCAAGCAGTTCGTCGATAAACTCTCTTGGAATTCTGCCGCTCATCGCCTATCACACCGGTTTGATCAACGAGATATTAGCATCCAGCCATGATGAACCTTAATCAATCGAGCCGTTCCGCTGTGGCGGGCTGGCTTGGACTCTGCTGCGTCCTTGTGTTTTGCATGGTGGTCCTCGGCGGGGTCACGCGACTCACGGATTCCGGCCTCTCAATGGTGAACTGGGAGCCTATTTCGGGAATGCTGCCGCCGCTCACCCAAACAGCCTGGCAGGCAGAATTCGAGCATTACCGCCAGTTTCCGGAGTACCAGAAGATTAACGCCGGAATGTCGTTAGAGGCGTTCAAAAGAATCTTCTATTTCGAATACGCGCATCGTATGCTGGGTCGGCTCATCGGCCTGGTGTTCGCGATCGGGTTTGTCTGGCTTTGGGTCAGAAAGCATCTCTCGCGTCCACTTGTGCCTCACCTTATTGCCATGTTTGTTCTGGGCGGCTTGCAGGGGCTTTTGGGTTGGTACATGGTGAAGAGCGGGCTTGTAGAGATACCGCACGTCAGTCAATACCGGCTGACTGCGCATTTGGGCCTCGCCATTTCAATCTATCTGTATATATTGTGGGTGCTGTTCAAGCTGCTTGAGCGTCGCTCTGCACCGGTGGTATCGAAGGGGTTACGTCGGAGCAGTTGGGGTCTCGGTGTGCTCGCTTTTGCCACCGTCCTGTCGGGCGGATTTGTTGCAGGCCTCAAAGCCGGCCATGCATTCAATACCTTTCCCCTAATGGCGGGACAATGGATACCGCCGGGTTATCTCGCTCTAGAGCCCACATGGCGCAATTTCTTCGAGAACATCGCTACCGTGCAGTTCAACCATCGACTGCTGGCGATCAGCACTTTCGCGTTGGTGCTGGTGTTTGTCATTCGGGTGTTAAAAGACAAGGCGCTGCGACCATTGCGCAAACCGACGCTGACGCTTGTTGGGGTTGCGACCATCCAGGTGGCACTGGGTATCAGCACGCTGCTCTGGTTTGTGCCGGTCGCATTGGGCGCGATGCACCAAGCAGTAGCCTTGGTACTGCTCAGCGTGATGCTCTACGTGGTGTTTCGATTCAGAACAGCCTGAGCCTGTAGGCCCTGACTGGGTTTGATTGTCTAGGCGGGGAGTTTCTGTTTGATTGATGCGCTGACGGCACCCATGTCGGCGCGGCCCTGTACGTGGGGTTTGAGCCATCCCATCACTTTTCCCATGTCGCGAATACTTTGTGCGCCAGTCTCGGTCAGGGCCTGATCAATCAACGCAGCGAGTTTGCTCTCGTCCAACTGCTCGGGGAGGTAAGTTTCCAGGATCTCAAGTGTGGCCGCTTCTTTTTGAACCAGATCGTCACGACCGCCTTTTTCAAACTGTTCGATTGAGTCTCGGCCCTGCTTGATCATCTTCTGGAGGACCGCAAGAACCTCATCCTCATCCAGTTCGACACGTTCATCGACTTCTCGGCGCTGGATAGCAGCACGCAATAGCCGGATTGCCTCAAGACGTACGGCCTCTTTGGCACGCATGGCCTCTTTCATGTGCGCAGTGATACGGTCTTTGAGTGTCGTCATAAAAAGTGCCATGCCGTTGTGGCAGGCAGCGGACTAAGAACGCTTAGTGGGCGCGCATCCTGGAAGGATTCTGACGGGCCAGTCGCTTCTTTTCCCGTTTTTCAGCGGCAGCGCCAGCGCGCTTGCGCACGGTGGTCGGCTTTTCATAGTATTCGCGGTTGCGTGACTCGGTGAATACACCGGCTTTTTCGCAGGCGCGGCGAAATCGGCGAAGGACGACGTCAAACGGCTCATCCGGCCGAACTTTGACTGATGGCATAGGCTTGTCTCAAAGCAATCGAAAAGGGCGCGTATTCTACTTGTATCCCGCTCGAAAGTACACGCTGGGCCCACATCAGAACTGCCTCAAAAGGTGCCATTCCCGTGTCAGCCTTCGTTATTTCGCCCGCCATCTCGAGCGGGAAATGGCCAAAATCTTATAATCCGGCCAAAACGGCTCCGAAAACTTGATTTATTGATGGGGCGTTTTCTTCCCGAGGGCATAAAAATGCAGATTCTTGGAATAGAGACTTCTTGCGACGATACCGGTGTCGCTGTCTACCATACCGAAGCGGGTTTGAAGTCGCATTGTCTTGCGTCACAGATTGAACTGCACGCGCTTTATGGCGGGGTTGTCCCGGAACTTGCCGCGCGCGACCACGTCAAACTGTTAATGCCGTTGGTGGAGAAAGCCCTGCAGGAGGCCGAGGTTCCAGACGGGGGAATTGAAGGTGTAGCCTACACGGCCGGGCCGGGTTTATCGGGCGCATTATTGGTAGGCGCGTCGCTGGGTCGCAGTCTTGCCTGGGCCTGGGATGTTCCAGCCCTGGGCGTGCACCACATGGAAGGCCACCTCTTGGCGCCGATGCTGGAGGACAATCCTCCCGAGTTTCCCTTTGTTGCCTTACTGGTCTCGGGTGGGCATACATTGCTGGTCGATGTGAAGGGGGTCGGACGTTATCAGATTCTTGGCGGTACGCTGGATGATGCCGTGGGCGAAGCTTTCGACAAGACCGCAAAACTCCTCGGCCTTGGTTACCCCGGGGGTCCGGCCATCGCCAAGGCAGCCAAGAGGGGTAATCCCGAGCGTTGGCGATTTCCCCGCCCCATGACTGATCGGCCCGGTTTGGACTTCAGCTTCAGCGGTCTGAAGACCTACGTCCGCAACACCGTGGCCTCTCTGGAGCTCGATGAAGACGCTATCGCGGATGTCGCCTGTGCCTTCCAGGATGCGGCGGTGGATACCCTGATGATCAAATGTCGGCGGGCGCTGAAGCAGGCGGGAAGACGCCGTCTGATCGTGGCGGGAGGGGTGGGTGCGAACCTGCTGCTTCGAGAGCGTCTTTGCGCTATGACTGAAGAAAGTGGTCAGGAAGTGTTCTATCCGAGACTTGAATTCTGTACGGATAATGGCGCCATGATTGCCTATGCGGGTTGTATCCGGCTTGCTGCAGGCGAGCGACAGGATCTCGATTTTTCGGTTCGCCCCCGTTGGAGCCTGACGGAACTCGCGCCTTTTTCCGGTGCAGCGGCCTAGCGCTATTGGCCGATTTTTGACTCTGTCCCACTGGACAGCCGCTGGATGTTGCCCCAATGCCGCAATATCAGGATAAGTCCGAGCACAATTGCCAGTCCGGTATAAACCAGATCAGCCAGCAGCCACCAACTCCAGATCGGTGCACTGACGGCGCTGATGAGTGCTGCGAGCGACGAGTAGCGAAAAACCAGTGCGGTAACGATCCAGGTAAGTGCAAGCCCGCCCGCGACAGGGAGACTCACTGCGGCAAAAACGCCCAGCGCGGTTGCCACCCCCTTGCCGCCCTTAAAGCCAAAGAAAAGAGGAAACAGGTGGCCGACAAACGCGCTGGCTCCTGCCAGCGCGACGGTCAGTGGGTCTTCGGACAGCCAACGGGCAACAAGTACGGGCAACACGCCTTTCAGAATATCGCCCGCCAGGGTCAATCCGGCTCCGACTTTATTGCCAAGGCGAAGCACGTTGGTGGCACCCGGATTCCCTGAGCCTTCAGAACGCGGATCGGGCAGATGCATCGCCCGCGATACCAGGACCGCACTGGAGACAGAGCCTAGCAAGTATCCAGCAATCGCGAAAATCAGGTATTCCATGAGGGGTGCAGGCGGTTGGGTCAGTCGCGACTAAAGTATAAACTGAGCGTCAGGTAAGACCGGCGCTTTATCTGGTTGCCCGGACACCAAGGAGAAAAGGGTTGGATAAGATTTTTGTACAAGGTCTTGAAGTGGAGTGCGTGATTGGCGTGTGGGAGTGGGAGCGTCAGATTACCCAGAAGCTGATCATTGATCTTGAAATGGGCTGGGATATCAGAGCAGCGGCAAGTTCTGATGCACTCGAGGACACGTTGAGTTACAAGGATGTGGCGAAACGCGTGAACGCATTTGTCGTCGAAACGCAGGCTAATCTGGTTGAGACCCTTGCGGAAGGCATCGCGGGCCTGCTTCAGGAAGAGTTCGGAGTTCTCTGGTGCCGGGTCCGAATCAATAAACGCGGCGCAGTCACGGGCGCGAGGGATGTGGGCGTCGACATCGAGCGCGGCCAGCAGTAAGTGCCTGAGGTCGCAGTCAGTCTCGGCAGCAATCTGGATCGCGAGTCAAATATTCGTGCGGCAGTGGAGACGATAAGATCGCTCTACCCAGGAGCAATATTTTCGGCTGTCTTTGAAAGTGAGGCGGTCGGGTTTGAGGGGCCGGCGTTTTACAATCTTGCTGCCGCTTTTGAAACGGATCTTGAGGTCGCTGAGCTGGTACTGCAGTTACGAGATATCGAAGCCCAGCAGGGCAGGGTCCGAATCGGTGAGATCATGGGCTCCCGGGAGATTGACATCGACGTCCTGCTCTTCGGAGATGAAATTCTCTATTCGCAGGGTGTAAACATCCCGCGTGATGAGATTCTTGAGTGCGCTCATGTGCTTAAACCGCTCAGCCTGATTTGGCCGGATCGCCACCATCCGGTAAAGGGTGCGACCTATCGTGACCTATGGGAAGCAATGTCGCGGGATCAACGCGAGAGCCTTAGTCTGGTTGTTTTGGACTGCTAAAAAGCCGAGCCTATGGCCTGACTGACCGGCCACCGTCTACGTTGATGATCTGTCCCGTAATAAATGGGGCGTCGCACAGCAAGAACTTAACCGTGTCTGCAATGTCTTGCGGGTCACCCAATCGGCCCAGCGGTGTCCGTCGGAGGATTTCACTCTGATTTTCCTCAGAATCGCCAGACTCAGGCCAGATGATCGCTCCAGGTGCCACTGCGTTGACTCGAACCTCGGGCCCAAGTTCCTGGGCAAGAGACCGTGTCAGGGCAACCAGTCCCGCTTTGCTCGCAGAATAGACCGGATGGTGGGGCAAAGGCCGTTCCGCATAGATGTCTGTCAGATTGATGATTGCCCCATGGGTTGATGCCAGCGTTTTTGCGCATGCCTGGGACAGAAAGAATGGCGCCTTGAGGTTGACCCCTATCAATGCTTCCCAGTGATCGTTTGTGACCTCGCCCATGGGGGTGGGGAAAAACGCTGATGCATTGTTGATCAAAGCGTCTACGTGGCCGAAGGCGTTTATCGCCTTTTGTGCAAGCGCCGCGCAGTCCTCTGGTTTTTCAAGATCTCCTTCGACCAAAACCACCGACTCGGCGCGTGTTTCGTTCAGTGCATCCGCCAGTGACTGAGCCTCTGCAGCGCTGTGACGAAAGTGAATAACAAGATCCATGCCCGCAGCATGCAGGGTCGTCGCGATCGCGGCTCCAATACGCTTGGCGCCGCCGGTAATCAGAGCCGCTTTCGGGTTGCGGAAGTATTCTGAGTTGGTCATTGAAAAAGCCGAGAATTATAAACAGCACCCTAACAAGACCCGCGTGACATCAATGTTTACTGTATCAGAGATAAGTAGAAGGAGTCCTCGTTGATCTATGTTGATCGTTCTCCTGGCGCAGTAAAATGATCCCCTTGTTTCGCGTGGCCAATTGAGGCTTGGATGCATTCCTCCCAAATCACTGAGTCCAAATTGGGGCAGCCGGATACAGCGGCGTCCCATCACAGTGCCGCGGTGGCCGCTTTCATTCGGGAACGGATTGACAGCGCCGGGGGTGTATTGCCTTTTGATGAATACATGGAAGCGGCGTTGTATGCCCCGGGCCTTGGCTACTATGCGGCCGGCAGCCGTAAGTTTGGCCCCGGCGGAGATTTTGTAACGGCTCCCGAATTAGGCCCACTTTTTGGACAATGTCTTGCCCGGGAGGTGGGACCGGTCCTGGCGTCGTTAAAAGAGGCATGCGTGCTGGAATTCGGGGCCGGCAGCGGAGCGTTGGCGGTTAGCCTGATTGAGGCGCTTTCGAGGTTGGATCAACTACCGGAACGATACTGTATTTTGGAAATCAGCCCGGACCTCCGAGAGCGTCAGCGAAAACGGCTTGAGCCGATTGCCAATCAGCACGGGCTCGACATCGAATGGCTTGAGCGGATGCCCGACGCACCGCTCGAGGGTGTGATTCTCGCAAATGAAGTGGTAGATGCATTTCCCGTCACCCGGTTTAGAGTCCGTAACGAAAAACCCGTACGGGCCGGTGTCTGTATTAACGGCGACGGTTTTGCCTGGGATTGGATAGATGATTTAGGCGATGATCAATCGACGATGAACATCTTTTGTCAGTATCAGTTGAAAGAGGGCTATACCTCTGAGGTCTGTCACCGGAGCAAGGCATGGATGGGCGCATTGGCATCTGCTTTACAGCGGGGTGTCGTGCTGGTGATCGACTACGGCTTTCCGGCGGCGGAATACTATCTGCCGGAGCGCTCAGAAGGCACCTTGCGGTGTCACTACCTGCATCAGGCGCATAATGATCCTTTGATCTATCCCGGAATACAGGACGTGACGTCTCACGTGAATTTTTCAGCGCTTGCAGATGCGGGTCGGGAATCGGGTCTTGAGGTTCTCGGATATACAAGTCAGGAAGCGTATCTTTTGGGACTCGGGCTTTTGGAACTCGCTTCGCCACAGCCAAACGATGATGAGAAACAAATGCTGAAAACAGCGGCCGAAGTAAAAGGGCTGATCTTGCCTTCGCAGATGGGCGAAGCTTTCAAGGTGATGGCATTTGGCAAGCAGGCAGACAAGCCCTTGCAAGGATTCAAATTGCGCGACCGAAGTGGATCGTTATGATTGATTTCGGCCAGGCAGTCTGGCTCGCGCTGGTGCAGGGCCTCACTGAATTCCTGCCGGTGTCGAGTTCGGCGCATCTTGTTCTGTTGCCGATTCTGGCAGATTGGCCGGATCAGGGACTGGCCTTTGATGTGGCAGTCCATGTGGGGACACTCGGAGCGGTTGTGGTCTATCTGCGGCGAGATCTTGTTGGCATCGTGGCGGGCTGTTTTGGCCAATGGGGCAGCGGTGGAAAAACCAAAGAAAGCCGCATCGGGTGGTTGGTCATTGTGGCGACGATGCCGGCAGTGGTGGTTGGCTTTTTTCTTGATGAAACAGTAGAGCTGCTGCTGCGTCATCCGCTGGTTATTGCGGCAGCGACAATCGGATTTGCGGTTTTGCTCTGGTGGGCCGATCGGTATCGATCAGAGACTAGGGCCCTGAGTCATTTGGGATTCAAGGATGCCGTGTTGATTGGTGTGTTTCAGGCGCTGGCTTTGATCCCCGGGACATCACGCTCGGGCATTACGATCACGGCGGGGTTGATGCTCGGATTATCTCGTGAGGCCGCGGCGCGGTTTTCCTTTCTCATGGCGATTCCCATTATTGCCGCGGCAGGCTGTTTTAAAGCGGTCTCCATGATGCAATCTGACGACGCTGTCCTTTGGAATCTTTTTGCTCTGGGGGTGGTTGTTGCTTTTTTGAGCGCGTGGGCCGTGATCGCACTTTTTCTGAGGTTTATCAGCCGTGTGGGCATGACGCCCTTTGTGCTTTACCGGATTGCGCTGGGCAGCATACTGCTGATCCTGTTCTGGTAACCAGTTGAGCTAGCAGGCCGTCTCACGGTTTTGATGAATTTCGCTGATTGCATCGAGACGTCGTTCTTCAACTATTTTTTTGCGCGCCCTGCCGTCATGAGGTGAATCTGCAAGGTCAGATAGATCCACCGCCTTTGCGGCCGCAAAGTACTTCTCCAACAGTGGTTGCTGCGGGTAGTCCCCGAGTGTGCCGTCGCCCCGGCCTGTGGCATCAGCACGGCATGCGGTCAAAAAAGAATCAAGCCGCTCAGAACGTCGAAATCCGTCCAGGCGATTCAAGAGTTTCAGTACGGTTTCAGGACGCAGTTCGGCAAGCCGATGCATCAGAAGGTGCTCTCGTGTCACAAGGACCGCCAGCTCGCGATAGTCACTGGGAACCCGCAGCCGGTCACAAAGTGCGTTGACGATCGTCACGCCCCGGTGTTCGTGCTTGATATGACGCGGCCACTCATTTTGGGGCGTCTTGGCTTTGCCCAGATCGTGCACCAGGGCGGCAAAGCGAACCTCTTTTTGCTGAGAGATTTTGGTTGCGGCATCCAGCGCCATCAGCGTGTGTAAAAATGCATCGCCCTCTGGATGATGCTCGACATTTTGCAGCACACCCTGCAGCGCCGCAATTTCAGGAAAGATGATGTCAAGGGCATCGCACCGTTGCAGCACGCGGATAAATTCACTGGGGTTTGCCTCGCCCAAGGCGCGACAGGTTTCCTGCCAGACCCGCTCGGGAACCAGGGAAGCCAACTCGCCGGACGCGCTGATCCTGCGCATGAGATCAACCGTTTCAGGGGCAACCGCAAAGCCTCGTCCAGCGTACCGGGCTGCAAAGCGCGCGACCCGCAGCACCCTCAGCGGATCTTCAACAAAGGCGTCTGAGACATGGCGCAGGATACCGTTGTTGAGATCCTGCGCGCCGCCAAAGGGGTCAATCAAGCCTCCGTCGGCATCCTGTGCCATGGCGTTCACCGTGAGGTCGCGACGCGACAGGTCCTCTTCGAGCGTGACATCCGAGCCGCTTTCGGTCGCAAAGCCTGTGTAGCCGGGTCCGGTTTTACGCTCTCGGCGGGCAAGCGCGTATTCCTCCCCTGAGACGGGATGCAGAAAAACCGGGAAGTCTTTGCCGACCGCCCGAAATCCCCGTTCCAGCATGTCTTCTGGACTCGACCCGATGACCACCCAGTCGCGATCACCAGCGGCTTCATTCAGTAAAGCGTCTCTTACGGCTCCACCGACCAGATAGCATTCAAGAAAGTCACAAGGATCGGCCATGTCGACGTCAGGTCCGAGTTGGATGGCAGCATCAGCATTGGATTTTATGCTGAGCCAGAGGTCTCACCAAGGCGGAATTACGTGTCGTCTATACCCTTCCAGGCCCAGTCGTTATAGCCTTCCGGACCGCGGTGAATCCAGGGTGTCGTCGCATCTTCTGTTTGGTGCTCCCAGTTTGGGGATTTCCCCTTTTGCTGTGCGGCATGCACCAGCCGGCGCTGACGCTGGCTAATGGTGATCAGGGTCTGCAGCGTATCGGAATCCCATTGGGCCTGGGTTAGCGCTTCCAGGTCACGCCGCGCGTCAGCGTGTGCTGGATCCGAAGCAAGATTGCTGCGTTCATGGGGATCATTGACGAGATCAAACAAGACAGGTGGGGCGTCTCCGCCGCTCAGGAGTTTGTAGCGCTCCTTTCGAACCATAAACATGGGTGTCGGAACACCTTCTGATGTGATCTCGGCATAAACAGGCGCAGCAGTACTCGTGTCGGCGCCCTCACAGGCGCTGACAAGGCTTTGCCCATCGAGCGGATGAGGCGCGTGATCTTCAAGCGCCAGACCCGCGAGATCGCACAGCGTGGGGAGAAGATCCACCAGGGAACTCGGGCGGGATTGATGGCTTGCGCCAAATCGTTCGGGCCAGTGGAGGATGAGCGGCACCCGGATACAGTCCTCGAAGAAATGCTTCTTATAGAAGAGTCCGTGTTCGCCGAGCATGTCCCCGTGATCGGCCGTCACCACAATCGCCGTGTTCTCCAGCAATCCGGTGTCCTTTAAAGTCTTGATCAGGCCGCCCACCATATCGTCAAAATAGGAAACGTTGGCGAGATAGCCGTGTCTTGCTGTCCTGACGTGTTCGTCAGTGATGCCGCTGTCGATCAGCATAGCGTGGTGAAGCATGCGGGTGGTGTGCACCTCACGAGCTTCCTCCGGTTGAAGAGGGGTGTCAGGCAGGCTGATGTCATCATGCCGATAAAGATCCCAGTATTGCTGCAGCGCGTAGTACGGCTCATGCGGATGGGTGAACGAGGCCACCAGGAAAAAGGGCGTATCGTCCATACGAGCAAAGTCATGCAGTTTGGCTTTTGCACGATAAAAGACGGCTTCATCGTGATCGATCTGAACGCTGCGCTTGCATACCCCGGAGCGAGTCACGCCACTGGCGTTGTTGTTGGAGTCCATGCGCAGTTCTTCCCAGCTCGGCGTCCAGGAAAAATCCGTAGGATAAAGTTCGGGGACCAGGCGCTCTTCAAATCCGTGCAGCATGTCGGGCCCAACAAAATGCTGCTTACCCGAGAGACTGGTGCGATAGCCGGCAAGTCTTAAGTAGTGGGCCATGGTGGGAAGGTGGGCCGGAAATTCCGCACCGTTGTCGTAAGCGCCAATCTTGCTGGCCAGCATGCCCGAGAGCATTGAGAACCGGGACGGTGCGCACAGGGGGAAGTTGCAATAAGCGTTGTCGAAGGTAACGCCGCTATCCGCCAGCCGGGACACATGCGGGGTGAGGGCAGGTCCGCCGTACATCGGAAGTACCTGGGGCTTGAGTTGGTCTGCCTGAATGAAAAGCAGATTGGGCTGTTTTGTTGCCACAGGAGGCTCCGTAAATTTAGGAAGTGAGATGGTTGATCTGAAACCCTACCAGGTTCGGGGACAAAAACGCTATCCGGAGCACGACCTGCCGGGTAGTGCCTATGCGAGAGATAAGGATCGTTGAGTTAAAGCCGGAATTCGGGATAGAGATCCGTACCGATCCGATCCCCATGTGCAAGGCCTTGCTCACGCATCACGGCAGAATGATCCGGGTCCATGCCTTCCTCTCTAAAGCAGACGCGGACATCGTCACCCAGCCACTGGGTGTTGAAGACCTTGAGATCCCGGTCCGGGCCAAGGTTGCCCGAGCCGCCGTGAATAATCCGGCCATTAAAGGCAACGCAGTCTCCGGGCGACATATCCCAACTCAGGATCTCGTAATTCTCTCGATGGCCTTCAATATCGGGGAAGGGTTCGTAATCCCCATCTGTAACTTCCTGGCGCTGGTCGCGCGCGTCCTGCGTCAAGGCGCCAAAGTTGGTTTGTTGAAATTTCTGCGGCCAGCGATGTGAGCCTCGCACAAACTCCAAGGCGCTTTTCTTCTCGACAGCGACTAACGGCATCCAGATGGAGCAGGTATCAAATCCTTTCACGGACCAGTAAGGCTCATCCTGATGAAAAGGGGTGCGAAACTGAGCCCCCGGGGTGCGGACAAAGACCGCATCGAAAAAGAAGTTCACCCGTTGCGTATTCAGCAGTTGTCCTGCAATAGATGCGATGGGCGATTGCTCAATAAATTTCTGGTATTCAGGTATCTGCTGCCATGCCTGACTGTCATAAAAGCACGTTCTTCCATGATCGTCCCGATCCCAGATCCGGCCCCGGATGGTCGGTGTCTCGACATGCTTGTCCAGACCTTTTTTTAAGAGTTTTATCCAGGAGTCATCGACACCGTTTCGGATAAGAGCAACCCCGTCACGGTGGAAGCGTTCGGCCAGGTCGCTTTTGGAGAATGGGTCTGTATTCAAAGCATAACTCTCAAAATTGTTCTTCAGTTTCGAACATAAATATAACGAGAATTGCCTAAACTAGAAACCGGTCTTGATTCGGCCAGAAGAGGAGATTTTTCATTGAACCGATGCTTGCGCGCCGTACTTTGGTGCCTCGCAATGGCTTGCCTGAGTGGTTGCCAAAGCGTCGCCTATTACACCCAGGCGGCAGTGGGACAATCAGCCCTGCTTTGGCACAGCAGGCCGATCGACGAGGTAATCCGTGATCCTAAAACATCGGACCCTCTGCGCGATCGGTTGCGTTTTGTGCAGAGTGTTCGCGACTACGCCGAAAGCGCGCTCTTTTTGCCCGCAACCGGCAGTTACAGACGGTTTACCGATATCGGCCGCGATTTTATTTTATGGAGTGTGGTAGCGGCGGAGGAGTTTTCAACTGAGCCAAAGCTTTTTTGTCATCCCATCACCGGGTGTGTGGCCTATCAGGGCTATTTTGATCGGGCGGACGCTCTCGCTTTTTCCGAAGGGCTGGAATCCGCAGGGTATGAGACGGCAGTATGTCCGGTCGCAGCCTACTCGACACTCGGATGGTTTGCCGATCCGGTGGTGAGTTCGGTGCTGCATTATTCGGATACACAAGTTGCGGAACTCATTTTTCATGAACTCGCACACGAATTGCTGTTTATTACCGGCGACACTACGTTTAATGAATCGTTTGCCACCTTTGTGGCTCGGGCTGGGGTAGAGCAGTGGCTGACCGACTCAGGCAGGACAGCAAGCCTCGAAGATTTCAAGGTGGATGCTGCACGTAACGATAAGGCAGTTAACCTCACTCGGGATACGCGCCTCGCTTTAGGCGAACTTTACGCAAGATCGATTACCCAGGCGGACATGCGCCTGCAGAAAGAAATAATGTTAGGTGAGTTGGCTGAGAGGTATCGGAAGATGCGTAACGAAAACAGAGTCAGTAACTGGGATGGCTGGTTTGAAGAGGGGCTCAACAACGCAAAACTCGCCTCGGTTGGTTCGTATCATGACGACATTGATCTTTTTGCCGGGTTGTTCGAAAAAGCGGATCGTGACTTTGAAGTGTTTTATTTGGCGGTCCGGGCCCTCGCCGCAAGCAGAAATGACACCCAAGATTGAATCAATAGCAATTTTTTTGAATCAGTAAAATCTCGTGCGTCTCGAGTGGTTTAGAAGCGTTCGGGAAGCGTTCCCGCTTCGCGTCAATAACATCCAAAATCATTAAGAATGGGGGTATGCGGTGTTTCCCAAGATTTATAAGGGCCTGATCGGCGGACTGATGTACGAGGCGTCGGTCGGAGGACAGACTTTCCAGTTCACTCCAGCCGGGTAGTCAGCCCGTACTGGGTCTGGTAAGCCTGAAGCGCGCCCAGGTGGGCCGCAAGATCCGGACGATCTGACAGGAACTCAAGCAAGGTCGAGAAGCGCGCGAGTGTGTGCACCCTGAGGCCGTAGGTTTTGGCAACATGGTCGATGGCTGAATCACCTTCCTCGGTGACAGCCTCTTCTCGATCAAGGGCGATCATTACGGCAGCAGCCTGGGCGCCTGCCGAATGGATGAGGTCAACCGACTCGCGGATGGACGTGCCCGCGGTGATCACGTCATCTACGATTACGACGTCTCCCTCAAGGGGGGCGCCGACGAGTTGGCCTCCCTCTCCGTGGTCCTTTATTTCTTTGCGGTTGAAGGCAAAGGGCACATCCCGCTGATGATGATCGGCGAGGGCCGCGGCAGTCGCCGAGGCCAGTGGAATGCCTTTGTAGGCAGGACCAAAAAGCATGAAAGGTTCTGGTTCAAGTTCGGCAAGGGCTGCGGCATAAAAAGCCGCCAGCCGCGAGAGTTTCGCGCCGCTGTTGAATAGGCCCGCGTTAAAGAAGTAAGGACTTACTCGTCCGGATTTGAGGGTAAACTCTCCGAAGCGCAACACCCCGGTCTCCAGGGCAAACTGCAGGAAAGCATGTTCACGCTCATCTGCTCGGGACATTTCACCACCTGATCATTCATCGGTATCGCGGAACATGCGGATCATAACCCTAAACTGCAACGGTATCCGTGCGGCCGCCCGGAAAGGTTTCTTTGATTGGCTGCCCTCGCAAGACGCTGACTTTGTCTGTCTTCAGGAAACCCGGATCCAGCCGTTTCAGCGCACCGACGACTGTTACTTCCCCCAGGGTTACACCCACTGCTATGTTGACGCCGAAAAGCCGGGCTACAGCGGTGTTGCCCTGTACTGCCGGAAAAAGCCTGACCGGATTCAGGAAGGTTTGGGCTGGGCGGACTTGGACAGCGAAGGGCGCTGGGTGCAGGCGGACTATGGGCGGCTCAGTGTGGTGTCGCTTTATCTGCCGTCCGGTTCCAGCAGTGAAGTTCGCCAGGAATTCAAATATGACCTTATGGAGCGGCTTAAGCCCCTTTTAAAGAAGTTTGCCGAAAGTGGTCGCGAGTACATCATTTGCGGGGACATCAATATCGCCCACAAGAATATCGATATCAAAAACTGGCGTGGCAACCAGAAAAACTCCGGGTTCCTGCCTGAGGAGCGCGCCTGGATGGACTGGTGGTTTGATGATGGCGGCATGGTCGATGTTTTCCGCAAGATCGAGCCTGGAGAGGATCAGTACACATGGTGGTCGAATCGTGGCCAGGCCTGGGCCAAGAATGTCGGCTGGCGGATTGACTATCAGATCGCGACGCCGACGATTGCCAAACGGGCGCAAGCGGTGCAGATATTCAAGGACGAGCGTTTTTCAGACCACGCACCCTTGATCATTGATTATCGCGTCAGCGATCGCTGGCTCAGAACTAAGCTCTAATCGGAAGCTGGGGATGTCTTCAGACGGGCAAAATACGGGGAGCCCGGCCTCTTTCGCGCAGACCTTCAGTATTTATCTTGACCGCAGGATGGCGCGGATCGCACTGCTCGGCCTGATCAGTGGATTTCCCTGGGTGCTGATTGGCAGCGCCCTGACACTCTGGCTCAAAGAGGACGGTCTCAGTCGGGCAACTATCGGCTGGGCCGGGTTGATCTTTGGGGTTTATGCGATCAATTTCCTCTGGGCACCGCTGATCGACCGGATACAGGTACCACTGCTCACTGCAAGACTGGGACATCGGCGCGCATGGATTGTGAGCCTGCAGGCAGTGATCCTGATCTGCCTCACTTTTTGGAGCATTTTCGATCCGGTGACCAATCTTCAGGGAGTGATTGCAATCGCGCTTGTCATTGCGATTGCTTCTGCGACCCAGGACATCACCATTGATGCGCTTCGGATTGAACAGGTGGGCTCCAATGAAAGCGCGGCCATGGCAGCGGGTGCAGCGGTTGCCGTTGTGGGCTGGTGGACGGGATACAAGCTGGGCGGCGTGGTGGCGCTCGTTACGGCTGAGGCCTTGCAGCACGCCGGTGTGATCAACTATTGGCAGTCCACATTCCTGATCCTGGGGTCCGTGGTCGTACTGTGCAATATCGCCTTGATGGCTGTGCCTGAACTGCCGCCAGCGGCGCGGACCCAGGCTCAGGCGGAAGACGAGGATGCCCTTAGGTCCAGACTCAATTTCAGCGGCGTGATTGCCGGAATCGTGACCTGGTTGGGCACGACGCTGATTGGCCCTCTGGCGAGTTTCTTCCGTCGCAACGGGTTCGCCATCGCCATGGCGGTACTTGGCTTCATCTTTTTATTCAAGATCGGTGAGGCGTTTTTGGGCCGAATGTCGATACTGTTCTACAAGGAAATCGGTTTTTCCAAGGCCGACATCGCGCTGTACTCCAAAGGTCTCGGCTGGGTGACAACGGTTGCGTTTACTTTGCTCGGAGGCCTTTTTGCGGTCCGGATGGGCTTGGTGCGCGCCATGTTCCTCGCCGGCATTCTGATGGCGCTGACCAACCTCTTGTTCTCATTGCTGGCCTGGTCCGGCAAGTCTGAGCCGATGTTCGCGTTTGCCGTCATCATGGATGATCTTGCTGGAGCGTTCGCGACAGTGACTTTCGTCGCATTTATCTCCATGCTGGTGGATCGGACTTACACGGCAACCCAGTATGCGCTACTTGCCTCCATCGGCACGGCAGGCCGCACCTTGTTCGCCTCAAGCTCGGGTGCCCTGGTGGACTGGCTGAACGGTGATTGGGGCGTGTTTTTTGTGATCACGGCGGTCATGGTCCTGCCGTCATTGGTCTGTTTGTGGCTAATTCGTCACCACCTTGCTCAGATGCTGGCTGGCGCTCGGGTCAGGCTATTCAGTAAAGAGGCAGGCGAGGATCCTTAAAGTCAGGTCCTCGGGCAGGGTATAATCCCCCACCCGCTGGTTCTGGGCGAAACAGCCTGCCGCGGCCTGGTTTTAGATATTGTCTTTGTTGGAATCACCCATGCCCATCTACGAGTACGTCTGCAATAACTGTGGTCATTATCTTGAGGCTTTACAGAAGTTGTCTGATGAGCCTTTGGTTTTCTGCCCGGAGTGCGGGGATGCGACATTGCGCAAGCAGGTGTCTGCCGCAGCCTTCCGACTGAAGGGCACGGGTTGGTACGAGACGGACTTCAAAAATTCAGACAAGAAAAAGCCCGCGGAGAACGCAAAGAAGGAAAGCAATTCGTCCAGCGATTCAGGGAGCAGTTCCGGAGGTTCTGGAAAGCAGGACAAATCCTCCAGCGCATCGACTTCGTCAAGCAAGTCCTCAAGCGGCAAGTCTGGTTCCTCGGCCTCTAAATCCGCCTGAGCGGGAAACCTATCAGCCCGGTTGAATGGCCGGAGTTATTTATCATGAGTGAACAGCGTGACTGTCTTTGCGCCGATCTGGATGCCACATCGGTAGATCGCGAGATTCGACTATGTGGTTGGGTGCAGCGTCGCCGGGATCACGGCGGGGTCATCTTTATCGACCTACGTGATCGCAGTGGCTTAGTGCAGGTGGTCTTTGACCCTGATCGGGAGCAGCAGTTTGCCGTCGCCGAATCCGTAAGAAGTGAATATGTCCTGCAGGTCGTCGGACGTGTCCGGCTGCGCCCGGAAGGCACAGTAAACCCTGACCTGCCCACGGGTGAGATCGAACTGCTCGGTCTTGAGATCACGGTACTCAACAGTGCTGACCCCTTGCCGTTCCCCATTGAGGATCCTGACACGGGCGAGGCGTTGCGCCTGCGGTATCGATATCTCGACCTTCGCAGTGACCGGATGCAGCGTAACCTGCGCCTGCGGTATCAGGTGATTCGTGCATTGCGCGGATACCTGGATGATCGCGATTTTGTTGAGTTGGAGACCCCGGTGCTTACCCGGTCCACGCCCGAGGGCGCCCGAGATTATCTGGTTCCAAGTCGGGTGCATCCGGGCCAGTTTTTTGCCTTGCCCCAATCGCCACAGTTATTTAAACAACTCCTGATGGTCTCCGGTTTCGAGCGTTATTATCAGATCGCACGATGTTTTCGGGATGAGGACCTGCGAGCGGATCGTCAGCCGGAATTTACTCAACTCGATATCGAAATGTCCTTCGTCGAGGAGGGCGACATCATGTCCCTCATGGAGGAAATGGTGCGTTCGGTGTTCAAAAGCGTCCTGTCAGTAAATCTACCGGATCCTCTACCGACCCTGACCTATGCTGAGGCGATGCAGCGTTTTGGAACCGATCGTCCGGATCTGCGCATTCCGCTTGAACTGGTCGATATTGCCGATCTGATGGCTGAGGTGGAGTTTAAAGTGTTCGCCGGACCGGCAACCACGCCCGGCAGTCGTGTCGCTGTACTCCGGGTGCCGGGTGGGGCGGTCCTCAGTCGACAGCAGATAGACGGTTACACAGAGTTTGTTAAGCAGTTTGGTGCCGGCGGCCTTGCCTATATCAAGGTCAACAGTCTCGCGGACGGAGTGAACGGCCTGCAGTCGCCGATCTTGAAGTTCTTACCCGATGCGGTTGTACAGCAGGTGATGGAGCGGGCAGGCGCAGAAGAGGGAGACCTTCTTTTCTTCGGCGCTGACCGTGCCCGCGTCGTCAACGATGCTTTGGGAGGTCTCAGGATTCGACTGGGACATGATCTGGGTCTTGTGGCCGAAGGCTGGCAGCCGCTTTGGGTGGTGGAGTTCCCACTTCTCGAAGAGGACTCCGACGCGGGTCGGTGGGTTGCCCTGCACCATCCGTTTACCGCGCCTCACCCGGAGGATGTGCCGCTTCTTGAAAGTGATCGCGGTTCGGTTCGGTCCCGCGCTTACGATCTTGTGCTTAACGGGACTGAAATCGGTGGCGGATCGATTCGTATCCACCAGAGCGCTATCCAGCAGCAGGTCTTCGAGGCGCTCGGCCTTGATGAAGCCCAAGCCAAAGCCCAGTTCGGTTTCCTGTTAGATGCATTGCGGTATGGCGCACCACCTCATGGCGGAATCGCTTTTGGCATAGACCGGATCGTGTCAATGGCTGCGGGGGAGGAGTCGATTCGTGATGTCATTGCTTTCCCCAAGACCCAAAAAGCATCGTGCCTGCTTACCGACGCGCCCGGGGAAGTGGATGCAGAGCAAATGCGGGAACTTGGCCTGCGGCTTTCGAGTACGGCACAGAGTGGCGGCACGACAGCGGGTTGAGCTCAAGTCTTCTCCGGCCTCCGTCAGGTTTCAAGCAGCCCGAGTCTGTTCTGGTGGTGGTCTACACGGACTCAGGTGAGACCCTCTTACTCCAGCGCGCGGGCGGAGGGTTTTGGCAATCGGTGACCGGCAGCCTGCAGTCCCTTACTGAGACGCCTGAGTCAGCGGCTCGCAGAGAGCTCTACGAGGAGACCGGAATCGAGGCAGACGGAGGCTGGCGCAATCATCATCTGGCTCAGCGTTTTTATATTCTGCCTGAATATCGGTATCGTTACGGCCCTGGGGTTACCGAGAATCTCGAGCATGTTTTTTCGCTACGTTTACCCGAGCGTTGCGAAGTTACCCTGAACCCCGCAGAGCATGATCTCAGTCGGTGGGAGCGGCTTTCTTTCGCGACAGAGTCTCTTTGGTCATGGACGAACCGGGCAGTGCTCGCGCAGATAGCACGAGAAATGATGTAATGGCAGAGTAGACTGCTTCAAAGAGTGCTCTTGTTGGGGTATTTCTGGTTAGGAGAAGATAAGAATGGCGGGGCATAGCAAGTGGGCCAACATCAAGTTTCGCAAAGCGGCTCAGGATGCGAAACGCGGTAAGTTGTTCACCAAACTGATTCGGGAAATCACCGTGGCCGCCCGAGCAGGGGGCGGAGACAGTGCGTCCAACCCGAGGCTGCGCACCGCGATCGACAAGGCCTTGTCGGCCAATATGACGCGCGATACGGTTGACCGTGCCATCAAGAGAGGTACCGGTGAACTGGAAGGGGTGTCCTACGAAGAAATCCGCTATGAGGGCTATGCTCCGGGTGGGGTAGCGATCCTGGTGGATTGCATGACGGATAACCGAAACCGCACGGTCGGAGAAGTACGACATCTCTTTAGCAAGCACGGCGGCAATCTTGGGACAGAGGGTTCAGTTGCCTACCTGTTCAGCAAGACCGGGCTGTTTATTTTTGCGCCCGGAACCGATGAGGAAGCCGTGATGGAAGCCGCAGTTGGCGCTGGGGCAGACGATGTTGAAACGGTTGCCGACGGCTCGATCGAAGTGCTTGCACCGCCGGAAACCTACGATGTCGTCAATGATGCGCTTAAAGAAGCAGGACTGGAGCCGGAACTGGCACAGGTCATTGAAAGACCCTCCAATGAGACCCCGGTCGGTGATGAAGACGCGGAGAAGGTAATTCGCCTGGTCGACGCTCTTGAGGAACTCGACGATGTGCAGGAAGTTTCCACGAACGCGAGTTTCCCAGAGGAATCGGCTCTCGGTTCGTAGGCCTGTTGGCGATGCCTGTGGAAGCCTTGAGGACCATTGGGATTGATCCGGGTTCTCGGGTGACCGGAATCGGGGTCGTGGAGGCACGGGGCCAGTCTTTGCACTATATTCACAGTGAATGCGTGCGCACAGGAACTGGTTCTTTGGGATCACGATTGGTTCAGATTCACCAGCGGATCCGGGAGGTGATAAGCCGTTTCCAGCCGGTGAGCGGGGCTATTGAAAAAGTCTTCGTCTCGGCAAACCCCCAATCAGCGCTAATACTTGGACAGGCGAGGGGAAGTGCGTTATTGGCGCTGGCGGAGAGTGACCTCGAGATCAGTGAATACAGTGCGCTGGAAATCAAGCGGGCAATCACCGGCACGGGCCGCGCGGACAAGGAACAGGTGCAGCACATGGTGAGAGTCCTGTTGGGCATGGATCGAAAGCCGCCTCAGGATGCGGCAGACGCGCTCGCCTGTGCTATCTGCCATCTTCATCATGCTGAGGGTCAACAGCGGCGGACCGTTGCCCAGGTTGCTGATCGGCTAAAAAAGCCAAAAGGACTGCAGCAGTGATTGGACAGATTAGCGGCACGTTGGTCTATAAACATCCGCCTCAGTTGCTGGTAGATGTGGGCGGCGTTGCTTATGAACTTGAGGCACCCATGACTGCTTTTTATGAGTTGCCCGAAGCGGGGGAGAAGGTCTCGTTATTTACTCACCTTGCGATTCGGGATGACGCTCACCTGCTTTTTGGATTTTCTGATCTAAGACAGCGGGATGTATTTCGTGTGCTGCTAAAAATCAGTGGCGTGGGTCCAAGAGTGGCGCTTGCGTTGCTTTCGGGTTTGACCGCGGAGGAACTGACCGCCTGTGTGGCGGCGGGCGATATTGCGCAGTTGACCCGGGTACCGGGTATCGGTCGAAAGACCGCGGAGCGACTGGTGATTGAGCTTCGTGACCGGCTCGAAGCAGTCACCGGGTCCGGTTCTGATGCCTCCGGGGTCTCCCTGACACCGCAACAGGATGCTGTCAGTGCCCTCATGGCGTTGGGGTACCGTGAAAACGAGGCCAACCGCGCAGTACGGGCTGTGGAAGTCGACGGAACCCCTGCGGTGGAAACCCTTATCCGCGAAGCATTGAAAACGTTATCTCGGGAAGCATCATGAGCGAGCATGATCCGCTGATTAATCCCAGTGCGGATGACGATTCAAGTCACGGCCGAGTTATCGATCGGAGTCTGCGCCCGCTGACGCTGGATGAATTTATTGGCCAACCCAAAGTACGCGAGCAGTTAGCTATTTTTATTGCCGCCGCCAAAGGCAGGGCGGAAGCATTGGATCATGTTTTGGTGTTTGGTCCGCCCGGTCTCGGCAAAACGACCCTGGCAAACATTCTCGCGCACGAAATGGCGGCCAGTCTGCGACAGACGTCGGGCCCTGTGCTGGAAAAGGCGGGCGACCTTGCTGCGATTTTGACCAACCTTGAGCCGCACGACGTGCTGTTTGTTGATGAAATTCACCGCCTGAGTCCCGCGGTTGAAGAGATCCTGTATCCGGCCCTTGAGGATTATCAGCTCGATATCATGATTGGAGAGGGTCCAGCCGCGCGATCCATCAAACTGAACCTCCCTCCCTTTACGCTGGTGGGGGCAACCACTCGGGCAGGATTATTGACATCTCCGCTGCGGGATCGCTTTGGCATTGTGCAGCGTCTCGAGTTCTATCCGAGTGATGAGTTGGCCATGATCGTTGAACGGTCCGCGCGAATCCTGGGCCTCACCAGCGAGCAGGACGGTATTGAAGCGATTGCCAAGCGCAGTCGCGGGACGCCGCGTATTGCAAACCGTCTTTTGCGTCGGGTCAGGGATTTTGCCCAAGTCAAAGCGGATGGTGTGATCGGCGGCGCCCTGGCGAATGAGGCCCTGGATCTTCTTGAGGTCGACAGTTTCGGACTGGATGCGCTGGACCGGCGGCTGTTGCTGGCGATTATGGAAAAATTTGATGGCGGTCCGGTAGGTGTTGACAGCCTTGCGGCAGCAATTGGAGAAGAGCGTGGCACCTTGGAGGATGTGGTAGAGCCGTTCCTGATCCAGTCCGGATTCCTGATGCGTACCCCGCGCGGTCGCACCGCAACGGCTACGGCTTATCGCCACTTTGGCCTGCAGGCGCCAAATCAGGATGCACCGCAAGCGGGCCTTTTCGGAACCGAGCGTAAATCGGACTGACATGAAAAGGTCAGGAAATGCTCATTTGCCCGCCATCGGCGTGCCGGCAATTTGCGATAGGGTGTGCACCCTGAAATTTCCGGGGCTATCGAACTGATGACGGACGCCCCAGTCTTTGTCTGGCCAGTTCGGGTGTACTATGAGGATACCGACGCAGGTGGGATCGTGTATTACGCGAACTACCTTAAATTTATGGAGCGGGCGCGTACCGAATGGTTGCGACACTACGGCATTGATCTCAGAGAGCTCGCAGCGCAGGGACAGCTGATGTTTGTCGTCCGTTCTGCCCAGCTCGATTTTCTCCAGCCAGCACACCTTGGCGATGCATTGGAGGTGTCTGTTGAAGTGATTCGCCGGCGGCCAGCCAGCGTCACTTTGCGCCAGCACGTGGCATTGGCGGAAAAAGTTCTGTGTGCGGGTGAAATACGGCTCGCTTGCGTGGAGCCGGTCTCGCTGAGACCTTGTGCTCTGCCGTCATTTATTCAGGAAGGGAAAACCACCCCATGAACGAAGCTGTGAAAATTGCCGTCAGCAATGAGTCGCTGTCGATTCTTGATCTTATTTTGCAGGCCAGTCTGCTGGTGCAGTTGGTGATGCTGATTCTGGTCGCGGCGTCGCTGGTCTCTTGGACCGTGATCTTCACCAAAGCCAATACGCTCAAAAGACTGCGCCAGGAAGCAGATGATTTTGAGGCAGAGTTCTGGTCGGGTGGAGAGTTAAACGGTCTATACCGGCGATGCAGCGAAAGTGGAGAAGAGCCGGTTGGGATGACCAGCATCTTTGTAGCCGGGTATCGTGAATACAGCCGTCTTGCGGGCAATGCGTCCGTTGAAAGAACTGACCTGGTTGAGGGGGTGCAACGGGCCATGCGTGTCGCGCTGAGCAGGGAGATTGAGACGCTTGAGTCCCGTCTGCCGTTCCTCGCCACAGTGGGATCAACCAGTCCTTATGTCGGCCTTTTCGGTACGGTCTGGGGGATCATGAACTCGTTCCGGTCCCTGGGCGCCTTGCAGAGCGTGTCGATTGCCACGGTGGCGCCTGGTATTTCCGAAGCCTTGATTGCGACCGCGATGGGTTTGTTTGCGGCCATTCCTGCGGTCATTGCCTATAACCGGTTCTCGGCCGGAGCGGAGTCCTTGATCGCTCGCTATGACGTATTCGTTGAGGAATTCGCGAGTATCGTTAACCGCCAAGCGGTCAGCGGCCGCCGACGCGGATAGGGAGAAGACTGCCCTATGCGCCCGCGTCGTCACAAACGCCAGATGAGCGAGATCAATGTGGTGCCGTATATCGACGTCATGCTGGTATTGCTAGTGATTTTCATGGTTACGGCCCCTTTGCTGATGGAGGGGGTCAGTGTCGAATTGCCCCAGGCAAGCGCAAAAGCCGTTTCGGAAAAGAGTACTGAGCCTTTTGTTGTCCACGTGGATAAAAATGAGCAGTACTTCATCAACGATGATCCGGATCCGATCGAGACGCTTCAAGAGATCCGGGTCAAAGCCGACATTGTTATGCGCAATAGCCCCGAGACAGAGTTTCTCGTGCGCGCAGACAAGAGCGTGCGTTACGACGCAGTGGTGCAGGCAATGGTGCTGTTGCAGCAGGCGGGCGTCCCCGGGGTTGGGTTGGTAACTGATTCCCTAGATAACTGATTGCCAGTGCGCCGCACTTCGCGAAACGTCGGCACCCCTGTTCGGGCCTTCATTTACGCGGTTGTTATCCATGTTGCTTTTGGGGCATTGCTGGGTGTCAGTCTTCTGATTCAGCCCCGCGCGGTGACGCCTGCGCCCGCAAAACCGGTTCAGGCCAAGGCGATTGATCTTGCCGCGATAGAGCGGGAAAAGCGGCGAATCGAAGAAAAGAAGAAAAAAGCCGAAGCCGAGAAA
>DLPX01000050.1:33957-34080 GCA_002477475.1 Proteobacteria bacterium UBA7447
GAAAAAAGCCGAAGCCGAGAAAAAACGAAAAGCGGAAGAAAAGCGAAAAGCCGAAGAGAAGAAGAAAAAAGAGGCCGAGCGCAAAAAGAAGCTAGAAGCGGAGAAAAAGAAAAAAGCCGAAGC
>DLPX01000050.1:34418-74613 GCA_002477475.1 Proteobacteria bacterium UBA7447
GAGAAAAAGCGTAAGGCCGAAGCTGAAAGAAAACGCAAAGAGGCCGAAAAAGCAAAAAAAGCTGCCGAGGCTAAAGCTCAAGCTGAGCGTGACGAGAGTGAGGCCGTCTCCGCTTTTGGTGCCGTGGCTTGGGCGATCAAGGAGCAGGTTGAAAAGAATTGGAGCGAGCCCGGAGACTTCTCTGGCCTAAGCGTCGCGTTTCTTGTCAAGGTAGATCGGCAGGGAAATGTACTCTCCGTGAAGATGACTCGAAGCAGCGGCAACGCGCGTTTGGATGAATCCGCAGAAAATGCTATTTTCAAGGCGTCCCCGCTTCCTTTTCCGGGCGAGGCCCGTTTTTACGAGTATCTGAAAGAATTTAATTTTGTCTTCAAACCTGAATCATGAGCCCCACATGACCTCAAAGAAAGTGACCTCAATCAAAGGCGTCCAATATGCATTCATGCTCATCGTTGTTGTTGCCATGGCAACGATCCCGCCGGGCACAGCAGCAGGCGCGCTGACGATCGAGATCACCCAAGGTGAAAAGTCGGGGATTCCGATTGCTGCCGTGCCTTTTCGCTGGCACGGCACAGGTAATCCGCCGGAAAATCTGCGCGGCATCGTTGCTGCGGATCTGCATCGTTCCGGGCGATTTGAACTGTTGCCTCCTGCGGACTTTCTGAGTCGACCCAGTGAGGTGTCCGAAGTGCGCTATAAGGACTGGCGTCTCATCAAGGCGGAAGCGCTGGTGGTTGGCCGTATTACGGAAAAAGGCCCCGACAGGTTCGAGGTGAGTTTTCAATTGCTGGACGTTTATCGAGAGCGGGTGAAGGTCGCTTTGCGCTACACCGCAAGCGCTGATCAGTTGAGACAGGTGGCGCACCAGATCAGTGACCGTATTTTTTATGAGATGACTGGGATTAAAGGCGCATTCGATACTCGCATCGCCTACGTCGCGATGAATATCACTGAAGAGAACGATCGGGTCTACCAGTTGATGATTGCAGATTCGGACGGCCACAACGCTCAGCAGATTCTCAAGACAACCAATTTGCCTGTGTTATCTCCTGCCTGGTCGCCCAATGGCCAATGGCTGGCTTATGTTTCGTTTTCGGATAACCGCTCCGGGGCGAACGTATGGCTGCAGGATATCAGCACCGGTAGTCGCCGCCCCGTTGCGCGTTTTGATGGCTCGGCCAGTGCGCCTGCATGGTCTCCAGACGGCAAATCGCTTGCGTTGACAGTCTCTGCCAAGGGAAACACAGACATCTATGTGCTGGGGGTCTCATCTGGAGAAATGCGCCGACTGACCAAACACCCGGCTATCGACACAGAGCCCGCCTGGTCTCCCGATGGACGATATCTGGTCTTTACCTCTGATCGAAACGGCCGTCCTCATATCTACCGGGTAAGCCGAAACGGGGGCAAGGCAGAGCGGTTGACCCGGGAGGGCAAGGAAAACGCGGGAGCGTCGTACGATCCGATCGGCAATCGAATCGTCCTGGTAACGAATCGCGGGCAAGGCGCGGGTTATCAGATTGGTGTATTCTATCCGGAGAGTGGTAGAACCGATGTCCTGACAGACGGTACACTTGATGAGTCGCCGACTTTCTCGCCTAATGGCGCGATGATTCTTTATGCGACCCGAATGGGAAGCGAAGGAGTGCTCGCAGCAGTCTCAGCGGATGGTCGGGTCAGGCAGGTGCTGAAGGTGACCGACGGTGATGTTCGGGAACCCGCCTGGGCCGCAAGCCGCTGACGGAGCGGTAAACCGGCAGGTCGGATGGGAGGAACGGACAAAGTGGGAGAAGAAGCTGCGTTAATTTGTAATTGGTTAAAAGCCGAAAGAAGGAAAGACTAGGGGTTTAAAGAAGCAACTAATGAAGGAGTGCGAGAAAGCCGAGCAAAGCTTTTCTGGCCCGAATACAGGAGACTGAAGATGCAAAGAATCTGGACGATTTTAATGGTACTCTTTCTCGGCGTAACGCTTGCCGGCTGTGCCGCTTCGAAGAAAAAAGGCGGGACGGTAGAGGTGGAAGATGCCACGATCGGCGGCACCGGAGCGGAAGTCATCACTGACGCGTCTGCTTCTGCAGTGGATTCTGATGACGCAACTGCAGGCGAGATCATCACGATCGACCAGGACGATGCAGATATGGACGATCCGCTGGGACGGCGGGTTGTGTATTTTGATTTCGACAGCTCTAACTTGACACCGGAAGCGCAGCGCGTGGTCGAGGCGCACGCGCAATATCTTTTCAATAACCCGGGCATGGCTGTCGTCCTCGAGGGACACGCTGACGAGCGGGGCACGCGTGAATACAACCTTGCTTTGGGTGAGCGCCGTGCAAATTCGGTAAGTGAGATCTTCCAGGCGATGGGTGTTGCGCCGGATGCCATCCGGACCATTTCGTACGGTGAAGAGCGTCCGATTTCGATGGGTCAGGACGAGAGCGCCTGGTCTCTTAACCGCCGCGTCGAGATTCTCTACTAGTCTATCCATTTCGCTTTTCTGAGCGCGTCTCGCGGCTAAGTCAGATCGACTGGTCGTGAGATGTGGTCACTTGTTCTCCTGGCGCGGGTCAGCAGTGGTTCAGATCAGGACCCTCGGCTTACTTCTCCTCTCGCTGTCTGGCTTTGTCTACGCCCAGGAATTAAATCGCCAAAACAGGGATTTAGACCTTTCATCCCGACCAGCCTCGGCAGAGGAATCAGTTGAGGTCGGGACTGGCTCGGGTAGCACACATCCGGTTACGTCGGTATCTGTTTTGCCGCCGCAAAATCGGGAGGCACCACGGTCGAACTCAATCGAACCTGAAGAGCAGCAAGTCTATGACGCTGCGCTGGATGCATTCCGGATGGCGCGTTATCTCGATGCCGCTCAGGGATTCGTGACCTTCCTTCGGAAGTACCCGCAAAGTCTGCTCGCCGATCAGGGGTGGTATTGGTTGGGTGAATCACGCTACCTGGAGCGCGGATTCGATGACGCCGTGACTGTGATGACCACCTTGCTTGATTACTTTCCCAACAGCACGTTTGGCGAAGCCGCGCGGCTGAGGTTGGGTGAGAGCTATTTCGAGCTTCGGCAATATCAAGCGGCGCGAGATGCGCTCGAGGATTTGTTGGAGTTATCTCCGGACAAGGAGATCTTGGATCTGGCGAAGGCGATTCTTGAGGATCTCGCCACGCAGGGTTATTGATCTTGATCAGTCCGATTTGGGGCGTCCATGTCGACTGAGACGCTTGATTGCCTGAGCAAGATCCTGGGACCTGAGTCCTTCAGCGGTCTGAGCGAGCAACCCGGCTGTTTTTGAATCCAGACTCGTTCGAGAGTTTTCGTCGTCAGAGGTTGCTGGGCTTGGCGCAGCATAGCGCGGACGGACTTTGATCTTCAGTGCGCGGACTTCAATATTCCCCCGATGCAGGGCGTCGAGTATTTCCGCCTGACGCTGCCTAACCGCGTCACCCCATACTGGGGAATCGGCAGTGACTTGCCACTCTCCCCGGTCGGCCCTGATTACGGTGTGATCGGAGATTTCCTTGCCCGCTGCGGCTCGCCACGCTATCTGCTCGGTCTTCGTCATGCGCACATCTTTGGCCTGCTGCAGTTCGGGCACGTTGGCAAGCAGACTGCCCATGCGAGTGAAAGAATTGTCGGCCATGATAAAATTTAACTGTTCAGTCGCGAATTTTTCAGTATGAGACCGGGTGCTGGTGCGTGGTCTCATCTGCGGGCTTGTTCGGCTCGCGCGGTCATTTAACCACTTTCTAAAGATCAATTCGATGTTCAGCAAAGTTGCAACGAAAATTTTTGGCAGCCGAAATCAGCGCCTTTTGCGCAAATTGAGCACGCTTGCTGACAAGATCAACGTCTTGGAGCCGTCGCTTGAAGGTCTCTCAGACACTGAGCTCAAGGCAAAAACGGACGAATTCCGCCAGCGCGCTGGAGCGGGTGAAGGACCGCAGGAGCTTCTGGTCGAGGCGTTTGCGGTCGTCAGGGAGGTTTCCCGACGGACACTGAAGATGCGCCACTTTGATGTCCAGCTCATCGGAGGCATGGTTCTCAACGACGGCAAGATTGCGGAGATGCGTACAGGAGAGGGAAAGACCCTGATGGCCACCCTGCCGGCATACCTCAATGCGGTTTGCGGCAATACCGTGCATGTGGTCACGGTAAATGATTATCTTGCCCAGCGTGACGCAGACTGGATGGGACAGATCTATGGCTATCTTGGCCTTTCGGTGGGAGTGGTGTTGTCGGGTCAGGACAGCGCGGCGAAACGCGCGGCCTACGCCTGCGATATTGTGTATGGCACCAACAACGAGTTTGGATTCGATTACCTGCGTGACAACATGGCCTTCAGCGCCGAAGACCGTGTTCAGCGTTCGCTTGATTTTGCGATCGTCGACGAGGTGGATTCCATCCTGATTGACGAGGCGCGTACGCCGCTGATTATCTCAGGGCCTGCAGAAGACAGCAGCGATCTTTACACCCGGATTGACAAGATCATTCCGGCGCTTGAGCGCCAGGCTCCTGTCGAGGAATCGGCGGAAGGTCTGGAGGAAGAAGAAGGGCCGGGTGACTTCAGCGTCGATGAGAAGACCCGTCAGGTATCGTTGACCGAAGCCGGACACGAAAATGCTGAGCGCCTGCTTTCTGAAGCTGGTCTGCTGGATGAAGACTCAAGCCTTTACGATGTTGGCAACATCAGCCTGATGCATCACCTTTATGCGGGCCTGCGCGCGCACTCTCTCTTTCAGCGCGACGTAGATTACATTGTGAGAGATGGACAGATCGTCATCATTGATGAATTTTCCGGAAGAATGATGCCTGGAAGAAGATGGTCGGAAGGGCTGCATCAGGCCGTCGAGGCCAAAGAGGGTGTCGCCATTCAGCAGGAGAACCAGACGCTCGCCTCGATCACCTTCCAGAATCTGTTCAGACTCTATGATCGGCTCTCTGGCATGACCGGTACTGCTGATACTGAGTCGGTTGAGTTTCAGCAGATTTATGGACTCGAAGTGCTGGTGATTCCAACGAACCAGCCCATGATCAGGGAAGACCTGCCGGATCTGGTCTACCGAACGCAGAAAGAAAAGTTCGATGCCATTATCGAAGATATCAAAGCCTGTCAGTCCAGAAATCAGCCCGTTTTGGTCGGTACCGCTTCCATTGAGACCTCAGAATACCTTGCGGGACTGCTTAACAAAGAAAAAATCAGCCACGAAGTGCTGAACGCAAAACAGCATGAGCGCGAGGCGCAGATTATCGCGCAGGCCGGCAAACTGGCCGCAGTCACGATTGCCACCAACATGGCGGGACGCGGAACTGACATCGTGTTGGGCGGCAACGTCGTCATGGATCTCGAGGCGCTGGGTGAGGGCGACGCACAGCGCAAAAGTGAGATCCAGGCGCAGTGGCAGACCCGCCATGACCAGGTGGTCCAGGCGGGTGGGCTGTATGTGTTGGGAACAGAGCGGAATGAATCCCGCCGGGTCGATAATCAGCTACGCGGCCGCTGCGGGCGACAGGGAGATCCCGGCGGGAGCCGGTTTTATCTGTCTCTTGAGGACAATCTGCTGCGCATCTTTGGCTCAAACCGCGTTTCTGGGCTGATGGAAAAACTCGGGATGGAAGAGGGCGAGGCGATTGAGCATTCGTGGGTGACACGCGCGATCGAGAACTCCCAGAAAAAAGTTGAAGGACGCAATTTCGATATCCGTAAGCAACTCCTGGAATATGACGACGTCGCGAACGAGCAGCGCAAGGTGGTCTACGACCAGCGAAATACTTTGATGGCAACAGACAACATTTCTGAGACGGTCACTGCTGCCCGGGAAGAGGTGATTGCCGAGATTATTGACCGGTCGATTCCGCCCGAGAGCCTTGAGGAGCAATGGGATGTGCCAGCGCTGCAGCAGGACCTTCAGACCCATTTTGGAATTCCTCTGCCGGTAGAAGATTGGCTGAAAGCTGATGACAATCTTCACGAGGAGACTCTCCGCAACAAGATCTCGGAGGAGGTCTCCAGGGTCTACGAGGAGAAGGCAGCGTCCGTCGGCGAGCCGGTAATGCGTCATCTGGAAAAAGCCGTGATGCTAAAAACGCTGGACGAACAATGGAAAGAGCATCTTGCCCAGATGGATTATCTGCGCCAGGGAATCGGACTGCGGGGCTATGCTCAGAAAAATCCCAAGCAGGAGTACAAACGCGAAGCATTCGAGATGTTTTCAGCCATGCTGAACCAGGTGAAAAATGATGTCGTGGGCATACTTGCGAAGGTTCAGGTTCAGACCGAAGCTGAGGTGACAGATCTTGAGGCTCGTCAGCGTCAGGTCGGTGAGCAAAACCGTGAATACCTGCACCCCGACTCACCGACAGACGGACCGTCCGAAGCGCCCGTCGGGCCGGGTCAGGGAGTGGATACCGGTTCAGCTCGCCCGGCCGCTGATACATCTCAGCCTTTCGTCCGTGCCGGCGCGAAAGTAGGGCGCAACGAGCCTTGCCCTTGTGGTTCGGGGAAGAAATTCAAACAGTGCCACGGTAAGCTGTGACGCAGACTGGAACGCCACTATGGCATCTTTAAAGCGATCTGCGCTCGCACCCAAGACGTTCCCAAAAGTATCCGCAATCGCAGGGGTGGCCCTGAAGACGGCTCGAGCAGGGATCAAGTCCCCGGGGCGGGATGACCTGCTGCTGGTGACCCTGGATCGCGCGACCACGGTGGCAGGCGTATTCACGCGTTCGGCGACGGCTTCTGCGCCGGTACAGTGGAGCCGAAAGGTGGCAGCGTCGGGCAAGGCGCGAGCCATTCTCATCAACAGTGGGAATGCGAATACCTTTACCGGTGCTCAAGGGGTTACGGATGTCAGGTCCACCGCCGGCATGGCGTCGCGCGCCGCAGGTTGTCGCCCAAGTGATGTATTGATTGCATCCACTGGCGTGATTGGAGAGCCACTGCCCGTAAACCGGATTCAAAACGCCCTATCGCGGATGTCGTCTAGTCGTCGCACCGCCTCCTGGCTTGACGCTGCCAGAGCGATTGGAACGACCGATACCTATCCTAAGGGCGCGACGCGACGGACCTTTATTGGTGATACCGAAGTCAGTCTGTGCGGTATTGCCAAAGGGTCAGGCATGATTGCACCCGATATGGCGACGATGCTAGCCTTCATCTTTACTGATGCCAAACTGCCAGCACCGGTGTTGCGGGCCTTGCTCAAAGAGGGAATTCGCACTTCTTTTAACTGCATTACCGTCGACAGTGATACCTCAACTAGCGACACCGTGCTCCTGGCGGCAACGGGACAGGCAGCAAACCGCAGCCCCCAGTCCGTATCGACGCCTCAGCTCAAGGCATTTCGTGTTGCGATTAAGGAACTGCTTACGGACCTGGCGATCCAGGTGGTGCGCGATGGCGAGGGCGCAAGCAAATTCATAACAGTCGATGTGAATGGTGCGGCGTCCAGTGCAGAGGCACGAAAAGCTGCCCTGGCGATCGCAAATTCTCCACTGGTCAAAACTGCTATTGCGGGAGAGGACGCCAATTGGGGCCGGATCATCATGGCCGTAGGAAAATCTGGTGCGAGACTGTTTCAGCACCGTCTCGCGATATCGATTGGAGGGATTACCATCACCGATAGGGGTGAGCGGGTTCCATCCTATGATGAGGATGAGGTGACGACACACCTCAAAGGTACCGATATCTCGATCGTGGTCGATCTGGGTGTGGGTCGCAGTCGGTCGCGGGTCTGGACCTGTGACCTGACGCACGACTACATCCGCATCAATGCCGATTACCGAACCTGAAGCTGCACAGAAGGTCGCCGTGGGGGTCGTCGCAGATTCCCAGGGGCGTTTACTTATCGGCGAGCGCCCACAGGGTAAGGCGTATGCCGGTCAGTGGGAATTCCCCGGCGGCAAAGTGGAGCCTGGGGAGACGTTGTTTGAGGCGCTTGTGCGCGAGTTTCGCGAGGAGCTTAATTTGCAGGTCGAGGCAGCGCATGGACTTTTCTCCTGCGTACATGTCTATCCTGATCGGGAGGTCGAGCTGCACTTCTGGCAGGTAACCGATTATCGGGGTGAGCCCCGGGGCGTTGAGGGGCAAAACCTCCGATGGGTGCACTCGGATGATCTTGCCTCGGTGAACTTTCTTGAGGGCAATCGCGCACTGCTGGAAAAAATCTGCGCGCTGGTGTGGTCGGGTCCTGTGTAAAGCACTAGCGCCAGGCGAAACGCGGTTGACCCAGGTCGTTGACCCGGGTGGTTCTGCCGAGCAGCGCAACTTCCCTGAATTGAAAAAGAATCGCAGCTGTCGGCGCGTAGACCTCGTGCCCAACCGTCGGCAGCATGATCGAAAAGCCGTCTCGGACCGATTCATCCGTCTCTGACCGGGAGACTTCTGTTTTGGCATCGGCAAGTTCGCTTAAGGGGATATGAAAGACCCGCTCGACCTCTCCAGGGTCCGGCACCGCAGTCAAGGTCTCATCCATGCAGGCGACGACGGGCGTGATGCAAAAACCGGACTCCGTCACGAAATCATCGAGGAGGCCGATGACCTGATGCGTCTTTGGATTGAGCCCAATTTCTTCGCGGCATTCGCGCAGCGCCGTTTCGGCAGGGCTCTCTCCCGGCTCTGCCCGTCCGCCCGGCAGCGCATACTGACCCGCATGTCGGCGTAAAGTTTTGGCGCGGCGCGTTAAGACCACTGATCCCTCATCGGTGTCAGGATCGCGGGTCACCAGCAGCATCACGGCGGCACGCGTCGAGCCCACATTATCCTGTGCAAGGCGCTTAAAGCCTGCAAAGTTCTCCAAGAGGGTTTTGCTAAGTGTCACAGGGTCAGTACCAGGTGGCCGGGGTTCAGTGATCTGCCGTTTTAGCCTGCTCCCGCGAGAGCGTGGTCAGGCGCTCGTGCAGCGCGTCGATCTGAGCATGAAGAGACTCCAGGCTGCCGTCATTGTTTAGAAGATCGGTTGCCGCGTTGCGTCTATCGGCATCGCTCGCCTGAGCGTGGTCGATGGATGAGAACGCCTGCTGATCAAGACCGCTTCGCTCAAGCACTCGCTCGGCTCGAAGTTGGCGAGCGGCCTCAACGACCACTACTCGATCAAATTTGCCGGCTTGTCCCGTCTCGATGAGTAGCGGTATCGAGAAGATGACGTAGGGGCCTGTGGCCTGCGAGGCGGCTTTGTTCATTTCGTGGCGTACCCGCGGATGCACGATGGATTCCAGTGCGGCCCGTTTTTGCGGGTCGGTAAAAACCAGTTCGCGAACCGCTGCGCGATCCAGATGACCGTCTGCGTCGATCACGGCCGGCCCCAGCAGAGTGGCGATCTCGGTCACTGCATCTTGCCCTCTGGCTGTCACCTGATGGGCATAACGGTCGGCATCCAGAACTGTCACGCCGAGTGTCTCAAGATAATCACTGACTGCGGTCTTGCCGCTGCCGATGCCTCCGGTGAGGGCGACTCTGAGCATACAGATTCCTAAAGCCCTGTGAGTGCAAGATAAAACTGGTTAAGGTCCGTACCGCACAACAGGGCCAGCCATCCACCGCCGGCAAGATAAGGTCCAAATGGAACAGGCTGACTGCGCTCTTGTATTTTGAGGACCAGCATGGTGATTCCGATAATAGCGCCAGTCCCGGCGCTCAGCAGTATGATCAGCGGCAGCATCTGCCACCCCATCCAGGCCCCAAGGGCTGCCAGCAGTTTGAAGTCACCGTAGCCCATGCCTTCTTTCCCTGTGGCAATACGAAAAGCCTGAAACACGGCCCATAGTATCCCGTACCCGGCAACTGCTCCCACAAGTGCAGAGATCAGGTCGGTGAACCCGCCCATTGCGCTAACGATAAGGCCTGCCGTGAGTAGCGGTAACGTGATGCAGTCTGGCAACAGGAAATGCTCAAGGTCGATAACCGCAAGTGCGATCAGGCACCAGGTGAAAGCCAGCGCAGCAAGAGTCAGCCATTCAAATCCCAAAACCCAGACCACGATCAGAGTCAGGGCAGCACACATCGCCTCAACCAGGGGATAGCGCCTCGAGATCTCGCCACTGCACCAATGACAACGGCCCTTCAGCGCCAGAAAGCTGACAAGCGGCAGGTTATCCCGCCAGCGGATGGACTGTCGACAATTGGGGCAGCGTGATGTAGCGCCGGCAATGCCCGGCGGTTTCGGGAATCCTTTTGCCTTGCCATGCCATTGCCACTGCAGACGCTGAGGTATGCGCACGATCACGACGTTGAGGAAACTGCCGACCATCAGCCCAAGGACAACCGTGAGGGGGTAAAGCCACCCTTCGATCCCCTGGGCGTTAGCCAGGGCTTCGATCACGCAGCAAAGGGAGGTGCTGCCTCCATCACATAATGGCGCCCATCTTGAAAATGGGCAAATACATGGCAACGACAAGCGTACCGACCAGACCGCCGAGCACGCTGATCATGATCGGCTCGATGAGTTTGCTCATGTTATCGACGGCTTCGCGGACTTCTCGCTCGTAAAATTCGGCGGCTTTATTAAGCATGGTTTCGAGTTCGCCGGATTCTTCGCCTGTGCTCGTCATTTGCAGCACCATCGCAGGGAAAAGACCGGTCTGTGACATGGCGCTCGACAGTGCTTGCCCGCCGCTCACCACCTCTCTGATGGACATGCAGGCATCAGAGTAAACGCGGTTACCCGTCGCTCCGGCGACCGATTCCAGTCCCTCTACCAGTGGCACCCCGGCACCAAACATGGTGGCCAGCGTCCGGGCATACCGCGAGATCGCCGCTTTGCGCAGGATGATCCCGAAAACCGGCATGCGCAGCGAGATTTGGTCTACCCGATGCCGCATCGCCTCGGATCGTCGGTAGGACATCGAAATAGTGACAATAGCTCCGACGATGACGGCGAAGACCTGGAGCCACAGTTCTCTGAAGCCTTGGGAGAGTTCGATAACGATGGCGGTCAGTGCCGGCAGGCTTGCCCCGAAGCTGGAAAAGAGATCTTCAAATTGGGGAATCACGAAGACCAGCAACAGGACGGTGACGATGAAGCCCACAGCAAGCACAGCGGCCGGATACCAAAGCGCGCCTTTGACTTTTGCCTTGATCTCTTCGATGTTTTCCATGTAAAGCGCGACTTTGTCCATCAGATCATCGAGATTGCCTGAACGTTCACCAACGGCCACCAGGCTGGTGTAGAGCGCGTCGAACTGACGGGGATGCTTCTGCAGGGCTTCACTCAGGGCGGTCCCGCTTTCCACTTCAAGACGGATAGCGCCGAAGATTTCACGAATTCTGGGGTGATCTGTTCCGTCAGCGATGGCCTTGTAGGATTGAGCGATGGGCAATCCTGCCCCCAGCATCGTGGCGACCTGGCGGCTGGCTATGGAGATATCCTTGGGCTTTACTTTCTTGGCGAACAGGGCCTTAGGTTTTTTTCGCACGGAACGGGGATTAATCCCTTCCCGGCGTAATGTGCTTCGGACATAAGCCGGTCCTTGTGCCTCCATTTCACCGGTCACCTTATTGCCGTGGCGGTCGGTTCCGGACCAGGTATAGAGTTGTTGGGTCTTTTCGGCGTTTCTCGCCATGACTTCAGTTATCGGTGACCCTAAGGATTTCCTCAAGACTGGTAATGCCGGCACGTACTTTCACCAGTCCCGCCTGGCGCATAGTCATCACGCCTTCTGCCAGCGCCTGTTTTTCGATGGCTTCCTGACCTGCATTTTGCACAATCAGTTCGGCGATCGCTTCCGTGACCGGCATCACCTGGAATACGCCAGTTCTTCCCTTGAAGCCACGAGTGCATTCGTCACAGCCTTCCGGTCCATAGAGCTTGAGATCACTAAAGTCGCCTGATTTGGAAAAGCCTGCGCTTGTCAAAACGTCTTCAGGGTACTCGACGGGCTTACGGCAGACGCCGCAGAGCCTCCGAACCAGCCGCTGCGCGAGGATGAGGTGAACGGATGCCGCCACATTGAATGGTGCGACGCCCATATTCAGAAGTCGCACAATCGTCGAGGGCGCATCATTGGTATGCAGCGTCGAAAGAACCAGGTGGCCCGTTTGGGATGCTTTGACGGCAATGTCTGCGGTTTCAAGATCTCGAATCTCGCCTATCATGACGATGTCTGGGTCCTGCCGCAAAAAGGCGCGCAAGGCGGCGGCAAAGCTGAGGTTGGCTTTCTCGTTAATGTTGACCTGATTGATTCCTGGAAGGTTTATCTCAATCGGATCTTCAACGCTGCTGATGTTGACTTCCGGAGAGTTCAGGGTGGACAGTGCGGAATACAGCGAGACCGTTTTGCCGCTGCCCGTGGGCCCCGTGACAAGAATCATGCCATGTGGCCGATGAATGGCATCCTCGTATGCCTTGAACTGATCGGGTTCGAGTCCCAACGCCGACAGACTGAGGTCGGCGCCGCTGCTGTCGAGCACCCGGATCACCACTTTTTCGCCAAACTGGGTAGGCAGGGTGCTGACTCGGAAGTCGATTTCGTGCCCCTTCGAGAGCGTCAGTTTGATTCGCCCGTCTTGTGGAATCCGCCGTTCGGCGATATCCAGATGCGAGAGGATTTTGACCCGAGCGGTTATCCTGGCGGTGAGTGACAGGGGGGGGTTCGCAATCTCATGCAGTACCCCGTCGAGCCGGTAGCGGATGCGCAGTTTCTCCTCGTAGGGTTCAATGTGAATATCAGACGCTTTTTGACGGATCGCATCTATCAGAATTTTATTAACAAAGCGCACCACAGGCGTATCCACTTCCGCCGTGTCCACGTTGGCCGTGGCCGCGGTTTTGGTCGCCATATCTTCAAGGCCGGAGTCTTCGCTGAGATCCGCGAGCTCTGTGCTGATTCCGCTGACAATGTCACGAATGACCTGGTCGAGTAATTTAGGATCCACAAGAATCGCTTCAACCCCAAAACCGGTTTGGAAGGTGAAGGCATCCAGACCTGAAACATCGCTTGGGTCCGGTACAGCCAGAAAGACCTTTGACCCGCGTTGGAAGAGAGGCAATACGCCATGATTTTCCAGGAATCTGGCATCAACAATTTCCTGAGGCCGGCAGTTGAGATCAAACGCCTTAAGATCCAGAAGAGGCATGCCCGACTCTTCGGACGCGCATCGCAATAGCCCGCCCCGGTCAGCGGTTGCCTGATCCAGCGCCTCACGCAAAAACGAATGCTGACTTTTTTGTGCCGCTTCGAAGGTATCTCGCGCTTGCTCGCGAGATAGCAGGTTGGCTTCAACTACCCGTCGTGATAGCCCGGACAGAGTGGTTCCCTGAACCGTGATGGAAAATGGCGATGAACTTGGTTCCATTTGGCTGTCAAAAGAAAGTGGGATCGGTTCTGAAGTTGGGGGAGGGCTTTTTTGCTCGTGCAGACCGCCAACCTCTCGATGTTTCCACGTTATTCCTTAGGAATCTCTGAAATTTATCGTTATCTCACACCACTGTAACAGAATACCCACTGTGTTTTGCTCACAAAATCCCTAGAATAGGCGTGGTCCCGCCCCATTGGGGGGATCCGTCGAGATAGACAACAACTGGGCTTCAGTCTAGCCTAAGGGACAAAAGTTTCGTGTGACGCTTGTCACGTAAGTGATATCCTAGAACCATTACACTAACTCGCGCAAATCAGCCAAAACCAGAGAGGGGCGATAAATAATGATGAAATTTATTAGAGCAGAAGTTGTTCGACAGAGCCAAAGCCGCCAGCGAGGCTTCACGCTGATCGAACTCATGATCGTGGTTGCGATCATTGGCATTTTGGCCGCAATCGCTATTCCTCAGTACAACAGTTACGTTGCAAGAACTCAGGTAGCAGAGGGCCTGCAGTTGGCAGGCGCTGTCAAGACAGCTATTGCCGAGTTTCACCAGACCAATAGTTCATGGCCGGCCACGAATGAAGCGGCGGGCGCCAATGCAGACTATGTCGGAAAATATGTAGCTTCAGTGGAGACATCGGCTTCAGGAACCAACCCCTCTATAATAACGATCACAATGGGCGCTGCTTCGCCGGTAAGTACTGATATTCAGGGTAAGACAATTACGATCACCGCGGCGGCCGGGACGGGTGCTATTACTTGGACGTGCGATGGTGGAACGATTAGTGATAGTTATTTGCCGGCTGCCTGTAAGTAACATTTAGGGAAAAAGCACGGATATTGGCAGGCGTTGGCCGGCCAAACTGAAAGCCTCGGCAGTGCCTGGGCTTTTTTGTAACATTATTCCGGTCTCAGCTACCGTGATGATCTTGCGGTTCGCGCACACGCCCATAAATCCACCCGGACTGCACCGGCGGCCTTCAAGATCTTGCTGATCTCATTGGCGGTTGCTCCGGTAGTCAGGATGTCGTCTATCAGGGCCACATGTCGTCCATCGAGGCGACGCCTGCACGCAAACGCGTTGTCAAGGTTGCTCTGACGATTTTTTGCTGAGAGGGCCGACTGCTGATCGGTGTGCCGGATCTTTTTTAAAAGCGCCGCACAAAGCGGAATTCCAAGTCCTCTGCTGACGAACCGGGCGATAAAGATGGACTGGTTCAAGCCTCTTTTCCGAAGTGCCCGCGATGTCATAGGGACTGCACAAAGCATATCCGGGCGCTTTTGCCTTTGGGTAACCACGGCATCGACCATAACGCCGGCTATGGGGCGAGCGAAAGACAGGTGCTGGCGGTACTTAAGTGCACAGAGCATCTCATTGACGGGGTTGTCATAGGCAAGCGGTGCAATAGCACTGTCATAGACGGGTGGTCTTTGCTGGCATTGACCGCAGATGCCCGGGTGGGTGAGTGCTCTAGCGCAGGACAGGCATTGCGGGTCACGGATAAAAGGCAACTTTTGCCAGCAATCGCGGCAAAGGCCACTCCGAGATTCCGGTTGGTCGTAACAAAGCAGGCAACAAGGCGGCGTTATCCACTGCAGTGCCGCCCGTCCCGCCATTCTTATGAAATTCTCCCAGTTTAGAGGTGGTATTTGGGTTCCCGAGAAAAATGGATGCGCCATCGGCGCAATGTAGTTGAGGTGACACTGACAATGCTGTGCGCTTATTCACAGCGCACAGGTAATATGAAAACGCAACTTAACTGGGCCTAGAAAGGTATAGAGAGACACTTTTGGAACTTGACCTGCGATCAGTCCAAAGAGCGTCGCGGCGTGCGGGGGATTTCGATCCGCAAGATGCGATTCTCGCAAGAAGATCAGGCGAGGAACTGGTGGAACGTCTTGGCCTGCTGAATTTCGTTCCGGAGGTTATCCTGGATCTGGGTTCCGGCGCGGGAGCTGAGTCGCGCACCCTCGCCGAGCGTTTCTCTGATGCATATGTTGTCGGCTTGGATATCTGTGCTTTATCTCTTCACCCGCACTCCTCGACAGGAAAATGGTCGCCAGTTACGGGCAATGCTAACGCTTTGCCTTTTTCTGAGGCGACGTTCGATCTTGTTTTCGCTAATCTCGTTTTGCCCTGGTGCGATCCGGATGCGGCCTTAAAGGAGGTGCGACGAATTCTCAAGCCGGGGGGAGTGGTGGTTTTCTCCACCCTCGGCCCGGATACGCTCACAGAACTGCGGGTCGCCTGGGAGCATGTTGACGATCATCCGCATGTCCATTCTTTTGCTGATATGCATAACGTGGGCGATGCTCTCCTGGGCGCAGGATTTACCGAACCGGTGGTCGATGCTGATAGGGTGTACTTCAGTTACGGTGAATTAAAAAAGCTTGTCGACGACCTTCGCGCTCTGGGTGCGACAAATGCGACGGCGGGCCGCAGACGCAGTCTCACCGGTAAAAACCGGTGGCAGGCGTTTGCAGATGCATATAATTCGAATGCACGGGAGCGCGGGAGGCTGCAAGCGACTTTTGAGCTGGTTTATGCGGTAGCCTGGGCCTCAGAGCAGTCAGAAACTCGCAACACGGGGGTGCGGGTCGATTTACCCCAATAAAGAGCAGTCTACTTTGTGTATCCATTGCTCCTGAAACCGGCAAAAATTCACTGAGTAAATTGCTGGGTTATAAGTGATGATCAAGGCCAAGATAAGACGATCATGCTTGATGGTGCATCAGAAATCATGCTAGTGTTCGCCGCAGTTTTAGGGCCTTAATCGGCTGGATAAGAGACTCCGACGCGATTGCAATGAGACTCCCCGGCCATGGTGTTTAGCGCAGCAAATGACTTTCTTTCAGGCCGCCCCTGATGGGCGAGATTTTCGTCTGTTGATTAGACCGAATTGCTCACTCTCGCTTCGCGGCGTTAAGGTACTTGTGATGGCTTTTGCGTCGGTTGCGGCCTTGATCGGCGCATTCATGCTGACGTTGGGGGCGTGGCCTGTCCTGCCCTTTTTAGGGCTCGAGATCTTCATCGTAGCGGTGGTCTTCTTGATCCTGCAAAGACGTGCCAGGTTTTATGATCTCGTCGAGGCGAAGGGCGATGATGTCTGCCTGTATCAAAGAGGGCAGCACGGCGAGAAATCAGGGAAATTGAATCGTTACTGGACTCAAGTAAGGGTAGCGGCTGGCGGTCACTGGTATCCCAGTAGGCTGTTGATCGGCTCGCATGGTCGTTATATGGAAATCGGGACGGCGTTGACCGAAGAGGACAGGATCAAAACGGCCAAAGCGTTGCAACGTGCGCTGTAGCGACTGTGGACACCGTCATGGGTTCGTTTAAGAAAAGTTTCAATTGCAAATGCACATTCTCAGGGAAACCAAAATGATCGTAAATCGACTGAAGCATCTTCTGGGTGCAGGACCGGCTCTTGTTAGCACGCTGGTGCTGTGGGTAGTGCCCGCCAGCGTACAGGCCGAATGGGCCTTGAACCTGCAGCGACCCGTGACCGAGATCGCGCGCGTGCAGTACGACCTGCATATGCTGATCATGTACATCGTTACGGTGATCGGCGTAATTGTCTTTGCGGTCATGTTCTATTCGATTGTGAAGTTTCGCAAGAGCAAAGGTGCTCAGCCTGCCAAGTTCACACATTCAACAAAAGCTGAAGTGATTTGGACGGTGATCCCGACCCTCATCCTGATCGTGATGGCGGTGCCTTCCACCAAAGCGTTGCTGCTGATGGAGGACACAACAGAATCAGATATGGTCGTCAAGGTCACCGGGTACCAGTGGGGCTGGCACTACGACTATATGGAGGACGACGTGGACTTCTTCAGTAAGTTGACGACACCGCAAAGCCAGATTACCGGTTCCGAAACCAAGGGCGAGAATTACCTTCTGGAGGTCGATAACCATATGGTGATTCCTGTAGGCAAGAAAGTTCGAATCCTGCTAACCGCGAGAGACGTGATTCACGCCTGGTGGGTTCCGCAGTTGGGCGGCAAAAAAGATGCCATTCCCGGTTTCATCAACGAGATGTGGGTGCGTGCGGATGAGACAGGTACCTTCCGCGGGCAATGCTCAGAACTGTGCGGCAAGGATCATGGCTATATGCCGATCGTGGTGGATGTGGTGGAGGAAGCCGAGTACCAGGCTTGGCTGACCAGCCAGCAAAACAGCGGTTAAGTCCGCCCTCACTCATCCTTTTGCATATTGAAACAATTTTAGAAAGTTAGAAAGACAGGAGTTTGCGAATGACTACAACAGTCGCTGATCACCACCACGACGAAGTGCCCAAGGGCATTACCCGCTGGCTGTTTACGACCAACCACAAGGACATCGGTACGCTGTATCTATGGTTCTCGTTCATTATGTTTTTGGTCGGCGGCTCCATGGCGCTGGTTATCCGGGCGGAACTCTTCCAACCCGGCCTGCAGGTGGTCGATCCGCTTTTTTACAACCAGATGGTAACGGTACATGCCCTGATCATGATCTTTGGTGCGGTCATGCCCGGGTTTGTGGGTTTTGCCAACTGGATGATTCCAATGATGATCGGTGCGCCCGATATGGCGCTGCCAAGAATGAACAACTGGAGTTTTTGGCTGCTGCCTTTCGCAATCTCTTTGCTAATTCTGTCGCTGTTTGTACCCGGCGGGGGCCCGGCAGCAGGATGGACCATCTATCCACCACTATCTGTGCAGGGTGGTATGGGCGTAGATCTCACGATTTTCACCATACACATTTTGGGCATGTCGTCCATCCTGGGTGCTATCAATATCATCGCGACCATCATGAACATGCGCGCGCCCGGTATGACACTCATGAAGATGCCGCTTTTCATTTGGACATGGGTAATCACGGCTTTCTTACTGATCGCCGCTATGCCAGTGTTGGCCGGTGCGGTCACGATGCTCCTCACGGACCGCCATTTTGGCACCGCCTTTTTTGACCCCGCCGGGGGCGGTGACCCGGTGATGTTCCAGCACATCTTCTGGTTCTTTGGTCATCCGGAGGTGTACATCCTGATTCTTCCGGCCTTTGGCATCATTTCCCAGGTCATTCCGACCTTCGCCCGAAAACCTCTTTTTGGGTATACCTCGATGGTCTTTGCGACAGCCGGAATTGCGTTTTTGTCGTTCATTGTGTGGGCCCATCACATGTACACCGTGGGCATGCCCTTATCCGGTGAACTCTTCTTCATGTATTCCACGATGCTGATTGCAATCCCCACCGGCGTGAAGATATTCAACTGGATGGCCACAATGTGGCGGGGCAGCATGACCTTTGAAACGCCGATGCTGTACGCGATCGCGACCGTCGCGCTGTTTACGGTGGGCGGGCTTACCGGTCTCATGATGGCGATTACGCCTGCAGATTTTCAGTACCACGACACCTATTTCATCGTCGCCCACTTTCATTACGTGATCTTCTGCGGATCAGTGCTGGGTATGTTTGCCGGCGTTTATTACTGGTTGCCCAAGTGGACCGGCCATATGTATGACGAGACACTCGGCAAATGGCATTTCTGGCTAACCATCATTGCCTTTAATGTGACCTTCTTCCCGCAGCATTTCCTGGGCTTTGCCGGAATGCCCCGACGTATCCCGGATTACTCTCTGCAGTTTGCGGAATTCAACGTCATCTCCAGTATCGGTGGATTCGTGCTCGGATTCTCGCAGCTCATCCTGCTGGTCGTGGTGATCAAAGCCATCCGCGGCGGCAAGAAGGCGAGTGCCGAAGTCTGGGAGAACCCGGAAGGACTGGAATGGACCGTGCCGTCGCCAGCGCCGTACCATACCTTTGCCACGGCGCCTGAGGTCAAGTAGGGGGACCATGATGGCAACAGTGACTAATGACGCTCAAAAAGCGGGTATCCGGAAGACGGTCACCGTGTTGGCGGTGTTCGCCGTGGTGGTCTTCACCTGGAGCATCGCCAAGTATGTACTGTGAGCTGAGGATCGGTGATACACCATGACTGAGTCCTTTCGACAAAAGAGCAATCGTCGTGTGGCGGGATGGCTCTCGCTGTGGGTCGTGGGGATGTTCGGATTTGGTTACGCACTGGTTCCGCTTTATGACATCTTCTGCGAGATCACGGGCTTGAACGGCAAGAGCGCAACCCTGACGGAAGTAAGCGCTAAACCTCTCGAAATCGACCGGTCGCGGACCGTGACGGTCGAGTTCGCAGTCAATGTAAGCGGCATTCCCTGGGAAGTCGATCGGCCTGAGACAGTTCGCCTCAAGGTGCATCCGGGTGAGTCGATGACTGTAACCTATGCAGCGCATAGCTTGACCGACGCGCTTTCGGCAGGGCAGGCGGTACCCAGCGTTTCGCCGGCGCGAGCGGCGCGGCACTTCAGAAAGACCGAATGCTTCTGCTTTACCCGACAGGAACTGGCGCCTCGGGAAAGCAAGTTGATGCCGGTCACGTTTGTGGTGGATCCCGCTCTTCCCGAGGATGTAAAGACCATTACGTTGTCATACGCGGTCTATCCGGCAAAAGACATTGAACCCGCCAACTCCTGAAGATAGCTGCTGACGGGTAACTGGTTGAAAACAAGTTTTGAGTTTTAATAAATAGATAGATACATAAATATTCTTAGATTAGAAAAGAGGACGCAACACATGAGCTCAGCACACGGCGGTTATTATTTGCCTGACCCGACTAAGTGGCCCACGATCACTTCGATGGGGCTGTTCCTGCTCGCACTCGGTTTCATTCTGGACCTGCACCATCTCACCCCTGGACTCTGGCTGATGATCGCTGGCTCAGTGATTATCATCCTGATGCTGTATTCCTGGTTTGGGCAGGTCGCGGGAGAGAGTGAGGCTGGGCGTTACGATGCGCAGGTGGATACGTCGTTCCGGATGGGAATGGGTTGGTTTATCTTCTCCGAGGTGATGTTTTTCGGCGCATTTTTCGGCGCACTCTTTTATACCCGAATCCTGTCCGTTCCCTGGCTCGCTGGCGAGGAGTTGCTATGGCCCGGATTTGAGGCGACCTGGCCGTCAGCCGGACCCGCAGGGGCCACCTATCTCGGGCCAGACAATTACGATATTGGATCGAATCAGTTTTCCAGCATCGGAGCGCTCGGTATCCCGCTGCTGAATACCGTCATCTTGCTTATATCTAGTGTGACATTGACATTCTCACACTGGGCGCTCAAGAAGAACCAGCGGGGCGCGATGAATTTCTGGCTGTTTGTGACGGTCGCTCTCGGCGCCCTGTTTATGTATTACCAGGTCGGGGAATACATCGAGGCCTACAGCCATCTTGGCCTGACGCTGGGGTCAGGGGTATATGGAGCGACCTTCTTCATGTTGACGGGATTCCATGGGTTCCACGTCACTATTGGTGCGATCACACTGGCCGTCATTCTTGTCAGATGTCTGCGGGGGCATTTCAAGCCTGATGAGCACTTTGGATTTGAAGGTGCCGCTTGGTATTGGCACTTCGTGGATACCGTCTGGGTAGGACTGTTTATTTTCGTTTACATCTTGTAGTCGGTAGTCTGTACGTTGCATTAGCGACGATTTCTCGCGAGCGCGAAAAAATATCTCAGGCACCGCTGAGTTCACAGATGGCGCCTGAGCGCGGTCCAGGCTCAGGGCTGAACCTTATTGCTGGGTGTTGATCGCAGCTTGTTTAAGCGATCCACCGGGCTGCAAAAGTCCCGTGTACAGACCGCCGACAATCAAAAGCAGCAGGAAAGCCCAGATCGCAACACGGTAAGTAAGCGCTTTTACTGTGCCTGTGCCCCGACCTTTGTCCCGCATCATTGAAAACATGGCAACGCCCAGGCTGATCACCATTGCTAGAAGAAGAATCAGGATTACCGATTTCGCGATCATGGAAAGATTTCTTTTTGAACTATCCCCAGGGATGGTATCAAAAAGCGTGAAGGCATCAGTGAACTGAAGTGTCAACGCGACGGATATCCCATCCCTTGGCGCTACTGGGCGTCTCGGTTATTTTCGCTTTGTTGATCGGATTAGGGATCTGGCAGTTGCAGCGTGCTGACGAAAAACAGGCCTGGTTCGACGGTTATAGCGCGCGGATCAGCGAAGCACCGATACAGATTACGGCCCGTTTGCTGGGGCCAGACCGCTCGAACTTTCCCGCCGAGGTTCGCGGACGCTTTGATGGAGAGGGGCAGTTTTTGTGGGATAACCGGACCCATCAGGGTCAGCCTGGGTTTCATGTGATCACTCCTTTTGTAATTACTCCGGGTGAGACGCGGATTCTGGTCGATCGAGGTTGGATACCGCTCTTTGGATCAAGAGAAAATCTACCCATCCCAAAGATCCCAGCGGGCCCTAGAGTGATCAGCGGCTACCTTTATGAATCTAAACCCGGTTTCACCCTGGAAGCGCGCGCACCTGAGTATGATTCAACGCTTCGTCAGAACCTTGATCTTTCGGCATTTGCCAGCTCCGCGCCCTATACCGTTCAGCCTTATGTGCTGAGGCTCGATATGGACCAGCGCGACGGATTTGTCCGCGTGTGGCCGGTCCCGGATCAAACGGCGGTCAGGCGCCATGAAGCCTATGCAGTGCAATGGTTCGGAATGGCGGCGGTATTTATAGGTGTAGTGGTTGCCATGTGGCGGCGCGAACTAAGAGCCAGGCGCAGGCCTGTGAGAAACAAAATCCATGAATGACGACATGTCTGATCCCCTTTCCAACTCAGTGCGAAATCGAAAGCGATTGACGCTGATTGCGCTGATGGCCCTTTTTTTGTCGCCCGTTCTCGCGGCATGGCTTTGGACACCTGACACATTTCGCAATCGAGGCGAACTGATTGATCCACCCCAGCCTTTGGTCAATGTCCCAATGATCTCCCCGGACGGCAGTGATGTCGATCTGACCAATTTGTTCGGACGCTGGACCTATGTCTTTTTTGTCGAGGCCGGGTGCGATGAATCCTGCAAGCAGTTGGCCGATGCCGTTGAGCGCGTCCGCCTGAGTCAGGGCAAAAACGAAAAGCGCGTCCGTCTCATGGTGATTACGCTTAGCCCGGATGCACTCTCCTCCGTGGATGAGATTCGTCTCATCATGCCAAAGACAATCGTGTTGGGCGTCAATGCGGCCGAAAAGGAACAGCTGCTGCCTCAATTTATGTCCAGCGGGGAAGCGTCGGCGCTTCAATCGGGCAGCGTCTTTTTGGTTGATCCGATGGGAAATCTGATGATGAGTTATCCTGCTAAAGCGGATCCGACGGATCTTCGCAAAGATATCAGCCGGCTTCTGCGGGCATCGCGTATCGGTTAGTCAGCGGAGATGATCCCGTATAATTCATGGCCGTTATGAAAGCACAGGCCTCAACCACGTCGCACGGCTCGTCGAGCTTCGGGTCGACTTTTCATGCCTACTACGAACTGACCAAACCACGGGTCGTGGCGCTGATAGTGTTCACCGCAATCGTGGGCATGTTCCTGTCGGTTGACGGGATGGTCCCCGTTTCAATACTGATATCCGGTGCGCTAGGGATCGGGCTGTCGGCGGCTTCCGGCGCAGCGTTCAATCACCTGCTGGATCGCCGGGCCGACCAGATCATGGCACGAACGTCAGGCCGCCCGCTGCCGACGGGGACCGTCGAAACCACTCCAGCGATTGTCTTTGCGACCGGGTTGGCTCTGGTATCTATGCTGATCCTAGTCGCAATGGTCAATACGCTCACTGCGGTGCTGTCGTTTGCTTCTATGGTTGGTTATGCGGTGGTGTATACGGTGTGGCTTAAGCACGCAACGCCTCAGAATATTGTCATCGGCGGGGCGGCGGGTGCGATGCCGCCGGTGCTCGGCTGGACTGCCGTCACGGGAGAGGTGGCCTCTGATGCTCTTTTGCTGTTCCTGATTATCTTCTGCTGGACCCCTCCGCACTTTTGGGCGTTGGCCCTTTATCGCCAGGAAGAATACGCAGCGGCGGGAATTCCAATGCTGCCCGTCACCCACGGCCGACGACATACGCTGTTGCAGATGGTGCTCTATACGGTGCTGCTTTTGGCAGTGAGTGTGCTGCCGTTCGCAACCGGTATGTCAGGCGGGATGTATTTTGTCGGCGCGTTGGTTCTGGGCGTGATGTTCCTGATTTTTGTGGTGCGTTTGTATCGCCGTTACAGTGATGCACTGTCCAAGCAGACCTTCAGTTATTCGATACAGTATCTTGCAATGCTGTTTGCATTGATGCTGATTGATCACTACCAAAGTCCGTTACGGGATTTCCTTGTTGCCCTTTTTGCCTGACGACTCCTATCATTTGAGCAGAGGCACAGGCATTAATCTGGTTCTCGCGCCATGAATGTCTCCAGCCCGGAAAGGCCCTACGCCATCGCCTGTGACCGAAACCGGGATCCCATCCTGGCGATCTTGCGGGAGTGTCTACCTGCGAAGGGCAGGGTGCTGGAGATCGGCAGCGGGACGGGCCAACATGCAGCTTATTTTTCGAATGCTTTCCCTCACCTTGAATGGCTGCCGAGTGATCTGCCACAGAATCTTGAAGGGATATCGCTCTGGCGCCAGGAGGCAGGGCCGAACTGTCTTGCGCCAGCGGGTCTGGATCTATTGTCTGATGCACTGCAACTGCCGCCAGCGGATGCGATCGTCTGTATCAACACCCTGCATATTGTCGCTTGGCAGGGCACGCACCGATTATTTACAGCAGCGGGGAAGACGCTGTCCCCGGGCCAGGCCATATATCTCTATGGACCCTACCGCTATGCTGACCGTCCGCTCGAGCCGAGCAACGAGCAATTTGATCAATGGTTGAAGGAGCGGGATCCCGCAAGCGGTATCCGAAATTTCGAAGACCTCAGCCGGATTGCCCAAGAGCAGGGTTTTGCACTGGAGACGGATCTGCCCATGCCTGCAAACAATCGGTCTTTGATTTTCAGGCGCGCGCCCTAATCAGGGTGTTTCGCGGGCGCCCAGCGTCCGCAGGTTTTGGCGTATTCAGAGCCGGTCGCGCAGCGCATACCAGGTCATGGCTAGAGCCAGCAGAGGTGATCGCAACATCGCGCCTCCTGGAAAACCCGGGGTTGGCAGACGATTCATGACATCAAATCGGCTTGCCACACCGTCAATCGCCTCTGCCAGCATAGCGCCCGCGCCGGTCGCCAGTGCGACACCCGACCCAGAATAGCCAGACGCGGAATAAATATTGCCGCTGTGGCGCTGAAAAAAAGGCAGGCGTGACATGGTGATGGCAAGGGTGCCGCCCCATCCATACTCGACTTTGGCCTCTTTAAGGTCAGGATAAATTTTCAGCATGTATTTTCGGACAAAGGATTTGATATCCCGGGGAAACCGATAGCCGTAACTTTCTCCGCCGCCGAAAAGCATTCGGCTGTCTGCCGAGCAACGGAAATAATTGACTACGAAGCGCGAATCCGCCACACAGGCCCCGTTGGCGATTAACTTTCTGGCGATATCGTCACCCAGGGGTTCCGTGGCAATAATGTAGTTATTGATCGGCATGACGTGACGGCTAATGGATTTTTCCAGCGGGCCGATATAACCGTTACAGGCAAAGAGAACATATCCCGCGCTCACGCGGCCGTTTGAGGTATACACTCGGGCAGGTGTCCCCTCCTCAACCCGTGTAACCTCAGAGTGCTCATACAGCCTGGCGCCTGCCCCGATTGCAGCTCTGGCAATGCCGAGAGCGTAATTGAGCGGATGCAGGTGGCCGGCACCCATGTCGAGCGTACCGGCGGAATAATCGTTGCTGCCCACGAGCAAGCGCATCTCCTCCGGCGGGACATACCGAATTTCATCGTAGCCATATTTTTCGTTAAGCAGGGCAACATAGTTTTGTGAGTGATGATCAAAACGCTGCCGGTGGTTGGCATGAATTGAACCGCTTCGGTAATCACAGGGAATATCGTGGCGGGCAATCAAATCCTTCACCAGGGCCTTGGCGTCTTGTGCAACTTGCCAGGCGTCGTGGGCAAGAGCGCTATCCACTGTCTGCTCGAGCTCATCCTGGGCCACCCGCTGCCCGGTACCGACTTGACCCCCATTGCGGCCGCTTGCGCCCCAGCCAATACGGTGAGCATCCAGCAGGATAACTGAGTAACCCCGCTCAGCAAGATGCAGAGCAGCAGATAGGCCGGTGAATCCTCCCCCGACTACCGCAACGTCACACTGATGGTCGCCTTTCAGGGTCTGGGCCTGTGGGATGCCGACGGCCGTTGCTGCATACCAGGACGGCGGATAGGTGCCATCCTGATCATTCAGATGCAAAAGCGGGTTTGTGTAATCGGCATTCACCTGTCTGTCTCGATCGGGTGATTTAGGAGGTGGGGGCTTTAGCGGCTTGAGCGGCTTGCAGCGCGACAAGAATTTCCGTCACCAGAGCGGGTCCCCGGTAGATCAGTCCACTATAAAGCTGGACGAGGGTCGCTCCTGCAGAAAATGCGGCCTGGGCCGAGGCGGCATCCATTATGCCTCCCACACCGATCACTGGAAAGTCAGATGGGGTGTGCTGCCTGAGTTCAGAAATGATCCGGTGTGAAAGGGCAGCCAGCGGTGCACCGCTCAAACCACCCGCCTGCGAGGCCTGCGGATGGGCCTTGGCATCCAGCGGCCGGCTGATAGTGGTGTTGGTTGCAACAATTCCGTCTATGCCCCGAAGCGTGAGCACTTCAGCGACGCGTGCAACCGATTCAATATCGAGATCAGGTGAAATCTTAACCACAATAGGGGTGTATTTCTGGTGCAGTTGGGCAAGTTGGCTTTGCTCGGCTTTCAGGCGTGCAATCAGTCCATCCAGAGTATCGCGCTCCTGCAGATCGCGAAGCCCCTTGGTATTGGGGGATGAGATGTTGATCGTCACGTAGTCGGCGACACGGTATACCGCCCGCAGTCCAGTGAGGTAGTCGCGCCAGGCTTCCTCATTGGAGGTGGCGGCATTGCGTCCAAGATTAATGCCGATGATAGCTTGCTGCTGTTGTTGTCCAAGCCTCGCTAGGAAGAAGTTAAGGCCTCCGCTGTTGAACCCCATGCGGTTGACCAGCGCCTGCGCTGAGGTCATTCGGAACATGCGAGGTCGGGGGTTTCCTGATTGCGGCAATGGCGTCACGGTGCCGAGTTCGAGAAACCCAAAACCCAGTGCGGCAAGCCCGTCAACGGCCTTTGCATCTTTATCGAGCCCGGCTGCCAGGCCGACCGGGTTAGGAAATGAGAGACCCATTGCTTCGACCGGAATCGAGGGTAGTGGGCCCCGGCAAGTGTCGATGAGGTACTGGTTGAGCGGATGTATCTGCCCCATGAGTCCGATCGTTTGCACGACAATGTCATGGGCAGTCTCAGGATTAAGCCTGAACAACAGCGGCCGAAATAGAGAGTACACTCCCGCCATCAGAAGGCTTCTCCAGATGCGAGGTGTCGCCACTGTCCCCGCCGCAGTTGTCCCAGGCGCACCCCACCAATACGCACCCTGACGAGGGTACGTACCTGCAGGTTGACCAATTCGCACATTCGTCGCACCTGCCGTTTCCGGCCTTCCGTGAGAACAAATTGCAGATGTGCCGGCCCGGTTTGTTTGATGCCGGCAGGACGCAGTGCACGGCCGTCCAATGACAGCCCGTGGCGAAGGCGCTGAAGCGCCGTTTCAGTGATGTTGCCGTCGACACCGACGTGATATTCCTTCTCAATTCGGCTCTCGGGCCCGATCAGCGTGCGGGCGACAACCCCATCCTGGGTCAGCACAAGCAATCCAGAGGAATCGATATCGAGTCGCCCGGCCACATGCAGGCTCCGTGCTTTGGGGAGCCGCGTTTTCGGGTGCTCGTCATGGGGCGCACGGTTGTCTTCGGTAATCAGTGAGATCGCCTCGGAGTAGCCTTTTTCGGGCTGATTGGAGACGACGCCGGGGGGTTTATTAAGGAGCACGGTTGCCAATGCCGCGCGTTGGCGATGGGCCTCGCTTGTCAGTTCTATGGCGGCGAGAGGATGCACCCTTGAGCCAAGCCGATCAATCACCACGCCGTCCACCCGGACCTGCCCGGCGGCAATGAGTGTGTCAGCTTCCCTACGCGAGCAAAGGCCCTGTTGAGCCATCAGGCGTGAGAGACGGATTCCATCCTCCATGGTCAGTCTGGCGCTTAGTACCTGTTGCGCCTTCCTTTCAGAAAGATTCGGACGGTTTCGCCAGCGTTGCCGATATACGCTTGCGGGGTGAGCGCTGCCAGGCTCTCCTGAGACTCTTTGGGGATCGGCAGGGAATTGACAAAGTCCCTGAGCGTCTGTCCATCCATTGCAGCGCGGCCGCGGGTCAATGCTTTCAGTTTTTCGTAGGGTTCGGGCACGTCGTAGCGTCGCATGACGGTCTGGATTGCCTCGGCCAGTACCTCCCACGCCTGATCCAGTTCGGCATGCAGTTTGTCCTTGTCGATCTGAAGTTTTCCAAGACCACGATGAGCCGCGTCCAGTGCTATCAGGCAGTGGGCAAACGCGGGCCCCAGATTTCTGATAACGGTCGAGTCTGAGAGATCGCGCTGCCACCGGCTGATCGGCAGTTTCGCCGCGAGATGTTCTAGTAATGCGTTGGCAATGCCCGCGTTGCCTTCGCTGTTCTCGAAGTCTATCGGATTGACCTTGTGCGGCATCGTACTTGAGCCAACTTCTCCGGCCACCGTCTTCTGCCGGAAGTAGCCCAGCGAGATGTATCCCCATAGGTCACGGTCAAGATCAATCAGGATGGTGTTCAGCCGGACCAGTGCATGACACAGTGCGGCAAGATCGTCATGCGGTTCGATCTGTGTCGTCATCTGCTGCCAGTCCAGCCCGATGCCTTCCACAAAATTCTTTGAAAGCCCAGGCCAGTCCAGTTCTGGGTAAGCGGCAAGGTGGGCATTGAAGTTGCCCACGGCGCCGTTGAATTTTCCACGTATTGCCGTCGTTGCGATCTGGTCGCGAGCCTGGTCCAGCCGCGCAACCACATTGGCCAGCTCCTTTCCCATGGTGGTGGGGCTCGCAGGCTGGCCATGTGTCCGGGCCAGCATCGGCTGATCCGCCAACTCGTTGGCCATTGTTGCGAGTGCTGAGGTGATCTGATCAATTGCCGGCAGCAGGATACGGTTTCGGCCGTCGCGCAGCATCAGGGCATAAGACAGATTGTTGATGTCCTCTGAAGTGCATCCAAAATGGATGAATTCTGATACCGCGCTTAACTCTTCATGAGCCGAGACTTTCTCTTTCAGAAAATACTCCACCGCTTTGACATCATGATTGGTAGTGCGCTCAATGTTCTTGACCGCTTCAGCATCTGAAATCGAGAAGTCATCCGAAATATCGTTGAGAAAGGTCTTCGCAGATTCCGAAAACAGCGGGACTTCAGCTAGGGCTTCACAGGAGGCGAGTGATAACAGCCACTGCGCTTCGACAAAAACGCGATACCGGATCAGAGCGAACTCGCTGAAGTAGGGTCTCAGGCCAGAGACCTTGGCACCGTATCTGCCATCTATGGGAGACAGCGCGGTCAGGGCTGACAAAGGGTGTGAATCAGAAGCTGTCAACGCGGGGCCTGCAAACACATCGGGAGAGCGGCAATTTTACCATGCCGGCATTGGCAATAATGAGGTGTTAAACGTTATCCAGCGAGAGACGGGAAGCGTTGGCAGCGGTGGATCCTAAAGGTGGAGTTGCTGATCCTGACCATTGAGGCGCCACAATCGATCGAACTTGATTGAAAAACCAACAATACTGGCCAATACGACGCCGACCCCGATCAGCAGGGCGCTGGGCGCTGAGAAGAGTTCAGCGAGCGGTCCCAAAACCAGACCACCCAGTGCAATCAGGCTGAAGGTGATGCTGTGTATTCCCATGACTCGGCCGCGCAAGGCATCCGGCACTGCAAGTTGCATCACCGTCATAGAACTGATGAGGAAAAATGATCCCCCAACGGCGGATAGCATGGCACAGCCACACGCGAGCGCAAAAGCGAAATGCCAATCCGCTGCAATGCCGGTCACCAGCGCAAACAGAATTAATGACAGGCAGAAAAAAACACTTCCTCCCATCATGACGCTGCCAAGTCTGGGCGAGTTTTGCAGCCGACCCACCAGAATGGTCCCCAGTACAGATCCAACACCGGTGGCAGAGAGAAGCAGTCCATAGCCTTCCTCTCCAGTACCCAGTAATTCCGCAAACACCGGCATGATCTGGACATAAGCCGTGCCAAAAAACATTGAAATCCACGTCATCGCGATCAGGACAGCGAAGAGTTTCTCCTGGAGGATAAATCGCCAGGCTGCGGTAAGGCCGCGATTGTGGTCTGAGTGTTTTGGGAAGGCGTCGGGTGTTTGCAGACTCAAAAGAATCTTCGCCATGACAGCAAATCCAATGGTGCACAAGGCAAAAATAATCCAGGTATCTGCAAGGGCAATCAATACGCCGCCTACGGCAGGCAGCACCATCCTGGTCCCTTGCCAGAGAATTGAGTTCAACGCCACAGCACTCATCATTTGATGCGGCTCGATGAGCGCCGGGAAGAATGAAACACGGGCGGGCAGGTCAAACCCCGAGATCGAACCCAACAAGGCCGCGAGGAGCAAGACCTGCCAAACGGTGACCCAGTCGCCGAGGTCGAGAATGGTCAATATGCCAAGTGCCAGGCCAGCCAGTATGGATGTGATGAGCAGGATCCGACCGCGGTTTCCATGATCGGCTACGAGCCCTCCGGCGAGGGTGGCAAGTATGGTAGGTACTGCCATGGCAACGCCGAGGAGTCCGAGATAAAGGGCAGATCCGGTGAGTTTGAAGACCAGCCAGCCCATTCCCACAAAGTAAAGCTGTGTGGCCCCGGTGGAGAAAATAGAGCCTAGCCAGAAGCGCCGATATCTTGGTGACTGCAACGCGTCGAGTTTCATTAATCAGCTGTCTCTTGGTGATGCCCTCGCGCTTCACCAAAGAGCTGCGCAACGAGAAGGAGATGGCGGGTAATTAAGAGGTATTTCGGTCGGGAGCCTGGGCGCTCAGTAATACGCTAATCCATCGGCTTCTCGGATCGTTTTCCAATGCGATCTTGACAATCATGGTCAGAGGGGTGGAGAGGAACATCCCGACAGGGCCGAATATCCAGCCCCAGAACAGCAGAGAAAGAAACACCACCAGAGTCGATAGACCGAGACCCTTTCCCAGATACCGCGGCTCCAGCACGTTGCCGACCACGATATTGACTGCGACGAATCCGGCGGCGACCGAAAGCGCGATGACGGGTCCAGCATCAAGAAGAGCAAGGGTGACGGCAGGTATCGCGGCAATGATTGACCCGATATAGGGAATAAAGTTCATAAAGAAGGCGAGTGATCCCCAGATAACTGCAAAGTCTATTCCAAGGATGACGAGGTAGAGTGCGATGGCAAGACCCGTAATCAGGCTCATTACGGCTTTAATCACGAGATAGTGGTTGACTGAGGCCATAAAAGCGGCGAGGTCCCCGAGCGTCTTGTCGGGATTTCTCGAAACGCTGCGCAGCTTCTCCGGCAGGCTGGTTGACTCAACCATCAAAAACAGAACCGTAAGGATAATGAGCATGCTGTTGGCGAGCAGTCCGCCAAAACCGCTTAAGAGGCGACCGAGCAGTTTGGCGGCTCCTGCGGGATCAAAGAGTTCCGTGACACCGCCGACAGGCAATTTGATCCCAAGCCCCCCGAGCCATACCGTTGTCTGGGTGATGAGAGCATTGAGTTGCGCCTCATAACGGGGGAGGGCGCTGCTGAACTGGTTGATGGAGGCGCCGATAAGTGATCCCAATGTGACCAGTGTGCTCGCCATAAGCAACAACACCAACGTCATTGCCGCCCAGAGCGGTAGTCCTCGACGCTGAAGCCATTGCAGCATCGCTGTGGATATGATGGCCAGGAAGATCGCCATCAACAGTGGGACGACGATGCTGCTGGCGGCTTTGAGACCCGCAATGACGACTGTCAGGCCTGCAAGGACCAGCAGTACCTGCGTTCCTGTACTTGAGTTGCTAAACAAGAGCCGGTCCTTAAGTTGTCAATCCAGGGATTTACAGGAAGGGCAGCGTGATTCTTTTAAGCGATGGAGGCAAGTCGACCCTGGCATTGTAACTCGATCTCATCGAGCTCTTTTAAGGTCAGGTCAATGTCGCTGCGCTGCTGCTTAAGTGCTTCGCGGCGTTCTTGAATCTGATCCAGGAAGTAGCGCAATTGCCCCGTCTCCCCCGCATCCAGGTCATACATCTCGATGATGTCCCGGACGTCGCTGAGCGAAAAGCCTAGACGTTTGCCACGAAGAATGAGTTTCAGGCGGACCCGATCCCGTGGGCTATATACTCGTCGCCGGCCGCTCCGGCCCGGCTGAAGCAGTCCTTCATCCTCATAAAACCGGATGGCCCGGGTCGTGAGATTGAATTCCTGGGCAAGATCCGAGATCGAATAGGCGGTGGCATCGGGGGTCATATCGGCACTGTTGAGAACTTTTAGCCCGACCGTCGAGTATAGCTTTAATTGACGTTTACGTAAACGGAAACTAAAATCCGATGTTCGTCGCCTGGTGCACTTTATGGCTATGAGTTCTATTCCATCTTCTCTCAGTCAAGCCGGAGTCCCGACTCGACCGGATATCGGCTACCGCATCCGGTTCGTGACTGCGGCCAGTCTTTTTGACGGCCACGACGCTGCGATCAATATCATCCGCCGACTCCTGCAGGCATCCGGGGCGGAGGTGATTCACCTCGGCCACAACCGAAGCGTTGCCGAGATTGTCGATGCGGCGATTCAGGAAGATGTCCAGGGTATCGCGGTGAGTTCTTACCAGGGCGGGCATACAGAATTTTTTTCCTACATGATCGACATGCTGCGTGAGCGTAACCGGCCGGATATTCGGGTATTCGGAGGAGGAGGCGGCGTCATTGTTGATGAAGAAATCAGGGCGCTCCACGACTACGGGGTGAGCAGAGTCTACTCTCCCGGTGACGGCCAGCATCTTGGCCTTCAGGGCATGATCGATGACATGCTGGAGCGGGCAGACTTTTATCCGGCGGAGCAACCCAGCGAGTCCATGGAAGGCTTGAAAGCGCCTGATGGGGTGCAACTCGCACGTGTGTTGACTGAGATCGAAAATGACACCGTCAGTGAATTTTTGATCCGCCAGATACGCACCACAGCCGCCCGTCGTCATGATCATAGTCCGGTGTTGGGCATTACCGGCACCGGCGGGTCTGGTAAGTCGTCCTTGACGGACGAGTTGATCCTTCGTTTTCGGATTGATTATGGAGACGCGCTTCGAATTGCCGTTCTGGCGGTGGATCCCACCCGCAGAAAGACGGGCGGTGCGCTGCTGGGAGACCGCATTCGGATGAACGCGATTGATGGCGAAAATATTTTCTTTCGCTCCTTTGCTACAAGAGGCGCCGCCGGCGAAGTGCCCGGACAGCTCGACGATTTGGTTGCTGCCTGCCAATGTGCAGAGTTCGATCTTGTGATCGTTGAGACGCCCGGCATCGGTCAGGGAGATGCCGGAATTACCTCCCGCGTGGATACCTCTCTCTATGTCATGACACCCGAGTTCGGCGCAGCGTCTCAGTTGGAGAAGATCGAGATGCTGGATTACGCGGACGTGGTGGCGATCAATAAGTCAGACCGAAAGGGGGCTCAGGATGCATTGCGCGATGTGCGCAAGCAGGTACAGCGCAATCGGGGGGCATTTAGCGAAACGCCGGACCAGATGCCCGTTTACACCACTATGGCAGCACGGTTCAATGATTCGGGAGTGAGCGCGCTGTATCAGGCGATTAAGGCATCATTGACAGAGCAGGACCTCTCGGCCGGGCCGGGTCTTCTGGGGCAGGCGCGGAACGCAGTGCAGGATCCCGAAAGTCTTCCTGGGGATCGAGAAAGGTATTTGTCAGAGGTGGCGGATTCCGTTCGCCGGTATCACGAGAGAGTCGCAGACCTTGAGACGCTGGCTCGCCATCGACAGCACTTGAAAACCAGTATCAATCTGCTCGAGTCCAACCAGCAATCCACGGAGTCGCTTCAGGCGCTGGTGGCTAAGACAGAGACCGCTCTAGGCCAGGATCTCATCGACCAGATTGAAGGGTTTGATGCGTTGCGCCGCCAGTATCAGGAAAGCGGTGTTGAGGGCGAAGGCGACAGGCCGGAATCTGAAGTGCGACTCAGTTATACCTCTTTATCAGGCACACGTATCCCCCGTGTCAGTCTTCCAAGTTATCACGATGCAGGAGACCGGCTTCGTTGGCAGCTATTGGAGAACGTACCGGGAGCATTTCCTTATACGGCAGGTGTTTTTCCATTCAAGCGGGAGAATGAAGATCCTACCCGGATGTTTGCTGGTGAGGGAGATGCTGCCCGGACCAACCAACGCTTTCGTTTGCTCTCCGCGGATTCGAAAGCCAAGCGCCTGTCGACGGCATTCGATTCAGTCACTCTGTATGGCGCTGACCCTGCATTGCGTCCCGATATCTACGGAAAAGTGGGCACCTCGGGAGTATCGATTGCAACGTTGGAAGACATGAGGACTCTGTATCACGGGTTTGATCTTTGTGATCCCGCTACATCCGTCTCCATGACGATTAACGGACCGGCCCCCACCGTGCTGGCATTTTTCCTCAACACCGCAATCGATCAGCAGGTTGACCGGTTTCATGAGAAGCACTCGCGGGAGCCCTCCGTAGAAGAGATGGACCAGATCCGGAGCTTTGCCCTGGAAAATGTCAGAGGCACCGTCCAGGCGGATATTCTCAAGGAAGACCAGGGCCAGAATACCTGTCTCTTTTCGACCGATTTCAGCCTCCGCATGATGGGGGATATCCAGCAGTATTTCATTGATAACCGGGTGCGCAACTTTTACTCGGTGTCCATTTCCGGATACCACATCGCTGAGGCGGGTGCGAATCCCATCACTCAGTTGGCCCTCACGCTGGCCAACGGGTTCACGTATCTTGAATCCTATCTTGCTCGGGGAATGGCGGTAGATGACTTTGCACCCAACCTGTCGTTTTTCTTCTCGAACGGAATGGATCCGGAATACACGGTCCTTGGCCGGGTGGCACGCAGGATTTGGGCGATCACGCTGCGGGAGCGTTATGGTGCCAACCTGCGCAGTCAGAAACTCAAGTATCACATTCAGACCTCGGGCCGGTCTTTGCATGCGCAGGAGATGAGTTTTAACGATATCCGGACGACGCTACAGGCATTAATCGCGGTCTATGACAACTGCAACAGCCTGCATACCAATGCGCATGATGAAGCGTTTACGACCCCCAGTGCAGAGTCGGTTCGCCGCGCGCTGGCGATCCAGATGATCATCAACCGGGAATGGGGTCTGGCGCGCAACGAGAATTCCAACCAGGGCAGCTTTATCATCGAAGAGTTGACGGATCTGGTAGAGCAGGCGGTGCTTGCTGAGTTTGACCGGCTTGCAGAGCGCGGGGGTGTGCTGGGCGCGATGGAGACCGGGTATCAGCGGGGCAAGATTCAGGAAGAATCCCTTTATTACGAAACCCGAAAACACGACGGCAGTTATCCCATCATTGGCGTCAACACATTCCTCAATGATGAAGACGACAGTAGCTCGGAAGTTGAACTCGCTCGCGGTACCGAGGCTGAAAAACGGGGCCAGCTGGAACGGTTGAGAGCATTTCAGAGCCGGCACGAAGGTGCGGCCGACAAGGCGATTGAAGCCGTCAAGGAAGCTGCGCTCGGCGGTCACAATGTTTTCTACTCACTGATGGAGGCCGCCCGTGTCTGCTCGCTTGGCCAGCTGACCCAAGCGTTTTTTGAGGTGGGCGGCAAGTATCGCCGCGGCATGTAGTACCATTGGCGCACTTTGGGTGGGCACTCGGCTGACAACGTCGTAGTGACCCTCTGCAGGCACCTTAGCGTTTCCGCATTTACCCCAGCTTCCAGGAGAGTATTGTTGTGTCGTTCTCGGGTGCGCTGCGTCGCAACGTCTTGCTTCTTTCCGTCTGTCAGGCGCTGATGCTGTCCGGCAGTTCCCTTATCGTTGCGACCTCGGCATTGACCGGCTTGTCTCTGGCGAGCAACAGCCTCTTCGCAACCGTCCCGCTGTCCTGCATGTATGTCGGAACATTGCTGACGACTTTTCCCGCGTCCCTCATGATGAAGCGGATCGGTCGCCGAGCGGGATTTATGATCGGTCCCCTCGCCGGCTTGGTCGGTGCCGCTGTCGCGATTCACGCGATCACAGAACGGGACTTCTGGCTCTTTTGCGCAGGTTCGTTTCTGATCGGCGTGCTGAATGGCGTCGGTCATTACTACCGCTTTGCTGCCGCTGATGTTAGCGGCAGCGCATATCGTAGCCGGGCCATCTCATGGGTGCTCGCTGGAGGCGTCGTGGCGGCTTTTGTGGGCCCGAATCTGGCCGCGTTCAATCGTGACCTGATTGCTGGGTTTCCCTTTGCAGGCAGTTACGCCAGTCTGCTGGTCGTATATTCATTATCCATACTGCTGGCGTCATTTCTGCGGATATCACCGCCTACAGAAGTCGAGCGCTACGGCAGTCAGCGACCCCTTAAGCAGATCGTCTGTCAGCCGGTGTTCTTTGTGCCTGTTGCGGGAGCATTGATTGCGTACGGCGTCATGAATCTTGTGATGACATCTACGCCGCTGGCCATGGCGGGTTGCGGCCACTCATTTTCGGACACCGCTTTTGTGATCGAGTGGCATGTGCTCGCCATGTTCTTGCCTTCATTTTTTACCGGCAACCTGATAACGCGTTTTGGTGTGTTGAGAATCATGGGCATCGGTGTCCTGATGCTCTTCGCCAGTGTGGCCGCGAGCCTGAATGGCGACACCGTAGCGCACTTCGTTGCTGCGCTGGCGCTGTTGGGGCTGGGATGGAATTTTCTGTTTATTGGCGGCACAACACTGGTGACCGAGAGTTACACGCCCTCAGAAAAGGCCAAGACCCAGGGATTGAACGATCTCATGATTTTCGGGACGGTCGCCCTGACAGCTGGAATCTCTGGAGTGGTGCACGAGATTGCGGGTTGGCAAATGCTTAACCTGCTGGTGTTGCCGTTTTTAGCGCTGGTGTTATTGCTGATTACCTGGTTCAGTCGCGTACGCCAGACGGAGGGTGCCATCTGAGTCAGGCCTGATTAGGGGTATTTCGAGACGAGCCCCTTGAGTCGCGCCACGGTTGATGGACGCGCCAGCACGACGACATTACCTATGAGCACCAGGCTGACACCAACCAGTGTCCGATCCTGCCACGCATAGCTTTCAAACCAGGTCGATAGGGCGAGCGCCACGATAGGGAACAGCACCGTCGCATAAGCGGCATTCTCCGGCCCGATTCGTCCAACGAGTGTCAGATAACAACCGAAGCCAATAGCCGACGCAAATAAGGCCAAAAACAGCAGCGAGCCAATAAAGCGGATGTCGGTATCGATCACAAATGGTGTGCCGGAAAGGATACTGAAGACAAAAATAAAAAGGGCGCCATAAGCCATACCAATCGCATTGGCCGATGCAACCGAAATGCCGTGCTTCTGGTTTCGGGCGGAAACGATATTGCCGATCGACGCAAGATAGGTCGCGATGAGGCTCATGCCGATGGCCCCGGCCGCCTGGGCTCGGGATGTGGCGATTTCAGACCAAAAAACCAGCCCGATGCCTGTCAGCCCGAATAAGACCGCCACAATGGTTTTCTTCTGAATCCTGTGTTTTAGAAAAAGAGCACTGTTAAAGATGTTCATGACAGTCATCGTCGAGAAAATGACAGCCAGCAGGCCCGTAGCGAGGTCATACGCAGCGTAGTAAAAAAGCAAGTAGTTCAGTGAGAACAGGCTGAGGCCCAGCAAAGCAAGGTAGGGATGATGGCGAGATGCGATGCGCAGGGATATGCCTCGTGCAAGACACCAGATAACGAGCAGAGTGGAAGCCAGGACAAACCGGTAGACGATGGCAATCTCCGGGGGCACCACACCGATCTGAAAGTGGATCGCAAGCCAGCTCGACCCCCAGATCAGAACGGTGAGGCTATACAGTACAGAGGTGCTCACGGGGCTGACCTAACAGGGTCTCTACAGGCCCCAGAATCATTCGTCGGATCGACTCGTCACAAAGCCGGCTGGGCACTATGTGTCGTTCTGGAGCCGGGTGATGGCCTGGGCAAGTGTTTCAGTGTTGATGATGCCAATATATTCCGGCGGATTATCATCTCGCCTGAAGGTTTTCTTGACGATCCCGGCCAGGTTCGGTTTTTTCTCGGCCGGAGTCTCTCCTTTGCCGATCCCGCCACCGAACTCGATCATGGTCCGGCACCCCTGCTCGGCAGCATATCTGAGATTGTTATGCCAAAGGACCGGATTAAACAGCTGAGAGAAAAGTGCTGCCCGAATGCTACGAGGATTCGAATCATGAAAGCGGCCGGTCGTGTTGGAGAGTACCGAGATGGATGGGGACTGCAGTGCGGTGTTCTCCAGTGCGCTTCGAAATTCAAGAGCCGCGCCAATCATGTAGAAAGTATGAAACGCACCTTCGGTTTTCAGCCTTGCCGATTTCTTTCCCGGGAACTGATTGGAGAAAGTTTCGACCAGGAGATTGAGGTCTGTTGCTTTACCGCCAACGACGGTCTGATCGGGCAGATTACAGGCCGCTACCGCACAGTAGTGCTGCTCTGCTAAAGCCTTGGCTTCTTCCAAGGCCAGAGGGAGTGCTTCCATTTCACCTTCGCCCAGTTCTCCCATGAGTCGCCCACGCGCGTCGACCAGGCGCAGTGCGTCAGTGAAGCTCAGCGCACGAGCGGCCACCAAGGCAGAATACTCTCCAAGACTATGACCCGCAGCAGCCTTAGGCGTCACCGGCCGTCCTGTCTGTTCCTCAAAAATGCGAAGACAGGCAATCGCGTGAGTAAGCAGTGCTGGCTGCGTATATTGGGTCAGATGAATTTTGTTATCAGGATCTTCAAAGGAAAGACGAGCAAGATCATAGCCAAGTGTATCGCTGGCCTCCTCGTAGAGTTGTCTTACGGTTTCAAAGGAGTCGAAGAGATCGCTGCCCATCCCGGGGTACTGTGATCCCTGGCCCGGGAAAACAAGCAGAGCAGATTGAAGAAGATCAGTCACGGAGGGTCCGTTAGTAATTTACCGAGAGGTTATGGATGCACGGGATTTTAATCCTTAGCGCACACTGCTTGGGCGAAGCGGAATCATTGCTTTAGTTTTGCCTCAGTATTTATGTCGGAAGTATTTAGAAATTGCGCTTGACAGAGCCAAGTACAATGCCGAGAAAGTCAGATGAGTTTCGCAAGGTGTTGAGGCAATAATGATGCGATGCAACAAGAAAAGCTTCCCGCCAAATAAATGGCTCTTATGAGGCCAAAAAAAGGGTGTATGACTCTTGCAAAAGAACCTTGAAATATATCCAAATAGTCTGTTTCTATTGATTAATCACGAGTTAAAAAAAAGCCCGCCGAAATGATGGGCGGGCTGAATATTTGGAGGAGGATATGAATAGAAATTGTGCGTTGCACAAATCCCGTCAAGATAATACTGGCTGGCTTGGGTAAAGTCAACTCCTGCGTCCAGATTTCGCTAGACAGTGCTACCTCATCGTGCCTGTTGCTGATTTCTGGAGCACCTAGCGGCTCTAGTGAATAATTCTGATCTTTGGGGGGATGTAAATGAGCCTTCTTATCGCACGACACGGCCAAACTGACTGGAATCTTAAACAGCGTTGGCAGTCTGTTAGCGATATTCCGCTTAATACGGAAGGCCAGAATCAAGCAATTCGGCTGGCGGCTTTGCTTAAGGCGCGGGGGTGCGCGCCTCAGAGTTTGATTGCATCACCCCTTTTAAGAGCCCAGAAGACCGCACAGATTTTGGGCACAGCGGTGGGCTGTGAGGTAGAGACTGATCCGACCCTGATTGAGCTTGACCTTGGTCAGTTTGAAGGTCGGCATGAAGCAGAACTGCGGGCGGAGGATCCTGCCGGGTATGATGCTTGGCGCGAGTCCTGCTTTCTTTTGGCTGCACCGGGAGGTGAGACGATTCACGACGTTGCATCACGGATTGCGGACCTGGTTGCCAACCTAAGCGATAGGGAGGGCGACATCCTGATCGTGGGTCATCAGGGGGTGAATATGGCGATTAAGGCCACTCTCAGTGACTGCTTCAACCAAGAATGTTTGAGCTCATTCCGACAGAGCAACGATGAAATTGAAGTCTGGCAGCTGGATCCCGGCAAGCTGATCGGACGCATAAAGACAGACGATGGCTGATCTTTCCTCTCTCGACCTCAATGAGGCGTGTCGATACCTGTCGGCATGTGACAAAGGGCTTGCCAGAATTATCGCCGACGTCGGTCCATGCGGGCTAGAAGTCCGAAGCAACCGGTCGGTTTTCCAGTATTTGTGTCAGTCTATTGTGTATCAGCAACTCAGCGGCAAGGCCGCGGGAACAATTCATGGCCGTCTGCTGGATCTTTTCGAACGACGGCGTGTGAACGCTGATCAACTGCTTTGTCTGTCTCAGACGCAGTTACGGTCAGCAGGGCTTTCGCATCCAAAATCGCTCGCGCTCTACGATCTTGCACATCGCCAGCAAGAAGGATTGGTGCCTGCGCGACGGCAGTTGAATCGCATGACGGATGAGGAGATTGTCCGCACCTTGAGCCAGGTTCGTGGCATCGGGGAATGGACCGTGCAGATGCTTCTCATTTTCTATCTTGGCCGGCCGGACGTATTGCCGACCCGGGATTTGGGTGTGCAGAAGGGGTACCAGAAAATGCGGCGGCTGCGCGAGTTGCCCGCGCCTACGCGCCTCGCCCGGGCAGGCCTGAGGTGGCGTCCCTATCGATCAGTCGCCACCTGGTATCTCTGGCGTTGCCTGGACATCAAGCTGCCAACGGCCTAGGCCGCTAAGCCGAATCGCCCGTGAG
>DLPX01000050.1:75010-94495 GCA_002477475.1 Proteobacteria bacterium UBA7447
TCTACGCATTGGGACGTCTCAAAGTGGCCTACGCATTCCGTGCAGCGGGCAGGATCAATAACGTAGAACTCCTCTCCCTGAGAGATCGCTTCGTTCGGGCATTCAGGCTCGCAGACATCACAATTGATGCATTCGTCGGTAATCAGCAGTGCCATAGGAATTTAGCGGGCAGTTGTCTGCGAGGGATCAACCGCGCAAGCGCTGGATGAGCCTTTCATTGACTTGGGGGTGCAGAAACTGAGACACATCGCCGCCATGAGTAGCGATTTCCTTAACCATGGAAGCCGACAGGAAAGTGAAATGCTCGGAAGGTGTTAAGAACATGGTCTCAATTTCTGGGTCCAGACGCCGATTCATGGCGGCCAACTGAAACTCATATTCAAAGTCCGACACAGCTCTCAAACCTCTCAGGACCACCTGAGCATTTTGTTCTCGAACGCTGTCTATCAGCAATCCATCGAAACCGATGACGCTGATATTGCCAATGTTCTTCAGCGAAAATGCCGCCATATCAAGCCGCTCATCAAGGCTAAACAGCGGTTTTTTGGTGGGGCTTGCCGCGATGGCAACAACCACTTCATCGAAGAGTTGGCTGGCCCGCTCAGCAAGATCAATATGCCCCCGGGTGATCGGGTCAAAGGTGCCCGGATAGATCGCTTTCGTGCTCATAGGGGATTCCGCATCCTGACTGCCCTGGTCTGATTGAGATACTATCAATCAAAGCGTAGGTGATCCATAATTTATGCTGAAATCCTGCTAAATAACATGGAGAAAGTCGATGGACGTGGTCAGTTTCACACGGATGGCAGACGGTACCAAAGAGGACTATGAGTTTCTGCATGAACAGGAACAATTATTCATGGAGGATCTGCCCGCCAGACTGATGGATGGGCTTAAGGAGTTGAGTGCGGGCTTTTCAGGTTACGCGGTAAGCAGATTGGAGCATTCACTGCAGTCCGCTACCCGCGCCCATCGCGCAGGAGAATCGGAGGAGTTGGTCGTTGCTGCCTTGCTGCATGATATTGGAGACACGCTGGCGCCCAGGTCGCATAGTGAGATGGCCGCAGCCATCTTGAGACCGTATGTCTCAGAGAAGACCTACTGGATCATTAAATATCACGGCCTCTTCCAGATGTATTACTACGCGCACCATGTGGGCGGTGACCGCAATGCGCGTGATCGGTTTCTTGATCACCCGTGGTACGAAGACGCTGTTCGTTTCTGCGAAGAATATGATCAGAACTGTTTTGACCCGGAGTACGAAAGCGAGCCGCTATCGTTTTTTGAGTCAATGGTTCGTCGAGTCTTCAGTGAGGAACACTCCTTCGATGAAGAAAAAGTCGCTCGTAACGGAGCGTCGTCGGGCTGATTAAAGCAGATCGCGAAGGGTTTGGGTTTTTCCATTAGCGTCCGAATTCGCTACGTGCTGGTAGAGGCCATAGCAGACTTGTCCCGCCTTCTTTTGACGTAGTACGGCCCAGTCTTCTGAAATCGTCGGTGCTTCCTGCGCTGAACACTCGATGTAGATCTGTGCCTCGGGCCTGAGAAGCCGATAACGAATCAGTCGGTTGAGGCTGCGCTTAACCAGGTCCGTATCGTAGGGCGGGTCTACAAAGACGATATCGAACTGCTCCTCGCATGACGTCATCCAGTCAAGCGCGTCGGCACAATGGATCATCACCTGCTTGGCCCCAAGAAGTGCCACGTTGTCTTTAAGCCGCCCACAACAGTGTTTATGCATTTCTACCAGCACGACATTTCCTGCCCCTCGGGAGGCTGCCTCAAGGCCCAGGGCGCCGCTCCCGGCAAAAAGATCGAGGCACTTAGCCTGATGAAGATAAGGCGACAGCCAGTTGAACAGGGTTTCCCGCACGCTGTCGGGAGTAGGTCTCAGATCAGAGCCTCCGCTGAATCGAATCTGGCGCCTTTTCCACTCTCCTCCGATGATGCGTAATCGCCCGCGCTGAACCGTACGAGAGGAACTCAAATGGGATGACTCCGATACACGTTTATATGATGAGAGATGATAGGATAGTTGTTATAAAAGAAAAATACTCCCCAGCTGAGTTGGCTCTCCTCTCACCTATTGCCCATGACTTCTGATACTGAATCTTCAGGAATTTTCGCTCGGCTGAAAAAGACCCGTACTTCGCTCGCTGGCGGACTGGCAGGCCTCTTTGGAGGTGGCCGCGTGCATTTTGACGATGGCGTTTACGATGATCTGGAAGACCAGCTGCTGATGGCAGACCTTGGGGTAGAGGCGAGCACCGTGGTCGTCTCAGCGCTGCGGGAGCGAGTCCGGACGACCCGGATTGAATCTTCCGACAGCCTCAAGGAAGCATTGATCGATGAACTCTCATCCATACTGACACCCGCAGAACGTCCGTTGGTGGCACAGAGGGGCGCTAACGGGCCGTTTGTCATACTGATGGTGGGGGTCAATGGAGTGGGCAAGACCACCACGACGGCAAAGCTCGCTGCGTATTTCCAGAAAAGTGGTCATTCGGTGTTACTTGGCGCCTGCGATACGTTCCGGGCGGCTGCGATCGAGCAACTCCAGTCCTGGGGAGAGCGTTTGGGCATTGGTGTCATTGCCCAGTCACACGGGTCGGACGCTGCGGCCGTGGCGCATGATGCTTTGAGCGCTGCCAAAAGCCGGGGCACAGAGGTACTGATCATTGATTCCGCCGGACGACAGCATGTGAATGCCGATCTGATGGCGCAGCTTGGCAAAATTCGGCGAGTGTTGTCCAAGGCCGATGCGGCGGCACCCCATGAAACTCTGCTCGTGGTGGACGGAGGAACGGGTCAGAACGCGCTTTCCCAGGCGGCCGCCTTTGAGAAGGAAGTCGGCCTGACCGGCATCTGCGTCACAAAGCTTGATGGAACAGCCCGGGGGGGAGTGGTGGTTGCACTGTCAAAGCAGTTCCCGGTAGCGATCCCGTTTGTCGGGGTGGGAGAGGGGATTGCAGATCTTCGGCCTTTTAAGGCAAGAGATTTTGCCCGGGCCCTGGTGGGTGCTCCCAGTACAGAATAATTAAAGTTCGCTAGAAGTGAATTTTCTGTAAAAATCAGATTCATAAACGAATATAAGATATTGAAATAAATCAATTATCCAAATTCTTAGCTTGATCTAAATTATTAGCACTCAATCTATTTGAGTGCTAAACTAGTTTTAATTAAAGCAACAAAGAGATAATTTATGAGCGAATCACTGCCCGTTGTCACAGGTCTCGGCCCGAGCCAAGGCTTGACGCAGTATCTTAACGAGATCAACTCGGCCCCCATCCTGAGCGCAGAAGAGGAGAAGGCGCTCGCCCGGCGTTATCACGCTGATGAGGATCTTGAGGCGGCTCGGCAACTGGTTTTTTCACATTTGCGTTACGTGGTTTCTGTTGCCCGGGGATTTTCCGGCTACGGGTTACCTTTGGCAGATTTGATTCAGGAAGGCAACGTTGGCTTGATGAAGGCTGTGAAACGATTTGATCATGAACGTGATGTCCGATTGGTGTCTTTCGCGGTTCACTGGATAAAGGCGGAGATCTACGACTACGTCGTACGCAACTGGAGGATGGTCAAGGTTGCCACGACCAAAGCCCAACGAAAATTGTTCTTTAATCTGCGAAAGAACAGAGCGCGCCTCGGCATGATGAAGGAAGCCGAGGTGGAGAAGATGGCAACGGCGCTTGATGTCAAACCGCAGACCGTACGTGAGATGGAAGTACGGATGAGCGGTGCGGATGTTTCGTTTGAGCCGGAGACCGATGATGAAGAAGGGCTTCGCCCGCTGGCCCCGGCGGAGGCAATCGGGGACTCGTCACTCGATCCGGGGCGGTTGGCGTTTGAGGCGGATGAAGAACGTCATCGGCAGGCTCAGTTGGGTAAAGCGCTTTCCAGTCTGGATGACCGCAGCCGCGAGATCATTGAATCGCGTTGGCTCTCAGAAGAGGGGCAAAAACAGACGCTCGGAAATCTGGCCGAGAAGTTCGGTGTTTCAGCGGAGCGGATACGTCAGATCGAGAAACGGGCAATGGAGCAGATGCGTCTGGCCGCTACCGCTTAGCGCTCTCACATCAGGTCATCAATAGTTCGATCAGCGCTTTTTGGGCGTGCAGGCGGTTCTCGGCCTCATCCCAGACCACGCTTTGGGGGCCCTCCAGTACTTCGGCGCTGACTTCCTGTCCTCGGTAGGCCGGCAGGCAATGCATAAACAGAGCCTCTTTTGAGGCAAGCGCCATCAACTGCTGATTGACCTGAAAGTCACCCAATGCATCGAGCCTCTGGGTCTTTTCATCTTCTTGGCCCATTCCTGTCCAGGTATCCGTGATCACGAGGTCCACGTCTGAAACAGCCTCTTGTGCAGAGGTGGTGATCTGACAGCGATCGCCGGCTGATTCTACGAGCGCAGGTTGGGGGTGGTAACCCTCAGGTGCGCCGATGCGAAGTTCAAAGTCCATCATGGCCGCGGCATTGATCCATGATTGGCATACGTTGCTGCTGCCGTCCCCAACGAATGCGGCGCGGGCATTCTGGATATTGCCTCGGTGCTCGAAAAACGTCTGGAGATCAGCCAGCAGCTGACACGGATGAAAATCCTCGGAGAGCGCATTGATCACCGGCACCGAAGAGTATTCAGCCATGGTGCAGATCCGGCTGTGCTCGCTTGTTCGCATAACAATCAGATCAGCCATGCTGGAAACGATCCGTGCGGTGTCGCTGACTGACTCGCCTCGACTCATCTGGCTGTCGGTAGGGGACAGGAATATGGAAGAGCCTCCAAGGTGTGCACACGCAACCTCGAACGAGGTGCGCGTTCTTGTGGAGGTTTTTTCAAAAATCAGCACCATGGTCTGCAGTCGCATCAGTTCAGCGGTTTGCGGCCCGGTTGGGTCTTTTTTCAGCGCGATGGCGCGTTGAATGAGAGCGATCAGTTCTGATCTGGACAGATCTTTCAGTGTCAGGAAGTGACGTGTCATGGCATAAAAATGAAAGAGTTTGGAACTCGCCAAAAAACAAAACGCCCGGTTAAGGGCGTCTAAACGAGAAGTCTAGCGCCGATACCAGCCTTGGGCAACCGGGCCCCGGTGGGTCGCTGATATAATCTTGTCGCTTCGACAGGCTTTTCCCGCCTGTCATCAATACCTCGCAGTTACCGGAAATAATCGTGAAAACAATTAACAAGGCTGTGCTTGCCTATTCTGGCGGGCTCGATACCTCGATTATCCTGAAGTGGCTCCAGGATCACTATGGCTGTGAGGTCGTTACCTTCACTGCCGATATTGGCCAGGGAGAGGAGGTCGAGCCGGCTCGCGAAAAAGCAAAGACACTCGGCGTCAAGGAGATCTATATTGAGGATCTTCGGGAAGAATTCGTTCGCGACTTTGTGTTTCCGATGTTCCGCGCCAACACCTTGTATGAAGGTGAATATCTACTGGGCACGTCGATTGCCCGTCCGCTGATAGCACGACATCTGGTGCGGATCGCTGAGGAAACAGGTGCCGACGCGATATCGCACGGTGCCACGGGCAAAGGCAACGATCAGGTGCGTTTTGAGCTGAATGCCTATGCCCTTAACCCGCATATCCAGATCATTGCACCCTGGCGCGAGTGGGATCTCAACTCCCGGGAGAGGCTCGTGGCCTATGCAAAAGAACATGGCATCCCGGTAGAGACCCGCAAGGATGGCGGTGCAGATTATTCGATGGATGCAAACATGCTCCATATTTCCTACGAAGGTGGAGAGTTGGAAGATCCATGGGTAGCGCCTGATGAAGCCATGTGGCGTTGGACAGTATCGCCACAGGAGGCTCCCAACGCGCCAGAATCTATCGAGCTGACCTTCGCGCGGGGTGACCCGGTCGCCGTTAATGGAGAATTGCTCAGCCCTGCCCAGATGCTTGAAGCGTTGAACAAACTTGGGGCGCGTCACGGAATCGGCCGGATAGACCTTGTAGAAAACCGCTATGTCGGCATGAAAAACCGGGGGTGTTATGAGACGCCCGGCGGAACGATTTTGCTAAAAGCGCATCGGGCTATCGAGTCCATTACACTTGACCGCGAGGTCGCCCACCTTAAGGACGAGTTGATGCCTCGCTATGCATCTCTGATCTATAACGGTTACTGGTTTGCGCCGGAACGGCAGATGCTCCAGCGGATGATTGATGAATCGCAGCGGGCAGTCAACGGCGTCGTTCGACTCGAGTTGTACAAGGGAGGGGTGATGGTGGCGGGCCGGTCTTCGGCAACAGATTCACTGTTTGATGAGAGCGTGGTGACGTTTGAGGATGATCAGGGGGCCTATGACCAGGCGGATGCAGATGGCTTTATCAAGTTAAATGCTCTCAGATTAAGAATTGCTGGTCGTAAGGGTCGAACACAGACCTGATCCGTTTTGGTATCCGGTGTTGGTGTTGGCGGCTGCTCCATCCCTTGAAAGATAAAACCCTCCAGTCCCCGCCGTTTCAGTGGTCCTTTCTGGCGCCCCAGTACTGGGGAACCTGGTCGCTTGCTGCTGTGATCGCTCTGGGCACTTTATTGCCGCGCCCGTGGATATTGATGCTCGGACGGCGGATCGGGCGACTCTTCTATCGGATCAACCAAAAACGCGTGGCGATAGCGCGCGTCAATCTTGAATGGTGTTTTCCCGAGTTTACGGCTGAGGAGCGGGAAACCTTGCTCCGGCTGCATCTGGTTCGCTATGGCCAGGCAATCGTGGACATGGGGTTGGTCTGGTGGGCATCGCGTAGTCGGATAGACCGCTTATGCACAGTGTCAGGAGGGGAGGAACTCCAACGCCTGCGCGCTTCCGGCGAGAAGGTGCTCTTGGTGATTCCGCATGTGCTCGGTATTGATATGACCGGAGCAGCGTTGTCGGCTCTGGCGCCGGGCGCCTCAATGATGAAGATCCCTTCAAATCCTCTCTTGCATCGTTGGCTGTGGCGGGGTCGCAGCCGTTTTGGCGCAAGGATCTATACCCGAACCCAGGGCTTGCGGCCTCTGGTCAAGGCAATCCGGACGGGTCACGTCGGATACCTCATGCCGGATGAAGACTTGGATGGCGCCCACAGTGTCTTTGCGCCGTTCTTCGGGATCCCGACCGCAACCTTGCCGGTGGTCGGGCGGATTGCCAGGATGACCGGCGCCAAAGTTATGCCGGTATTTTGTGAACTGGATAGCGGTGGCCGATATCACGTGACCATCGGGCAACCATTGTCCGGATTCCCGAGTGGCGATATCGAGGCGGATGCCGCTGTGGTGAATGCGGCTTTCGAAACCGGGATTCGGACGGCTCCAGAACAGTATCTCTGGACGCTGAAGTGGTTTCGCACAAGGCCCAATGGAGAGGCATCTCCCTACGCAGGGTAAAGGCAGCGCACAATAGCGCATAGATTGACAGCATGCGGCAGAGAAACCGAACACAGCGATGAACATTCTCCTGATCAAGCAGACGTCGCTGGGAGACGTGGTGCATGCCACAGCCGCTATCCGTTCTGTGCGCGAGGCTTATCCGCAGGCCCATATAACGGCCCTGACGTCAAGCACCGCTAGTGACATACTGCGGACGAACAGGGATATCAATGAGTTACTTACCTTTGACCGATATCGAGTGAAGTCAGACTGGTGGCGGCATCCGCTCTGGACCATCAATCATTTCTTGAGGACTTTCTCTGCGGTGCGCAAGCAATCCTATGACCTTGCTATCGATCTTCAGGGCAGTTGGAAAACCATCATTTTTCTCTGGGCAGCGCGAGCGGCCAGACGCTATACCAAAGGGCGGTGGTGGTTCGTCGATCATTTTCATCAACCCACTCTTCATGCAATAGATGAGATGGCGGGCGTGCTGGCGTTGGCGGGAGTTCGATCCAGTTACGCTGTGCCCCTGCTGGACGTTGACGGTCACGCAACCCAAGCCGTTGCCAATCTGCTCCCTCCATCAGGGAATAAAGAAAAACCCATAGCGCTGCTATGTCCGCTTACCCGTTGGCCGACCAAAAACTGGCCGATATCTCAGTTTGCAACTTTGGCTGAGCAGCTGTCCGATGAATTTCAGGTAGTTTTTTCGGGCAGTCCGGAGGATCGTTCAGTGATTGAGCAGGCAATCGCGCGGGGTGGCGGTCGTGCCTCGATCAATCTTGCCGGTCGGTTATCCCTGATCGAGTTCTCTGCACTGGTTGCCCGCTCTGGGGTAGTGATCACCGGCGACAGCCTTCCTATGCATGTGGCCTCGGCGTTTGATCGCCCGTTGGTCGCATTATTCGGCCCGACGAATGAAGATCTCGTTGGACCGCGAAACAGGTCGGCCAGGGTTATTCGCGCCGATATGGACTGCCAGCGTTGTTATCGAAGGCGAAGATGCCCTCGCGCGTGTATTGGTGCCATTACCGTCGATGAGGTGTGTTCGGCAATTCAGGGCGTTCTCGGCTCGCAACACGCGTAGGGGCGATCAGCTGCGCCAGAAAGCAGGCGTCAGTAAGACCAGCAGCGTGAAGATCTCGAGTCGGCCCAGAAGCATGGTGATCGTCAGGATCCATTTGGCTTGGGATTCAAGTCCAGCATAGTTTTGGGCTACCGCGCCAAGTCCCGGGCCAAGATTGTTTAAACATGCGGTCACCGCCGAAAAGGCGGTGACGAGATCTGTCCCGGTGGCCGCCATGGCCAGCGATAGTCCCACATAACTCAGAATATAAAGAGCAAAAAACCCCCAGACCGCATTAATGACGTGGTCTGGAACCGGTTTATTGCCCAACTTCACGCTGAAAATGGCGCTAGGATGAATCAGTTGATTAATTTCCCGGCGACCCTGCTTGTATAGCAGCACCAGGCGGATCATCTTCATCCCGCCAGCCGTCGATCCGGCGCAACCTCCCACAGCGCTCATGATGATAAGCATCACAGGCAGGAAAGAGGGCCACCAATGGAATCCGGTTGTTGTGAATCCCGTGGTGGTGCCGATTGACACCACGTGAAAAATTCCGTGAACCAGCGTTTCTCCAGCTCCGGAGTAGACGCCCCAGGCAACGAGCAGGGTGACGGTGATCAGAATCACTACCAACACGAAGCCGGCAAACGCGCGCACTTCGGGATCCCGCAGATAGGCGCCTGGGGATCGCCCGCGTACGACGGTGAAGTGCAAGGCAAAATTGACCGCAGAAATCAGCATGAAGCAGACTGCGATCAAGGCAATTGCAGAACTGTTAAAAAATCCCAGGCTCGCGTCATGAGTAGAGAATCCACCGATAGCGACTGTGGAGAAAGCGTGGGAGACTGCGTCAAAGAAGGTCATCCCGGCGGCCCAATACGCGAGGGCACAGGTAACGGTCAGGCCAAGATAGATGTACCAGAGGGCTTTTGCCGTCTCTGTAATGCGAGGTGTCAACTTGTTGTCCTTCATTGGCCCAGGTGTCTCGGCGCGGTACAACTGCATACCGCCTACGCCGAGCATGGGCATCACGGCAACAGCAAGGACAATGATGCCCATACCGCCCAACCACTGCAGTTGCTGTCGGTAATAGAGAATTGAGGCCGGCAACGCGTCAAGGCCGGTCAGCACGGTTGCGCCGGTTGTCGTCAGACCGGACATGGATTCAAAAAGCGCATCGGTGATGCTGATCTCAAGATCAGCCGACAGCAGCAGCGGGAGCGCGCCAAACAGAGCCAGCACTGTCCAGAAGAGGACCACGATGAGAAAGCCGTCCCGGACACGCAATTCCCGCCGTTGATGGCGCAGCGGGACCCAAAGTGCTCCTCCCACGAACAGTGTCGTGACATAAGCGACGAGAAATGGCTGTAACCCGCCGTCTTTGCTGATCAGGGCAATCAAGATCGGCGGCAACAGGGTTGTGCTGAACATAACGAGCAGCACACCCAGAACGCGAAGGACACCCAGGGATTGCATGGTTAACTAGGTTGCCTATATGAAAGTGACGTCGACCTGGAACAGCTGTTCAACCTCCCGGATCCGGCCTTTATCCACTACAAACAGGATAACGTGATCCTCGGGTTCGATGACGGTTTCTCCATGGGCGATCACCACGTCTTCTCCCCTCAGGATTGCGCCAAGACTCGTGCCTTGAGGCAGGCCGATGTCCCGAACCGCTTTGCCGACGACCTTGGAGCTGTTGGCATCCCCATGGGCGATGACCTCGATGGCTTCGGCCGCACCGCGGCGCAGGGAATGCACTGCTACCATATCGCCTCTTCGGACGTGAGTGAGCAGCGTGCCGACTGTGGCAACTTTGGGCGAGATGGCGACATCCACCAGCGTGTTGGACATGAGATCGACATAAGCGGATCGGTTCACCAGTGCCATGCTGCGGCGCGCACCGAGCCGTTTTGCGAGCATGGCGGACAGGATGTTGGCCTCGTCATCATTTGTGAGAGAGCAAAAAACATCAACGTTTTCAATATTTTCCTGCCGCATTAAGTCTTCGTCTGCAGCATCACCGTGCAATACCACCGTGTGTTCGAGCTGGTCCGCCACCGATTTGGCGCGGGCCATATCGCGCTCGACCAGCTTGACATGACAATGAGCCTGCTCAAGAGATTCGGCCAGACGCAATCCGATATTTCCCGCCCCCGTTAGCATGATGCGCCGACCGGGTTTCTCCACCGCACAGAGTTCGCTCATCACCGCCTGTATATCCTCACGCGCAGCGAGAAAAAATACCTCGTCCCCGGCCTCGATCAGGGTGTCGCCGTCGGGAACGATCGCGCGGTCCTGTCGATAAATCGCTGCGACCCGGCTGTCTGTATTCGGTAGATCCTCCCGAAGGGCTCTTAGGGCACGCCCAATCAGAGGGCTGTCGGCATTGGCACGCACGCCGACCAGGCGGATCCGGTCATCAGCGAAATGAACCACCTGTAATGCACCGGGATATTCAATGAGATGAAGAATGTGCTGCGTGACGATGTGTTCGGGACTAATGATGACGTCGATGGGAATTGCGTTGTCCGTAAAGATGCCAGGGTGCGAGAGGTATTCGGCAGACCGTATTCGGGCAATTTTCTTTGGTGTATTGAATAACGAATGCGCAATCTGACACGACGCCATGTTGACCTCATCCTGATCCGTCACGGCAAGAATCAGGTCGGCGTCTTCCACGCCGGCGCGTTCGAGTACGCTGGGATGGGATGCGGCGCCTGTCACGGTTCGGATATCGAGCCGGTCCTGCAGTCCGGCAAGCTTTTCTGAGTCAATGTCGACCAGCGTAACGTCGTTATTCTCGCGCGAGAGAATCTCGCCCATCGATGTGCCCACCTGTCCTGCTCCGAGAATAATGATCTTCATTTCCGCGGCTCCCTGCAGTGTGGATGGTTCATTGCCGGTATTTCTCGTCCTTGGGATTGAGCCCAAGACCTTTCAGCTTGCGGTAAAGATGTGTGCGTTCCAGTTCCGCCCGCCTGGCGAGCTCACTGATGTTGCCCCGTGTCTGAAGCAGGTGAAACTCGAGATAGTCTCGCTCGAATTGCTCCCGCGCGGTTCGCAGCGGCTGACCGAAGTCTCTCCATGCGTTCTTTTCCTCGACGGCGTCAAGCGGTGCCGCGCTTTGACCCATGACCTCACGCGTCTCTTCCGCCTCAATGACCTCCGAGTTCGTCGTCAACAGCACTCGGTGAATGAAGTTGATGAGCTCGCGGACGTTTCCAGGCCAGGGACGGTTGCGCAGGTAGTTTACCGACGACGTGGAGAAGCGGCGGAACGGAAGATGCTGACTATCGGTGATGAGTTGCACGTAGTGTTGGATTAAATCCGGGATATCCTCCCGGTGCGCACGGAGCGGGGGTATCTGAATGGTGACTGCACTCAGCCGATAAAAAAGATCTTCCCGAAAACGTTTGTCGGCAAGTTTCTGTTCCAGATCCTGGTTCGACGTAGTCACAATACGGAACTTCGGCTCCAAGGGCGTGCTGCCGCCCACGCGGAAAAATCGTCCGGCTTCCAATGCGCCGAGCAACTTAGCCTGGGTGTCCATATCAAGATCACCCACCTCATCCAGCACGAGGGTCCCGCCCCCTGCCTGTTCTAGCTGTCCTCGGATAATGTCACCCTCTTTTTCTGCGCCAAAAAGTTCTAGCGCAATACTTTCAGGGGACAGTGCGCCAAGATTGACTTCGATGAATGGTCCGGAGGCGGAACCACCGGCCTGATGCATGGATCTTGCCGCAACGCCTTTGCCGCAGCCCGCCTCTCCGCGGATCATCACCGACTGGTCGGTGGTTGCGATCCGGTTGATCAGGTTACGCAGGTCTTCCAGGGCTTCGCTGTGACCCACGAAGCCCGCGGCCGGTGACAGTCGGGTCTTCAGTGTTAGGTTTTCGGCTTGTAAAGCAACTGTCTCAAGCGCCCGTTCGACGGTAATGAGAAGCTTGGCCGTGGACAGGGGCTTTTCCAGAAAGTCGTAAGCGCCAATCCGAATCGCTTCAACTGCCGTCTCCACCGTGCCGTGCCCTGAGATCATGATCACGGGAGGATGGGTTCTGGTCTGCTCCTCCCGCCATTCTCGCAACAGAGCGATGCCGTCAGTATCCGGCATCCAGATATCGAGAAGCACTAGATCGGGCGTGTGATCGGCATACCGGGTTCGCGCCTCGGCTGCGTCGGCGGCGACCGTTACCTCATACCCTTCGTCTTCGAGAATATCGCTAACGACTTGTCGAATATCAGGTTCGTCGTCAACAACCAGAACGGAGTAGGTAGTCATGGGGCGAAAGAGGGTAAAGCAGAATCGATCATCGCCGACGCAGCGGTAGCGAAATTATAACGGCCGCGCCGACTGGCTGTGCGTTACTCGCACGAATGGTGCCGCCGTGTTCTTCAACGATGCGTCGGCAAATGGCGAGCCCCAGTCCCGTCCCTTTTTCTTTTGAACTGACATAGGGTTCGAAAATGCGATCCATCTTGTCCGAGTCGAAACCGGGCCCGTCGTCCTGTACGGTCAGAGTGATCGTATCGGTTCCGCTGGCGTATTCGGTTCGGATCACCACGGTTCCCGTTTTGCCTGCCAGCGCATCCTGGGAATTGATGATCAAATTGTTCAGCACCTGCCGAAAACTGTTTGGATCTATCTCGATGGATTCAAGATTCGAATCGGGCTCAACCCGCAGTGTCACGGCAGTTGTTCCCGAGCGGAAAAGTTCAACCGTGTCAGTGATGAGTTGATTCAGGTCTGTGGTGATTCGCTGCAGGGGAGCAGGGCGGGCGTATTCCGAGAACGCATTCACCATCGTTTTCATGGCTTCGACCTGCTGTACGATCGTCCGAGTCGAGCGGTCCAGAATCTCGCGCTGCTCGGCATCGAGCGTAGATAGGTATTTGTTGCGGATTCGTTCAGCGGACAGCTGAATCGGCGTCAGCGGGTTCTTGATTTCATGGGCGAGCCGCCGGGCCACCTCTCCCCAGGCGGCATCGCGTTGAGCCTTAAGCAGTTCCGTCGCGTCCTCAAAGACCACGACATGTCCCGTGTCGAGTTCATCACTGTCGACCCGGGTGCCGCTGAGGATGAGGATTTGTCGGCCTTCATGGCCACTGATACTGACTTCCCTTTGCCACTCGGGGACACGTTTCTCCATGCCCTGCTGAATCGCCTTGAATAAAGCACTTGCGCTTGGCAGCAGGGCTGCCAGTTTATTGATCGGTTGCCCAATAGATGCCGCGAGATCACTGTCTAGAATCCGGGCCGCAGCAGTATTGCAGGTTCTCAACTGCTGAGCACCGTTGAAGGAAAGTACTCCAGCGGAAAGGTGTGTCAGCACGGTATCAAGATAGGCATGCTCTGATTCCGCCCGCCGCTGGCTCTCTAATGCGTTTTGCTGGGCCCTGCTGATCTCTTGGGTCATCCGGTTAAAGGAGTCCACCAGCACGCCCAATTCGTCTCCGCTGTCGACCGGCAGTATTTTGTCGTAGTCCCCCCGGGAAACAGCGCGGGTGCCCTCAGCGAGGTCACGCAGGGGTGCCAGCATTCTTTGCGCCAGATAGATCGAGGCCCACAATGCCATCAGGAGGGTCATGAGGGTGATAAGCGTCAGACTTAAAACAAAACTCAAGGTAAGCGGTCCGCGTAGATACTTCAGCCTGTCGTATTCCGAGGACGCGGATTCCACACTTTCTCCAAGCCGCGAATACCGCAAGGGCAGTGGGTACAGGATCTGCAGGACCCGAGAAGGAGAACTCACGCTCAATCCTGAGACGGGGACCGCCACACGAAGTCTCAGTCCTCCATCATCCGTCGGCTCAAATTCCGCATAAAGGCTGTCTCGCCTGACTTTGCCAAGGACCTGCTCCCCGGGGGCATCCGGTACCAGCGAGATGGACAAGTTGCTGCTGGAAGCAAGGATGCGGCCCGTGGTCGAGTGCAGGCTCATTTCATCGAATCCACGGGTCTCCCTGATTCTGTCTAGCAGGCTGTAGAGTTGTACCGAAGAGGTGGTGAGCTCGATCCGGCGACCGGCAATACGCGCCTGGCGAATCACTTCGAGTTTGGTCGCCTCGAGTGTGCTGCGTCCAAGCAGCAGCGCGTCATCGAGCGCCTTTTCGATCCGCACATCAAACCAGGAATCAATACTCCGACTCAGAAACTGAACTGAAAAGTAGTAGACCATCGCCAGCGGCACCAGGGTGAGGACGGCGAAGGTCGCAATAAAGCGCAGGGTCAGTCGCGAGCCAAGGGTTCTGGCCCGAAAGGCCCTGAACAGTCTTCGGAACTGAATAAAGGTGAGCAGTGCAAGAATCGCGATTCCGACTGCATTCAGGATGATCAGTGCGGTGTAGTAGTCACCGAAAAGGTCTCCATCCCGAGCGCTTTGACTGAGGAACACTGATGCCCCCAGAAGCAGCGAAGACAAGACCAGGGTGAGGCCAAAACCCCGGGAGGTTTTCACGGAATGGTGACCTTCCAGCGTTCCCAGTCGCTGGCGAGCCGCCAATCTTTCACCACCAGCGCCACCAGCTTTAAGGGGCCAGGCAAGTCGCCTCGACTGAGTGAGACCTGCAGGCGCATCTGCAGCTCGTCGCTCGCACTGACACCGCTTGGAAGCGTGACCGCTTTGGTGTAGCGCTTCAGGAAGTCGAGTGTCTCTGCCAGGGTGGCGAAGTCCTGTGTGATGCGGGTGTTCAGGTTGGTGAGCGTATAGCGGTTTGAGAGACTGTGATGCTCGAGCGACAGTCTATCTTCCCACTCGCCGATCTTGAAATACCAAGAGGCAAGGCTGGCCCGATAGAGATGTGATTTGATGACCAGCGTTAAGCCAATGCCCTTGGACAGGGCGACTTCGGGCTCTCCAGTAATCGCCAGGTTCAGTTTGGCCGAGGTATTGATGGTGTTGCCGCTCAGCACAGACTTCCCTGTGACTATGGAGAAATCTGCGAGCGCCGGTGTCGCAGGGAGCCACAGCACACCGAAACCGAACGCCACGATCAAAACGCGGCGCAACTTAGGCATGAGACTATGTAGAAGATCGTGCATGAGGCGGAGCCCGGCAGCGAAATTATAGTCTCTTGGGCAGGGTGGCCTCATCCTTCTTTGTGCAGAGACGCGTAATACAACCCATCTTTGTCTCTATCCGGAAGAAATTGAGCCCCACAACGGGTTTGGATTGCGCCAGGCAGGCTCAGATCGCGCAGTTGAGCATCTGCATGATGCTTGCAAAGGTCCAGAACCACTTCATCATTCTCCTGTCGCAATATGGAGCAGGTTACATAAACCAATTCCCCGCCCGGAGCCAGCAAGTCCCACAGTTGGCGCAGCATCTTTTTTTGTCGCTCGGCGTAACGGGCGATGTCACGAGGCTGTCGGTGATGTCTGATATCCGGATGACGCCGGATGACGCCGGTACCACTGCAGGGGGCATCCAGCAAAACAAGATCAAAAGGCACCTTATCCCACCAGGCATCGCCATCGAGAAGATCGGCCGGCATTATTTTTGCGGACAACCCCAGGCGGGTCAGGTTCTGCTCAATTGCCTGGCAGCGCGCGGGCAGGTCCAAGGCGGTGAGCGAGCCGAGGTCAGGAAACTGTTCCAGAAGATGAGTAGTCTTTCCGCCAGGTGCCGCGCAAGCGTCCAATACACGTGCTCCTGCAACCGGTGCGCAAAGCAGAGGAGTCATCTGGGCCGCTGTGTCCTGAACCGACACCATCCCGTTTTCGAATCCAAGGAGATCTTGAACATTGACCGGTGTTTCAAGGGTGACACCCCATGGGCTCCAGGGACAGGCACGTGCCCTGACGCCATGACTGTTCAAAAGACGTAGATAATCGTCGCGTGAGCATTGCCGGGTGTTGACTCGCAAACTCATCGGCGGTTTTTGGTTCAAGGCCGACAGTACGGCACGCCAGTCCTCAGGCCAGTCATGCCGAATGAGTTCGGCAAGCCACGATGGGGTGGGGGTGGTCTGATCCGCATCGTCGGCGCGGTTGCTCGGATCACGCAGGCGAGCCCGCAATACCGCATTGACAAGACCTTTAGCCTTGGGAGCCCCGAGCAGGACTGCGGCGTCTACCGTCCCGGAAGTGACGGCGTAATCAGGTTCATTCAGATGATCGAGTTGATACAGTCCACAGATCATCAGTGAGCGCAGTATCCGGTCACGCTTACGTAGAGGGCGGTGAAGTAATTGATTCGACAACAACCTGTCGTAATGAAACCACCATCGAATCGCTCCCCATGCGATCTCACGCGTTTCACTTTTTCGGCGGAGTTCATCGGGCAGGTGGACTGTGGCCGCTGCTTCGAGTGAACGGCCGTGGTGGGTGACGTCATGAGCGATACGGGCCGCCGCAGCGCAGACCTCAGCGCTCGGCATGCCTGTCTCCCGACAAAGTGAACACCGAACCTGAGCGGATGGGGTGGCCGTTGAGAAAGGCACCCGTGTCCAATGCTTTGCCTCCGGGCCGCTGCAGCGTCAGCACCTCCAGAGTCCCCTCTCCCGTCTGAACTTGAAGAGAGCCCCCGTCACTGATCATGATCGTTCCGGGGGCTGCGGCGGTATTGTCTGGTTGGGATCTCGCTTGGTGAATTCGATAGTCGATGCCGTCCAGGGTGGTACGGGCCAGCGGCCAGGGATTGAAGGCGCGGATTTGTCGCTCGAGCACCTCGGCGGGGCGTCGCCAGTCCAGCCAGGCCTCCTCCCGAGTCAGTTGCCGCGCATAGGTCATTCCTGTTTTCGGCTGGGATGTTGTGCGGATTTCTTCGGTGTCGAGATTTTCAAGAAACTCGAATACCATCTTCCCACCCAAAGCCGAGAGCCGATCATGCAGTGACTGACTGTGCTCGGCATCCTGTATCGGTATCTCCCGAGTTCGGATAATGGGGCCAGTGTCAAGACCGGCATCCATCTTCATCAGCGTGATACCGGTTGTCGCATCACCGGCCTCAATGGCACGCTGGATTGGGGCAGCGCCACGCCAGCGAGGCAGTAAAGAGGCATGGACATTGATGCAGCCGAGTCTTGGTGCCCCCAGCATTCTCTCAGGCAACAGTAAGCCGTAAGCGGCGACGATAGCGAGGTCAACGTTCATCTCTTCGAAGGTGTCGGCCTCATTTTTGAGATGGGCCGGCTGCCGGATCGGGATGGCATGTTCCATCGCTTTGGTTTTGACGGGACAGGATCGCAAATTACGTCCGCGCCCGGCAGGGCGGTCGGGCTGGCAGTAGACCGCGATGACCTCGGTCCCTGAATTCAGCAAGGCCTCAAGAGCGGGTACTGCAAAATCTGGAGTCCCGGCAAAGACTGCGCGCAGGGTCACGTCACCTAGCTTGCCGTGACATGCTCTTTACGTTTATCGAAAGACTTGCCTGAACTGTGCCCGTCGCGCAGTAACTGTTTTCGGACGCGGTCGCGTTTAAGTTGGGAGAGATAATCGACGAACACTTTTCCATCTAGGTGGTCAACTTCGTGCTGAATGCAGATTGCGAGAAGATCTGATGCGTGCAGTTCAAAGGGGTTACCATTTTTGTCCAAAGCGGAAATGTGCACCTCGGAGTGGCGTTTGACGGGCACGATCACACCCGGGACGGATAGGCAGCCTTCCTCTGTTTCAACTAACTTCCCCGTACCGGTCAGCACAGGGTTGATGAATACCTGAAGTCGATCCTGGTGCTCAGAAGTATCGATCACGACAACTCGTTTCGCGACGTTTACCTGGATAGCGGCAAGACCAATGCCCGGCGCAGCGTACATGGTCTCGGCCATGTCTTCGACAAGCTTGCCAAGGGTTGCGTCAAAGACCTCAACCGGCAGCGCCTTATTCCAAAGGCGGGGGTCTGGATAGACCAGAATATCAAGCAATGCCATAGATTTGTGGGGATTTTGGGTTTGTGACCTGGTTCTCTTGGATAAGCCCGTCGTGTTGTCTACACTAGAGCCGATTCACTTTGAGAAAGTTTCCATGACACGCAATTTTATCCGAATTGCAGTTGAAAAACGTGTGGCCATCCAGGCTAAACTGGCAAGAAGACCGATGAGTACGGTGCCAGGGCCTCTTGGGTCGTTCAGAATTTTTTTGCTCCGGGTGAGCGCACTATGCCTGACGGTGTTTTTGGGTTTGAGCACGGCTCATGCGCAAGACCTTCGATCGGCGCTCGGCGAACAGTCCCTGCCGGACTATCGGGTGCTGCCCGTCAGCGTGCTCAGCCCAAAAATCCGTGAAACCGACCGCGCCGAGCCGACCCCGGTGCTGACCCCTGATGTGCTGACCCCGTTTCTTGGCAGCCCCCTATTGATGGATGAAGTGAGTGGGACGCTGATGGGACGGGTGATCACCGGTCCTGAGGGCAACGTACTTTTGGGACAGTTCAGCCCGTTTCTGGCCCAGGATCTGCCGCTGTCGGAAAATGGTCTTTACACTGTGTTTCGAGAAGGAGATACGCTGACACATCCGGTCAGCGGCGAATATCTTGCCACAATGGCGCACGTCGTGGGCGTTGCAAAACTGGAGACACCTGGTGCAATTGCAGCGTTGACGATGATCCGGAGTACCGAAGAGGCGGTTCCCGGGGATCACCTGATAGCGCACAAAGCGCCGGCGCGCAATGCGTACCTCTATCCCGCCGCGGCTGAACTCCCATTCGATGCTTATGTCGTGAGCACATTTGGGATCGCAATTGGTGCCGGGGGTTATTCTCTGGTGGCGATTTCTGTGGGCAGTCAGGACGGGATACGACCGGGACATCTTCTGTCAACACGATACCCAGAGCAGAACATTCTTCTGACGTCAAAGGTCGTGTCGCCCGCCCGCTCCGCAGATAACTGCCGGATGACGGACGCAAAAGAAGCGGTCTATGTTCGGATGCTGAGTTGTGATGAACGTTTGCCCAGCCAACGTGAGCTCTTGGGAAGATCGGCAGAGTTGTTGCGTTTGCCCGAAGGTCACGCGGGCGAGTTGATGGTGATCCGCGTATTCGACCGGGTCAGTTATGCTCTGGTTCAAAGCGCCGAGCGCGCGGTACAGGTCGGTGATCGGGTGGTGAGCCCCGACACCTGAATTTACC
>DLPX01000050.1:94895-108142 GCA_002477475.1 Proteobacteria bacterium UBA7447
GGTCATGGATGAAAGAAGTACTGCCTGGCTAAGCGTCGGGAGAGCCGCCGTTCCTGATTCGATCAAACAAGCGGTTCTTTCTGTTTTTCCTGATCCGATTGATGCCCTGAGGGCAGACGTATCGGCTATGGGTTCCAGTAGCCAGTCGATGACCCCGAAACAGACTCTGGCCAGCTTTGTCAGGCACGATGAACTGCGACGGGATATCGAATGGCTTTCGGCACCCGGCCGTTCAGTGCTCGGCGTTTCTGATCCACGCTTTTCACGATTATTGCGGGAGATTCCCAACCCACCGACGGTCATCTATTGCGAGGGCGAACTTGACCTCTTGGGCCAGCCTGCCATCGCGGTGGTAGGAAGTCGTAATCCCACACCGGTCGGCTGTGAGAGTACGATGCGCTTCGCAGGCACAATGGGTGACCATCAGGTCACTGTGGTCAGTGGCTTGGCGCTGGGCATCGACAGTGTTGCTCACCGGGGTGCGCTGCATACCGCTGGCTCCACCATCGCAGTTTGCGCCACAGGACTTGATACGGTTTATCCACGGTGCCACCGCAACTTGGCCCACGAGATTAAAGAATCGGGTCTGATACTTTCGGAATTCCCGCCGGGTACCGGTGTTCGTCGGCATCACTTTCCGCAGAGAAACCGGCTTATCAGCGGCCTGAGTCTTGGGACCCTGATTGTCGAGGCAGGGCTAGGCAGCGGCAGTTTGATCACTGCAGGATTCGCGGCGGACCAGGGTCGAGAGGTTTTTGCACTGCCGGGTTCGGTCAATTCTCCGTTGTCACGCGGTCCACACCAACTGATTCGAGATGGCGCTTGTCTGGTTGAGACGCCGAGCCAGATTCTGGAGGCGCTTTCCCTTGCAAAAGTCGGACAAATAGGCGACGACGATCAGGCCGAAAAGCTGGCCAGGGATGGCGGTATTCTGGGTTTTGTCGACTTTGCGCCCACACCAATCAATGAGATTGCACAGCGCTCTGGTTTGACGATTGCGAAAATTTCGGCCATGCTGATAAGGGTGGAACTGCAAGGGCTGGTGAAAACCTGCGCCGGTGGCTACATCCGCTTACGGTGAACCCAAAGCAGAGTGAGCTGACTTTACTGCTCGGGCAAAGCAGTTTTTTGTGAAGATTAGTGGAGCGTTATGGGTAAATCGTTGGTTATCGTTGAGTCTCCGGCCAAGGCCAAGACCATTAACCAATACCTTGGGAAGGAGTATGTGGTCCGATCGAGCGTTGGCCACGTCCGTGACTTGCCCGTGAGTGGATCAAAAAAGAAGGTAGATCCCAAGAAGCGTGCTGAGCAAGCGGCCAAGACTCGTAAAATGTCGCCTGCCCAGAAGGCGCGGTATCGAAAGGAGAAAGCCCGCAGAGATCTGGTCGTCAATATGGGCATCAATCCTGATAAGGGGTGGGAGGCGAATTACCAGGTATTGCCCGACAAGGTCAAGGTCGTCAACGAACTTCAGAAGCTGGCGGCTGAAAGTGATGCCATCTATCTCGCCACTGACCTTGATCGCGAGGGAGAAGCCATCGCCTGGCATCTCAAAGAGGTGATCGGCTCGGACTCCCAGCAATATCATCGGGTCGTCTTCAACGAGATCACCAAGAAAGCGGTTCAGGAAGCATTTGCACGTCCAGGCAAACTGGATGAGGATAGGGTCCAGGCCCAACAGGCTCGTCGTTTTCTGGATCGGGTTGTGGGCTTCATGTTGTCACCGTTGTTATGGGCGAAGATTGCCCGGGGTCTGTCTGCCGGACGGGTCCAGTCGGTGGCGGTCAGTCTGCTGGTGGAGCGCGAGCGTGAGATTCGCGCGTTTGTGCCGGAAGAATATTGGGAAATCTTTGCCGACACTCACGGCCCGCAGGGAAGTTTGCGTCTTGAGGTGGTCAAACAGGCGGGTGAAACGTTTCGTCCGGTCAATGAGGGGGAAGCCCAGGCTGCGGTTGCCCTATTACAGGCCAATGCCTACCAGGTCAGTGACCGCAGTGACAAAAAGACTCAGTCTCGACCGAATCCGCCTCTCATTACATCGACACTGCAGCAGGCTGCGAGCACGCGTCTGGGCTTTTCGGTCAAAAAGACAATGACGTTGGCCCAGCGCCTCTACGAAGCCGGTTTCATTACCTACATGCGTACGGACTCAACCCACCTGAGTGCGGATGCCGTATCGGCAGCAAGGAATCTTATTGCGAAGGCATACGGTGATGAGTACTTGCCGGCTTCGCCGAACGTTTATGCGAGCAAGGCAGATGCTCAGGAAGCCCATGAGGCCATTCGGCCAACGGACCCGAATCGAGCAGGTCAGCAGTTGTCATTGGAGCGTGATCAGGAACGACTGTACGACCTTATTCGGAATTTTTTCCTCGCCTCCCAAATGACCAATGCACGATTCTTGAGCTCCACGATCACGGTTCGCTGCGGTGAGTTCGAGTTGCGAGCGCGGGGGCGAATTCTTCAGTTTGACGGTTACACCCGTGTACTGCCTCCTGCGGGCAAGCAGGAAGACAAAGTGCTGCCCGATATCCCCACGGGACAGGGGCTGACCCTGGATGGTCTCGATCCCATCCAGAATTTTACGAAACCGGTCGGCAGATTCACCGAAGCCAGTCTGGTCAAGGAGTTGGAAAAGCGGGGTATCGGACGACCTTCGACCTATGCCTCCATCATTTCGACCATCCAGGACCGCGGATACGCCAAGCTCGTCAATCGACGCTTTTTTGCCCAAAAGGTGGGCGAAATCGTGATAGACCGGTTACGGGAAAACTTTGAGGATCTGATGGACTATGGCTTTACTGCCGACATGGAGGAGAAGCTCGATGAAATTGCGCAAGGCCACAAGAATTGGAAGGATGTGCTGGATGATTTTTATTCCGATTTTTGTGTTCAGCTGGAAGCAGCAAAGGGGGAGGGTGAGGGCAAGTCGGCGGTAGGCGGCATGCGAGCCAACATCCCGACCGATACTGATGTGGCCTGCCCCACCTGCGGCCGTCAGATGCAGGTCCGTACCGGGGCAACAGGAGTGTTTCTTGGATGCTCCGGTTACGGCTTAAGCCCAAAACAACGATGCACGCAGACCCTTAATCTGATTCCGGGCGACGAGACTGAAGATGCTGCTGCTGATGACGACGACGAAGCGCGGCGGCTGGTCGACGTTCGTCGCTGCGGCATCTGTCAAAGCGCGATGGAGCCCTACCTGATTGATGAGACGCGCAAGCTGCATATCTGCGGCAACAACCCGGATTGTGCCGGTTTTGAAATCGAAACCGGCGAGTTCAAGTTAAAGGGGTATGACGGGCCAACGTTGGAGTGCGACAAGTGCGGGGCAGAGATGCAGTTGAAGACCGGGCGGTTCGGCAAATACTTTGGCTGTACGGCTGAGGGGTGCAAGAACACGCGCAAACTGCTGCGAAATGGCGAGCCCGCGCCGCCTAAGGCGGACCCTATTCCCATGCCGGATCTGCGCTGCGAGAAAGTGGACGATTTCTACCTGCTGCGGGACGGCGCGTCCGGAATTTTTCTCGCTGCGAGCCAGTTCCCGCGCAACCGGGAGACACGAGCGCCTCTCGTCAGGGAGGTAGCCAGTGTGGCGGATCAACTGGACCCCAAGCATCGTTACCTGGCTGATGCGCCTTTGGAAGACCCGCAAGGCAATCCTGCGCAAATCCGTTACAGCCGTAAAACCCGCGAGCAATATGTCATGACCGAGTTGGATGGCAAGGCAACGGGGTGGAAGGCTTTCTTTCGTGGTGGTCGGTGGGAGGCGCCAGAAACAGCGCTTTCGGTACGAAAAACTATTCGCAAGAAAACCAAGGCTGCGAAGAAGAAAACCAAGACCGCGAAAAAAACCGCGAAAAAGAAAACCGCTGGCACTTCCGCAATCCAGCCTTAAGCCGTTAATCCCCTCCTAAAATAGACCTTCTACGGGGTCCTCTGCAGATTGTGCATGCGGGGTCGTCGGCTGGGTGCCAGCAACAAAAAATTCAAGGTAACTGTCGGGGTCTTCTTCGTTAGTGGGTAACCCAGTCTGGCGGTTCACGCGCAAACGGATGATGTTCTCCGGAACGCGCGTCCTGTGATGTGCTTTGCCCGACAGGGCCGCTTCCATGAAATCTATCCAGATGGGCAGGGCGGCCCGCGCGCCCGACTCTCCCTGACCGAGATCCTGTGGGCGATCAAAACCGACCCAGACAGTCGCAACGATATCGGTGCTGTATCCTGTGAACCAGGCGTCGAAATAGTTGTTGGTCGTCCCGGTTTTGCCGGCCGCGTCATCCCGGTTCAGTCTTTGGGCTGCCTGACCGGTACCGGAACGAATGACTTCACGCATCATGCTGTCGAGAAGAAAAGCGTTTTCGGAGGAGACGACCTGCTGGGAGAAACGCCGGTCGGGCGAGCGTTCCGAATTATCGGATAACTCGGTCACCGATGCACCGCAGCCAGAACAGGACATCTGCCGGTTGGCGTATTCAACAATTTGTCCTGACGGATCTTCAACCCGTGCGATGAAAAAGGGCTCGACAAGATAACCACCGTTGGCAAAGACACTATAGGCCCTGGCCACTTCCATTGGCGTCACCGTGGCCGAACCCAGTGCGAGTGATAGACCGTTAGGCAACCGGCTGCGGTCAAAGCCGAACTTCTCGAGGTGGTCGCGTACCGCATCGACACCGAGTGCGCGGACCAATCGAACCGAGACCAGATTGAGCGATGTGCTGAGGGCTTTTCGCAGTCTCGTCGGTCCGAAAACCTTCTTGCTGTAATTTTGCGGTCGCCAGTCACCGCCCACGTTATCCTCAATAACGACTGGCGCTCCACTGACCACGGTAGCAGGAGTAAATCCTTTTTCGAGTGCAGCAGAGTAGATGAAAGGTTTGATGTTGGAGCCGGGTTGGCGGAGCGCCTGCGTTGCCCGGTTGAACTTGCTCTTTGCGAAATCAAAGCCTCCGATCAGTGCCATTATCGAACCGTCGGAAGGGTTAAGCGAGATCAGCGCGCCTTGCACTTTAGGAACCTGAGCCAGCCGAAGCGTATCGCGCACACTGCGTGAGAGATAGACAACGTCTCCCGGATGCAGAATCTGCGATGGGCTGCGAAAGGTCCACCGCCATCCTTCGTAACCGATGGAAGTGAATTCTTGTTCGGCGGTCAGTACTTCGAGAGCATCTCCGCCTGGGCGCAAAACCATGGCCGGGATTAAGCCGGCGACAGCACGGTATTGTGAAAGCGCTTCAACGCGCCCGGCAGGGGTTGTGATCTTCACTGGATCAATATACCCAGCGGGGCCTTGATAGCCGTGTCTCTCGCTGTACCCGAGCAGTCCCTGGATCAAGGCTTGCGTTGCCGTTTTCTGATAACGACTGTCGATGGTGGTGTAGACACGAAAGCCGGATTCATATGCTAAGGGACCGTAACGAGAGAACATATGCTCGCGCACCATCTCACTGACATAAGGCGCGTTAATTTCGATTTCCTGGCGATGACGGGCAGCGGTCAGCGGGGCTGTTGAGGCCTTTTCGAATGCGGCGTCGTCGATCAGGCTCAGTCCTTGCATGCGGCGCAGCACATAGTTGCGCCGCTCAAGCGCCCGGACCGGATTGCTCACTGGATTGATGCTTGACGGCGCCTTCGGCAGGCCCGCCAACATTGCAAGTTGAGCGAGGGTGAGCTCGGCCAGCGGCTTGTTGTAGTAGAAAGCGGCTGCTGCCTGAAAGCCGAACGATCGATGTCCGAGAAAGATTTTATTCACGTACAGCTCAAGGATCTCGTTCTTGCTGAGTTCGCGCTCCAGTTTGAACGCGAGCAACGCCTCCTTGATCTTTCGGGTGTAGGTCTTTTCCCGGGACAGAAAATAGTTCCGCGCGACCTGCATGGTGATCGTGCTTGCCCCCTGACGGGTCTGCCCGGACTTCAGGTTAGTGATAAGCGCCCGCAAGACACCGAGCGGATCAACTCCGTGATGGCTGAAAAATCGGTCGTCTTCGGTAGCCAGGACGGCGTTGATCAGGTCCCGGGGAGTGTCTTCGATCTGTACAGTAATTCTTCTCTCGTCTCCGAATTCGCCCATGAGCCTGCCGTCGACGCTATATACCCGAAGCGGTTCCTTCAGCCGGATGTCCTGTACGACACTCGTAGCGGGGAGATCTGACCAGATCACGGCGGTCACCATGATGAGGGCAATGGCGGCCGCGCTAGCAGCAAGTGCAGATAGCCAGAAAAGGGCTCGGATCAACATAAAGCAGTGGGCAGGTGATTGCCGCGTTCCAAATGGTGCCGGACGGTAAAATTTTATCAAACTGGCGGGAATGACCCCCGCCGCGAAGGCTCAGGGTACACTTATCCTATGGGAATCTTTCGCAGATCGAAGCGTCTGGCACTTGGTATTGATATCGGCAGTGCCAGCGTCAAGGTGCTGGAACTGTCCACCGCGGGCAAAGGCTTTAAGGCAAGCCGCGCTGGCGTTGAGCCTTTGCCCAAAAATGCGATCGTCGAGCACCGTATCAACGATTTGCGGCTGATCAGCGACGCGGTCCGTCGGGCTGTGCATCACTCGCGCAGTTCCCGCAAGAGGGTTGTGGTGTCGGTTCCGCAAACTCATGTCATCACCAGAACCATCAATCTTCCTGCAGGCCTGGCCGGACGCGAGATCGAAGAACAGGTCATGATCGAGGCAGCCCAGCAGATCCCGCATTCTTTGGATGAGGTCAATCTGGACTTTGAGGTATCTGGCGGGGCGCGGGATGGAAGCGATGACCAAATCACCATAACCGCCTGCCGCAAGGAGATCGTTGAAGATTATGCAGCGGTCATGGAGCTTGCGGGACTCAAAGCGATGATCGTTGACGTGGGATTGTCTGCGGTCGAGCGGGGATATGGTTTTGTGGCCCAGACGCTAGGGGATTCCCTGGAGGGGCGAGCGATTGCGCTTATGGACTTTGGTGATGTCACTACACGACTCGATCTTTTTGTTGACGGCCGCTCAATTTATGGTCGCGAACAGAATTTCGGCGGCCGCATTCTCACGGAAAACGTGCGTTCCCGTTATGGTATCGATTATCGCGAAGCCGAAGCGCTCAAGCGTGGTGGGGATCTGCCTCAGAATTATGAGCAGGATCTGTTGGAACCATTCCGTCAGGCTATGGCGCGGGAAGCCGCTCGCAGTGTTGAATTCTGCCTGTCAGCCCAATTAGGCATGGATCGCGTAGATGCCTTAGTCATCAGCGGGGGTTGTGTCCAGATTGAGGGCATCGCCGCGCTGATCGAGTCCCATGTGGGTGTGCCAACGGTTCTGGCCGACCCGTTCGGTTCGGGAAGCGCTATCAAGGCGGATAAGCTGGTCGCGAGATATGGCCCAAGTATGATCAAGGCGGCCGGCCTCGCGGTTCGGGGAGCGCGATGATCCGATGAGTACAGGAGTGAATCTGCTACCTTGGCGCGAAGAGCGTCGCCAACGTCAGCGCCGTCGTGCCACCATGGCCTCAACAGTGCTGGTGCTGATCGCGGTAGGTCTCCTGGGCGGTGTCTGGTGGTCACAGGATCGTGATCTCAAGTATCAGCAAAGCCGTAATCAATACTTGCTTGGCGCGATTGCCCAAGTGCAAGCCCAACTTGAGGAGATCAACGATATTGAGACGCGCAAGGAAGCCCTCCTGACGCGCATGGCGATTATTCGTCAATTGCAGTCCGAGCGGGTCTCTCTGGTGCGCGGCATGATGGAGCTGGCGACCACCATCCCCGAGGGTATTTTCTTTTTATCGCTCAAGCGCAGTCCTCAGGGAGTCAGTTTGACGGGTGTCGCTCAGTCCAGTTCGCGGATTTCGGCACTGATGGAGCAGTTAACCAACACGCCGTCATTCGATCAGCCTGAACTGAATGTGATCAATGTTGGTGATACGCAGGAATTCGAGCTTTGGGTTTCGTCAGTGCGGTCAGAGACAGGCCAGCTCACACCAGGGGGCCAGCAATGATGAATTGCGGGACAAATCACCAATGAGTTGGCTTGATGATCTGCGCAGTGTCGATTTTAACGAACCGGCGGAGTGGCCGCCTTGGTTCGTGGTGGTGGTGTCGTTGCTCGGATGTGGGGCGCTGATTTTTGGCGGCTGGCAGTTCCTGCTTCGTGACCAGCGGGTCACCCTGGATTATGAGCAGGCTTATGAAGCTGAGTTGCGACAGACTTTTAAGATCAAAAAGGGAATGGTGGTCAATTTGCCGGCCTACCAGGCTCAGATGGTTGAGATAGAGGAGATGCTGGCTGAGCTGGTTCAGCAACTGCCGGACAGCAGCGAGGTGCCCTCTCTGCTGAGAGCGATCACCGAAGCCGGCGCGCGCCGAGGACTTGAATTCGTCGTGTTTGATCCGCAGGAAGAAGAGTTAGGAGACTTCTACTCAACGCTTCCGATCCTGATGGAGGTCAGAGGCGGATATCACCAGTTGGCGAATTTCATCAGTGATCTGGCGCAGATGCCGAGGATTGTTACGGTAGGGGATTTGGAGATTACCGCCGATGAGCAAGGCACATTGACTTCGTCTCTAGTCGTCAAGACCTACAGTTACCTCTCAGGAGGCTTATAGGGAATGCGGACTGGGTTCAGCCAGTGGGGATTACGATCACGCCCCGTGTGCCTTGCGATCATGGTATTGATGGTAGCGGGATGTGCGGAAGAGCGCTCCCTGGATGACCTCATGAATTTCGTTGAAACCACTCATCGCGACACGGCACCCAAGGTGGAGCCGCTGCCGGAGCAGATCCCTGTGGTCTCGGTGACCTACCAGGCGGATCCGAGTCAGGATCCTTTTGCGCGGAGCAATGTCTTTGGGACGCCGGAAGCTCAGGTGATCGCCAAACCTGAGCCGGATCCCTTGGAACCCGATGCTGATCGGACACCAGAGTTTCTCGAGCAGTTTCCACTGGATGCGCTGCAGATGCTGGGCACCCTGCAACTGGAAGGGGACACCTGGGCACTCGTCAGCGCGCCTGATGGAGAAATCCACCGTGTCATGGTGGGATCCTATCTGGGTCAGAATAACGGCAAGATTATCGCCATCGACTCATCAGAGGGCGTGCTCGAGATCGAGGAGCGCTATCGGGGGGTCTCTGGCCGATGGGAGCTTCGTCCAAGTGAAATGCGGTCCGGCAGATAACTGCCTCTGACCTAGTGTAAATTCAGCATCATGCGTTCTTTGTTCCGTCCAAATTATCTCAGGAAAAAATCGATCCTATGGGCTTTTGCCGCTTTGCTGGGCCTGATCGCGACGCCGGTTCTGGCGGACGCTGAACCAACCATCACACGGATTGATCACACCAGCCTTTCTGGTGGACGTCTGCAGATCGATATCTACTCCTCAGCTGCGTTGCCTGCTCCTCGGGTGTTCCGCACGAGTGCTCCGGACAGGATTGTCTTGGATTTTTTTGGTGTCCGGTCGCAGCTGAAGTCCTCAATGATCGATGTGGGACGGGGAGCGATCGAGAACATCCTGATTGCCCAGGACCAGGAACGCTCGCGAATGGTGATCAATCTGATTTCGGCGGTCGGGTTCGTCTCTGAAGCTGCGGATAACCGGCTGACACTGGTGGTGGATCCGGTCATCTCGGTTTCGGGAGACGGCGCAGGCACCGGCACGGCCGGGGGTCAGATGGGGCAGACGGGCCAGGATTCCACTCGGATCGGATTGATTGATTTTCGACGTACGCCTGAAGGCGCGGGCCGCGTGATCCTGGAGTTTGACAGCGAGCAGGCGCTGGTGGATGTCCACCAGCACCTCGGAGAGATCGTTCTGGATATCTCAGGCGGTCTGCTTGACGACGCGCTTGTGCGGAGACTGGACGTCATCGATTTTGCAACACCGGTGCAGTTTATTGATGCATTTGCCACTGACAGCGGCGCGCGGGTGGTCGTGATGCCTCGGGGCGAGTTTGAGTTTGCCTCGCTCCAGTCCGGAAAGCGCTTTACCCTTGATGTCTCCCTTAAACCGGTTGCGGGGGAGGGTGATCAGGCGATCACTTATAGCGGCAAAACGATCAGTTTCGATTTTCAGAACATTCCGGTCCGTAGCGCACTGCAGCAGATTGCTAACGAGACCAGCCTCAATTTCGTGATCAGTGATTCTGTTACGGGGGATATGAGTCTGCGACTGAAGGATGTTCCCTGGGATCAGGCGCTGGACACGATCATGCAGACCAAAGGGCTGGCGCGACGTCAGCAGGGCAATGTGGTCTGGATTGCACCGGCGGAAGAGATCACCAATCAGGAGCGTCTGGTGCTCGAGGCGTCGCGTCAGGTGAGTGAACTTGAGCCATTGGTGTCCGATCTTATCCAGATCAATTACGCCAAAGCAGAAGATATTGCGAATCTGCTCAAGTCCGTTCGTGCGATTGAACCCAGCGTGCAGCAATCCATGTTCGGCAGTGTCTCTGTGGCGGAAGTCCAAACTGAGGAAAATCGACTGTTGTCCGATCGGGGCAGTGTCACTGTAGACGAGCGGACAAATTCTCTTTTGATCCAGGATACGGCGCAGAAGATCCGCGAAATTCGTGAACTCATCAGTGAGTTGGATCGCCCTGTAAAGCAGGTGCTGATCGAAACCAGAATCGTGGAGGCAAATGAAGATTTCAGCCGCAATATTGGCGTAAAGCTGGGATTGACAGGAATCAACAGCAATACGGATCTGGGATCAATGATTGGTTCAGGATCGCTCGCCAACACAGCGACAGTGCGCAACGACGGCATCAGTTCCAGCGGGGATGGATCTTTGGGGGTGAATCTGCCGGCCCAGGGGATCGGTTCGGTGTCGCCGGCCTCATATGCCTTTACGCTGGCCAAAGCGGGTGCCGGATGGGCCTCGCTGATTGATCTCGAAATTTCTGCACTCGAGGCTGAAGGCAACGGAAAGATCGTCGCTAATCCAAGACTGCTCACGGCCGATAAGCAGGAAGCCCATATCGAACAGGGTCAGGAGCGTATCTTTACGACCAACACCCTGGGGGAGGGAACCGTCGTCACGAAAAAGGCGGTACTGGGACTGACGGTCACGCCACAGATCACGCCCGACGACCGGGTCATTTTGGATGTCTTTGTGACCAAGGATTCTTTCGTGTCACCGACAGAGGAAAATATCAACACCCTTCAGGTCAGGACTCAGGTGCTTCTTGATAACGGGGAAACCATCGTGCTGGGCGGCATTTACACCCAGCAGACGTCTGAGAGCGTATCGAAAGTGCCGGTGCTGGGAGACCTGCCTGTGCTTGGCCCGCTTTTCAGAACCAAGGGAATCCTAGATAATCGACGCGAACTGCTGATTTTTCTTACGCCAAGAATCATCAATCCTGTCTTGACCGCCGGCTAGGCGAAGACGGGCAGGAAGTTCCTTTACGACGCAATCAACCTGGATCCATGATCTCTGCAAGTAATATTTATCTCGTTGGTCCCATGGGAGTGGGCAAGACCACGGTCGGCCGTTCCCTGGCCAAAAGTCTCGGTATGGAGTTTGTCGATTCCGATCAGCAGATTGAGGAGCGAACCGGCGTCAGTATCAGTACCATCTTTGATATTGAAGGTGAGGCGGGATTCCGTGAGCGCGAAGCCAAGGAGATCTTTGAACTGGTGAAGCGGACGAATATTGTCCTTGCGACCGGCGGCGGGGCGGTTACGCGGGAGGATGTTCGCAAGGCCATGCGACATAACGGGCTCGTCATCTACCTGCACGCGACGTTGGAGATGCTGGTAGAGCGGACCCGTTCCAGCAAAAACCGTCCGCTTCTCAACACCGGTGCGGATCCACGTGAGGTGCTCGAAACGTTGATGCTGGAGCGAGATCCTCTCTATCGGGCAGAGGCAGATATCGTTTTTGAAACGGATTCCCGCTCGCCGCATGCCGTCGCGCGAGATATCTGCACGGAGATTCGCAAACGTTGGCAACGCTGAACGTTGAACTCGGCAACCGAAGCTACCCGATTATCGTCGGGAACGGTTTGCTGAGAGACGAGGCTTTACTCGCACCCTATATTTCCGGCGATGAGGTCGTTGTCCTTACTAATGAGACGATCGCTCCCCTCTACCTTGATCAGGTCACCACGTCACTGAAAGACCGCCAGCTCATCTGTCAGGTGCTTCCTGACGGGGAGCAGTTCAAAAATCTCGATACTCTACAGAGCATTTTCGATACTCTGCTGGAGAATCGCTGCAGTCGAGCCACCACCCTGATCGCGCTCGGCGGCGGAGTGATCGGTGATGTGGTGGGATTCGCCGCGGCATGCTATCAGCGCGGGATTCCCTTCGTTCAACTGCCAACGACACTGCTCGCACAAGTGGATTCGTCTGTTGGTGGCAAGACAGCCGTCAATCATCCGCAAGGCAAAAACATGATAGGGGCATTTCACCAGCCTGCGTGCGTGGTTTCTGATACTGGGACGCTGCCCACTTTGGATCTTCGCCAACTGGCAGCGGGGATCGCCGAGGTCATCAAGTACGGCCTTATTCGCGATCAGAAATTCTTCAGCTGGCTTGAGGAAAATATCGAGCGTCTGCTGCGCTATGAGGATGACGCGCTGGAGTTTGTGATCCTGGAATCTTGCCGGCATAAGGCGCAGGTGGTGGCCAATGACGAAAGAGAGGCCGGTGAACGAGCGCTCCTTAACCTTGGACATACTTTTGGTCATGCGATCGAAGCCGCAACGGATTATGTTGGTTGGCTGCATGGCGAAGCAGTCGCTGTGGGAATGGTGATGGCAGCGACTATGTCTCAGAAGATGGGTTGGCTGGATGCAGCAGAGGTCGAGCGTGTTCGGGAGTTGGTAAAACGGGCAGGCCTTCCGAGTGAGCCTCCGGCCTCGATGTCGCCTGACGATTTCATGAAACACATGACTGTTGATAAGAAAGTCAGTAGTGGGCGAATCCGTTTGGTTCTTCTGAATGAACTTGGCCAGGCATCACTGATTTCAGATTACCCTGATGAATTGCTGGCTGAGGTGCTCGACGCATTCTGCGTTTGAAGCAGTCTTGCACAACTGCACCATTGCGGGGCAGTCTCTTGTTCCATAAGCAGAACTCGCTCCCCTCATAAAACTTTAACGTTTGAAGCGGTTTATCTGTGTCGGTATACTCGATCGGCCGTTGCGCCCAAGTGTGATTCGGGAGCGGCGCCCGCCTGTTAACGAGATCTAAGTCCGCCTCCCTTTTCCCCCTCTTTATCGCGCCTCGCGGACGAGTGTCTCGCGACACCACATTGGCAACAGTCGGTAA
>DLPX01000050.1:108514-110126 GCA_002477475.1 Proteobacteria bacterium UBA7447
TGTATGACCCCGCCTACGAACATGACAGTTGTGGCGTGGGGTTGGTGGCGCATATCAAAGGCGTCCCCAGCCGCGCGATCGTCGATGACGCTTATGCTGTCCTCAAGAGCATGGAACACCGTGCCGGCGTAGGGGCGCAGCCCAATAGCGGCGATGGGGCAGGCATGTTAACCGCGCTGCCTTACGATTTTCTTGCGCGGGTGGTGCCCAAGGAGCTGGGCGTCGAGTTGCCTGCCCGCGGCGCGCTGGGGGCGGGGCTGGTTTTTTTGCCCCGCGATGCCAAAGAACGGGCATTGTGTAAAAGAGAAGTGGAAACGCTGGTCGTTCAGCACGGTCAGGAACTGATCGGTTGGCGCGCCGTGCCTGTTTGTCCGGACGAGGCCGATCTCGGTGCCGCAGCGAGACGGACTGAGCCACGTAGCGAACAGTTACTCGTTGGCGCTGCACCCGGTTTGGAGCAGGATGCGTTTGAGAGACAGTTATTCCTGATCCGCAAAGCAGGGAGTCACAAATTGCGCACGCAAGCAGCGCTTTCCCAGGCAAAGATGTTCTATATTTGCTCGCTTTCCAGTCGGGTCATGGTCTACAAAGGCATGCTCCGCACCCTGCAGTTGATGGATTACTTTCCCGATCTGAAGGCGCCGGACTACGTGAGTCATCTTGCGATGGTGCACGCCCGATTCTCGACCAACACCTTTCCCAGTTGGGATCGGGCACACCCGATGCGGCTGATCGCCCACAACGGAGAGATCAATACGTTCAGGGGCAACCGAAACTGGATGCAAGCCCGAGAGGGGGCGATGCAGAGCGACGACTTTGGGGATGATCTGGCCTCGCTTTTCCCGGTGATTGAGCCAGATTGTTCGGATACCAGCGGACTGGATAACGCGCTGGAATTTTTGCTGAGAACCGGACGGTCCCTGCCGGAATCCATTCTCATGATGATTCCTGAGGCTTGGCAGAAACATGAATCTATGGATCCCTCCAAGCGCGCCTTTTATGAATATCACTCTGCGATGATGGAGCCTTGGGACGGTCCTTCGTCAGTGACTTTCACCGATGGACGGTGTATCGGTGCCGTACTGGACCGCAATGGATTGAGGCCCAGCCGTTACTACGTTACCGCGGACGATCGTGTCGTCATGGCGAGCGAGGTTGGCGTATTGGACGTTGCACCAGAGCAAATTGTTCACAAAGGCCGTCTTCAGCCGGGCCGCATGTTCCTCATTGATTTTGACAGGGGAGAGTTGATACCTGATGCCGAGGTCAAGGCAGCCTTGGCACAGCAGCGTCCTTATGCGGACTGGCTGAAGCAAGAGCAGATTGAGCTCTCAGATCTTGTCGTGCCGGCACAGGTCCCTGGCCTGGATTCCGACTCCCTGATTCCCCGTATGCGCGCCTTTGGCTATACCCGGGAGAGCCTTGATTTCATGCTGATCCCTCTGGTGCATGAAGAGCGGGATCCTGTGGGATCTATGGGCAATGACTCTGCGCTTGCCTGTCTTTCCGATCAGTCCCGACTGACTTACGATTATTTCAAGCAGCTTTTTGCGCAAGTGACCAATCCCGCGATCGACTCGATTCGCGAGGATGTGATTATGTCGCTGGAGTG
>DLPX01000050.1:110544-114940 GCA_002477475.1 Proteobacteria bacterium UBA7447
AAGGCCCTGGATCATCGTGGTTGGCGCAGTCAGATCATTGATGTCACTTTTGATCGGGCTTCTGGAGCCGAGGGCCTGGTGCCGGCCCTGCGGCGCATCTGCGCCGAGGCGGAAGCCGCAGCGGATGCCGACACCAGCGTTGTCATCCTGTCCGACCGTGCAGTAGCTGCGGATCGTCCAGCGGTCAGTATGCTGCTGGCAGCAGGCGCGGTCCACCAGCATCTGATCCGTCGTGCGAAGCGGACTCGTATCGCGCTCGTGGCGGAAACTGCAGAGGCCAGCGAAGTCCACCATCATTGCCTGCTGATCGGCTTTGGTGTCGACGCGATCAACCCGTATCTCGCACTGGAGGCCTTATGGCAGGCCCGTCAGGATGACAAGCTCATCGGTGAGGCATTGGCGACCGACGCCGATGTCGTGGCCGCCTACCGAAAGGGCGTCGCCAAAGGAATGCTCAAGGTGATGGGCAAAATGGGTATCTCAACGCTGCAGTCCTATAAGGGTGCCCAGATTTTTGAGGCTGTAGGCCTACACAGCGATGTGATCTCCCTGTGCTTTACCGATACGGCAAGCCGCCTTGAGGGTGTGGGCTTTGAGGTATTGGCTGAGGAAACTCTTCGCCGCCATGACTTGGGTTTTCCCGAGATGCCGCGGGATAACGTGGTGACGCTGCCCAATCCTGGTGAGTATCACTGGCGGGTAGGCGGACGCAAGCATGCCTGGGAACCGCGCGCGATTTCCAGCTTGCAGCGTGCCTCCGGGCAAAACAGCCAGGAGGCCTATCGGGAATTCTCCGAGCTTATCAACTCAGAATCGAGCGGCCGTTGCACGCTTCGCGGCCTGATGTCGCTGCGTGAAGGGGTAGCGGGACCATCCGTGCCGCTTGAGGAAGTGGAGCCGGCTGCTGAGCTGGTTAAGCGGTTTTGTACGGGAGCGATGAGTTTTGGATCTATCTCGCCTGAGGCGCACGAGACGCTTGCCGTCGCGATGAATCGGCTTGGCGGAAAAAGCAATACGGGCGAGGGGGGCGAGGATCCAGAGCGCTTCAAGCCTATGGCGAATGGTGATCTCAAGCGTTCAGCAATCAAACAGGTGGCTTCAGGCCGGTTTGGCGTGACCGCCTGGTATCTCGCCAATGCTGACGAAATCCAGATCAAGATCTCCCAGGGCGCCAAGCCGGGCGAGGGGGGCGAGCTGCCCGGCACCAAGGTAGACGGCACCATTGCGCGAATTCGATATTCCACGCCTGGCGTGGGATTGATCAGCCCGCCGCCGCATCATGATATCTATTCGATCGAAGATCTAGCCCAGCTGATTTATGACCTAAAAAATGCGAATCCCCTGGCGCGCGTCAGTGTGAAATTGGTCGCTGAGGTGGGCGTGGGAACGATTGCGGCAGGTGTGGCGAAGGCCCATGCCGATCATATTCTCATAGCGGGAGATACCGGCGGCACCGGCGCTTCCCCGCTGACCAGTATCAAGCACGCGGGGTTGCCCTGGGAATTGGGTCTTGCAGAAACCCACCAGACGCTGGTGATGAATGATCTTCGCAGTCGAGTGACCCTCCAGACAGACGGCGGCATCAAGACAGGTCGCGACGTCGTGATTGGGGCGTTGCTCGGTGCGGAAGAAATCGGATTTTCGACAGCGCCGTTGATTGCGTTGGGCTGCATCATGATGCGCAAGTGTCATCTGAACACCTGTCCGGTGGGGATTGCAACGCAGGATCCTGAGTTGCGAAAGAAGTTTCATGGCCAGCCGGAGCACGTCGTGAACTACCTGTTTTTTGTTGCTGAGGAGGCACGGGAGATCATGTCGCGGCTTGGCTTCCGCACCTTCAATGAAATGGTCGGCCGGACCGACGTGATTGAAGCGGCCACAGCAATCTCACACTGGAAGGCAAGCGGTATCGATCTTGAGCCCTTGTTGAGCCCTGCAGAAAAGTTGAGCGATGACGTGGGCGTGTATTGCCAGAAAGCACAAGATCACGGCCTGGATGAGGCGCTGGACTCGACTCACCTTATCCCACTGAGCCAGTCTGCAATTCATGATGCAAAGACCGTCACTTTCGAGTTACCCATTCGCAATGTGAACCGCACCGTCGGCACCATGCTGAGCCATGAGGTGGTCAAACGTCATGGTGAGGAAGGGCTCCCGGACGGCACGATCCATGGCCGTTTCACCGGATCAGCGGGACAGAGTTTTGGCGCCTGGCTCGCGCAGGGCATCACACTGGAGCTGGCCGGCGATGCCAATGACTATGTCGGTAAGGGGTTATCCGGTGGCCGTATTGTCATTTATCCCCAGAAGGGCACGACCTTTGTTCCTCAGGACAACGTCATTGTGGGAAATGTCGTGTTGTATGGGGCAACCGGGGGGCAGGCATTCTTCCGCGGTCGGGCGGCTGAGCGATTCGCGATACGCAATAGCGGGGCCAGTGCCGTGATCGAAGGGTTGGGTGATCATGGCTGTGAATACATGACCGGAGGGCGCGTTGTCGTTTTGGGGCCCGTGGGCCGTAATTTTGCTGCCGGGATGTCTGGCGGTATTGCGTATGTGCTCGCTGATGACCGGCCCGCATTTGCGACCAACTGCAATCAGGAACTGGTAGATCTTGAATCGATTGCAGGTGACAGGGAGGCGGACGACCTGCGCAGTCTTCTTGAGGAGCATGTCCGCTGGACGGGTTCCGAGGTTGCCGCTGCGTTGATCGACAACTGGGGCGCATCCCTATCGCGCTTCGTCAGGGTAATACCGCGTGACTACAAGCGGGTATTGGCCGAGCAGCAAAGCGAAGACCTCGCGGCGCCGTCAGCGGCGTAGGGCACAGACGTCATGTATCAGTTAAACCGGTAAGCCAGGAAAGGACGACGCAGCTATGGGCAAGGTCACGGGTTTCAAGGAATTTCCTCGAACAGCAGTTCCCTATCGGGCGGAAGCCGAGCGTCTGGGTGATTTTGAAGAGATTTTCTCCGGTGCCGATCCAGAACATCTGCAGACCCAAGGGGCTCGGTGCATGGATTGCGGTGTCCCCTTCTGCCAATCAGAGGAGGGTTGCCCCGTGGACAATCTGATTCCTGAGTGGAATGACCTTGTGTATCAGGGTGAATGGCGCGCAGCGCTCGATCGTCTGCACGCGACCAACAATTTTCCGGAGTTCACCGGACGGGTATGCCCCGCACCCTGTGAAGGAGCGTGTGTCCTCGGCATCACAGAGCCGGCAGTGACCATCAAGAATATCGAGCAGGCGATTATTGATCGGGGGTTTGAAGAGGGATGGATAGAGCCCGTTGTTCCGCGGCAGCGCTCCGGCTTTAAGGTCGCCGTGGCAGGATCGGGGCCAGCAGGTCTCGCGGCAGCTGATCAACTGAACCGCGCGGGTCATGCTGTTACGGTCTACGAGCGGGCAGATCGCATTGGCGGGCTGCTGATGTATGGCATTCCCATGATGAAGCTGGACAAGCGCTTGGTGGAGCGCCGGGTCGATTTGTTGCGCCAGGCTGGAGTCGATTTTGTGAACCGTACCAATATTGGTACCAAGGCCGCAGTGTCGACAGACCATATGATTAACCTCATGGAGGAAGGGCGGGATGAGACCGCCTATCTGCCGATAGAAGAGGTACTGGATCGGTACGATGCACTGGTGCTTGCGGTGGGGGCCACCGAGGCGCGTGATCTGCCTATTCCTGGCAGAAAAGCATCCGGCATCCATTTTGCGATGGAGTACCTGACCCGCAGCACGCAGAGTCTCTACGAAAAGAGCCCGCCTTCGATCAATGCTGCCGGCAAACGGGTCATTGTGATTGGCGGGGGCGATACCGGTGCCGACTGCATCGGTACTGCACTGCGACAAGGCTGCCAAAGCATCGTAAACTTCGAGTTGCTTGATCGTCCGCCCAACGAGCGGTCATCGAGTAACCCTTGGCCGCAGTGGCCGCTTATCGTCCGCAGTGACTATGCCCATACAGAAGCACAGCACCGGTTTGGAAAAGATCCGCGAAACTATAGCCTGCTCTCAAAGTCCTTTCTTATGGGCGATCAAGGTGAAGTACGTGCCGTCCAGACGGTCGAGGTGGACTGGTCACGACCCAGTGATGGCGCACCGTTTTCCGAGATTGAAGGCTCTGAGCAGGAGTGGCCCTGTGATCTGGTTTTTCTCTCTATGGGGTTTACAGGGCCCGAAGGGACATTGCTCGATCAATTGGGCCTTGAGAGTGATTCGCGTTCGAATATTCTGGCCCGGGTGCCTAACTATCTCTCTTCTCGCGCGCCTGTTTTTGCTGCGGGCGACTGCCGCCGAGGCCAGTCTTTGGTGGTGTGGGCGATCCGCGAAGGTCGGGAAGTGGCCGAAGCGGTCGATAACTACCTGCGAAAGCGTTCTGAGATCTCTGCCGTT
>DLPX01000041.1:0-4369 GCA_002477475.1 Proteobacteria bacterium UBA7447
TGTCAGACGCAACCCGTGGGCTTGGGCAAACCGGCATATTTACATGCCTGCTTGGCGGGGCCATAAGGGAAAAGTTCGTACAGGTACTTGCTGTTGCCCTTATCTTTGCCGAGTTTCTTCCCAATGGCCTTGGTCAACACCCGCACCGCCGGAGCGATCTGATATTCATCATAGTATTCGCGAAGAAAGTTGATCACTTCCCAGTGGTACTCGCTGAGATCGCAGTCATCTTCCTTGGCCATGTAAGCGGCGACATCGCTGTCCCATTGACCGAGGTTGGCGAGATATCCTTCCTCGTCCGTTTCATAGGTCTTGCCGTTCAATTCAAATGCCATTTTCGGCCTCCTGTTGCATTAAAAACAAAAACAATTAAGTCAGAGCCAGTTCTGGATCTTGTCGTTGGTACAAGCCAGGTCGACAAACCCGTCGTAGCCCACTACCTCGATGCCCGGTATAAGTCTGTCGCCAGACAATCCCCGAGCCTTAAGATCTGGTTCCAGTGCATACACACGCACTGCCTCAAGCGCTTCAGTCACCAGCGGCGAATGCGTGCTTCCTGCAAGCGCACCGTACACTCCATCTTCGATCAGGAGCACATCGCTGCCGCTGCGCGCCAGCGACAGACAGGTCTTGAGGCTCGAGGACTCAAACGGAGATTTGTTGACGGTATGCAGCATGATATCGGTGGTTGCGTGATGGGACGTTAAAAATTCAGCAAAATATCCTGTTCTTCGATCAGATCAGAGAGCTGGGCCCGGTCAACAATATGAATCGACGGCTTTTCCGCCCAGTCGTCATCTTCATCTTCCCAGGTTAGCGGCATCAGATCGTCTTCTGTTAGTCCGCGCTCTTCGAGCGATTCGCGCTCGACGTAAAGCCGATTCACTTCGTAGTCACCGAGCGCCCGGTAGGCGGGTGAGAAATTTTTCATTCCCGTATCCGCAGTATCCTGATCCTGCTTGAGCTGAAACACCCCATCGCCAACAAAGGCCATGCAGACATCCTGCTCGAACGCCGCGCCGATCAACACCACTTCCAGGCCCTCGACGGCATACACCGTTCCGCAGGGCGCGTGGCGGTTGATATACATAAATTTTTTCGCTTTGCTCACCAGCCGGCCCTCAGTCACCAAACACCAGAAGCCGGTCGGACTCGATACCCGCCTCGATCAACTGCCCCAATCCCGAGATACGGAATCCTGGCGCAATATTGTCGCCGTCCTTGCTGTTGCGCTTGGCCTCATCAGGATCAACTATCCCGCGCCGCTGCGCTGCTGCCACACAGACCACCAAATCAAGATCATGCTCGCTCGCCAGTTCACTCCAGCGATTGACGATGTGCCGGTCATCCTGAGGTGGTGTGGTCAGCCGCGTGCCGTTGTTAACCCCATCATGATAGAAGAAGACTCGAAAAATCTCGTGACCGGCCGACAGGGCTGCGCGAATAAACTGATAGGCGCTGTCCGAGGCCTGGTGGGTATACGGCCCTTCGTTCACCATGACGGAGAACTTCATCTGGATTGCCTAAAACCGGATGTGTGTTGAGGCGTTGAGACTCTTACGCGCGCCACGCCAGTTATCGATATGGAACTTGGTAAACGGCAGTCCCGTAATCTCGAAAAAGCGCGGCCAACCTATGCGGTCGATCCAGTCATTGATTCGCTCCCAATCTCGAGCGTCATCTTTATAGGACTGCAGAATCCGCTTGACGATCGCCGTGGCTTCCGGCCAGCGCGGCGGGTTGTTTGGGACCCCTGAGGCCACCAGTTTCTGGAAACTCGGCTTGCTGCGCGCGTTGGAGTGATTGCCGCCAACCCAGATCGCAAGTTTGCTGTGCTCAGGATCGTTGATCTGCATCGGCGGACAAGGCGGATAGCAAGCGCCGCAGCAGATACATTTTTTCTCATCAACCTCAAGGGTTGGCTTGCCGTTTACCTGTGCCGGCCGGATGGCCGCCACCGGGCAGCGCGCTACCACAGATGGGCGCTCACACACATTTGCCACCAGATCATGGTTAATCTTGGGCGGCTTGGTGTGCTGAACATTAATCGCGATATCTCCCTGACCGCCGCAATTGATCTGGCAGCACGAGGTCGTGATGTGCACCCGGTTCGGCATATTGCAGTTTTTGAACTCATCGATCAGTTCATCCATCATTGCCTTGACCACGCCTGACGCATCAGTCCCCGGGATATCGCAATGCAGCCATCCCTGGGTATGCGAAATCATGGCAACCGAGTTGGCGGTTCCGCCGACCACAAACCCGGCATCTTCCAGAGCATCAATGAGCGGGTCGACCTTGGATTCTTCCGCCACCATGTATTCGATATTGCTGCGGATCGTGAACCGTACGTGCCCATCGGCAAATTCATCGCCGATGTCACACAACTTGCGAAGGGTAAACACATCCAGAATACGCTGGGTGCCGGCCTTGACAGTCCAGACTTCATCGCCGCTGTCCGCAACATGGCGCAGAACACCTGGCCGGGGGTGATCATGCCAGCGCCACTGGCCAAAATTCTTGACCATCAGCGGGTGCATGTACTGGAATCCGTCGGGACAACCCGACTCGATTGGCTGTCGCATGTCCTTAGCCATCTTTTACCTCTCTCTTATGTTCTTAACTAAGCGTTCTTCACCGGACGAGATCTTCCGTCCAATCATCCTGCTGCCGACTGCACGCTCTCCGCTTGCCGCTCGAACCACTTCACGGCTTCCTCGTCCCATCCGTCCATCCGTACGTAGGAAGACTGCCTGGGATCAGCGATCATGTGCGGGTTGACCTCGATGCCAATTCCCTCCAGGAAGTTCACCAGGCCAATGCGTTCAATCATTTCACCGCAGCGCTCGTGCTCCAGGCCATTCTCGGCCCAGAAGTCGATTGTGTTCTCTGCAATCTCGGTGATGGTCTCGTAGTCCTCTTCGGTCTCGAGCTTCATGAACGGCACGATCACCGTGCCCATCAGGTCACCGATTTTGAGGGTCCGTTTACCCCCCATCAGGATCGTTACCCCGGTGTCTTCTCCCGGGGACAGGGCTTTGGGCACCACGTTGAGACAGTGCATACAGCGCACGCAGTTGCGGTTGTCGATCTCGAGAGAATCGTCATCCTTCAGACTCATGCACCGTGTCGGACAACGGGTGATTATATTGTCGATGGTTTGCTGGCGGCCTTTATCGGCGACGTAGTCTTTCCAGGCCTGCTGGTCTACCTTCATGTCGTCACGCCAGGTACCGATCACCGCCATATCTGCGCGTTCGATTGAGTTCATGCAGTCGTTCGGGCATCCAGAGACCTTAAATTTAAACTTGTAGGGAAGCGCCGGCCGATGCACATCGTCTGTGAAGTTGTTGACCAGGGTTCGGTGAATCTTGTGCTCATTGGCGCAGGACTGTTCACACCGTGCACCACCGACGCATGACATCGCTGTCCGCACGCAAGGTCCCGCACCGCCGAGGTCAAACCCATAATCGTTGATCTCGTCGAAGAAGTGCTGCGTGTTGTCGGTCGTTGCGCCAATGAACATGATGTTGCCGGTTTGTCCGTGAAAGGTCACAAGACCGGAGCCCCACTTTTCCCAACTATCTGCCAACTGGCGCAGCATATCGGTGCTGTAATGATTGCCCGCCGGCGGCTGCACCCGCAGGGTATGGAATTCTCTGGATTCTGGGAACTGCTGACCCACCTCGGAAAAGCGTGGAATGATCCCGCCGCCGTAACCGTAAACACTGACGGTGCCACCCTTCCAATAACCCTTACGCGTTTCGTAGGAGTGCTCCAATTGTCCAAGCAGGTCGTTGGCGACCCCGTTGATACGCTCTGTCGGATGCTCGTCCCGAAGACGCTTGATGCCCGAGATAAAACTCGGCCAAGGTCCGTTCTCCAGCTCATCCAGCATGGGGGTGTCGTGTTGCTTGTTGTCAGCCATTTTCGTCGCGCTCCCTTCGGTGATCGCTTCTGTGCGCCAGTACCTGGACTTCTTTGAACATCATCCCTGAAGGTTTCATCCCCTCAACAGACAGTTGCGTCTGCAGAAACCTAGCGTCATCATGCTCTTTGGCGTAGCACACGATTTGTGCCTGCGATCATTCTATTGACCTCTCACGCAGACGCCATTCCCCGGGGGGTATGCCGTCAAAATCTCTGTTTTATCCCCTTGGGGATAGGCGAATTTTTGCAGTGCACAAAATTCACTTGGGGCGAGTGGGGTCTTTTTGTCGAACAATTTCGTTAAATCAGGTACTTAAAACAAAACTCCCTCCAGGAAGAAAAAACCACTGCGAAACCCGGTGATCGCATGGACCAAAATTCGGCCGGAGATCAACCTTTTGGGGGAGTTTTCCTACCGGGCCAGCGCTCTAGAATCAGG
>DLPX01000041.1:4689-5069 GCA_002477475.1 Proteobacteria bacterium UBA7447
TTCTCGGTTTAGTCCATCCCATTCGTTCATTCAAAATGTCTACAGGCAGGATTGCTTCCGTACTTTCCGGAGCCCGGTTGACACCGGCACGGATCGGCATGCCCAATCACTTTCGGAAAAAACTTAGCCAATACCAGCGAGCCATCGAAGATCTCGTCGTCGACATTAATGATCCGTACCGAATCTCAACTATCGAGAGCACAGCGCTTGCCAGGCGAATCGAAAAAACCAACATGGCGTTCTACCGCTTCAAGCCGGATTGCGGGCGAGATAAGCGCGCGGTGACGGCGTTGACCGCTCAGCTGGGCCTGGGTGTCCCGGACCACAATCTGAGCGCAGATGCTGATGGTCTTAGCTCGATTCAGGTGCACCCCGAAGGC
>DLPX01000023.1:0-17155 GCA_002477475.1 Proteobacteria bacterium UBA7447
TAATTGTAAGGCACTACGCCCTAAGGAGTTGTGCAATCTCTTCCAGCTCCACTACCAGACCATCAATGTCCTGGTCGCTGAGGCGGCTATTCGATCCCGCTGCAGCAGATGTATCAGCGCTGGTTGCACTGAGTTGATTGCACGCACCACTGATCGTATAGCCCTCGATATACAAGAGCTTTCGGATAGTACGAATAAGTTCAACTTCGTGGCGTTGATAGTATCGTCGGTTGCCCCTTCGCTTAACCGGCTGCAGTTGGGGAAACTCCTGTTCCCAATAACGTAACACATGGGGTTTCACAGAGCAAAGTTGACCCACCTCACCAATAGTGAAATAGCGTTTTCCCGGTATCGGCGGCAGGTCTTCAGCGCCAGGATCAAGCATCGTCACGATAACACCTGTTCCTCCAATACCACGGAGTCAATGTGGTTAGTGTTGGCGCCAACCTGATCTTTGACTTTTTGACTTGCGCGGTAAGTAACCACTCTGCGTGCGCAAACGGGAACCGCCTCACCCGTCTTTGGGTTACGACCCGGTCGGCTATTTTTTTCACGGATGGAGAAGCCGCCGAAGCCGGACAGTTTGACCGTTTCACCAGTTTCGAGGGCTTGACGGATCTTTTCGAAGAACAATTCCACGAACTCTTTTGCTTCTCGTTTGTTGAGACCGAGTTCGTCGAACAAGGTGTTGGCTAAGTCAGCTTTGGTGATCGTGTTGCCCATCGTTTTTTATTCTTTTGGTAGCCGCAGGAACGCCACTTGCGAACGCGTCAACCTCTTTCGTTCTGACCAATCTCTGTATTACCTGGACCTAAGCACCGCACCTATTTGGTCGCCGAGTCTCTTCAGGACGGCGTCAATAAGATGGTCGGCCTCCTCATCTGTAAGACTGCGGGAATTCGACTGTAAGGTCAAGCGGAAAGTGAGGGATTTTTTCCCGCTTTCAATTCCAGTATCAGTGTAGAGGTCGATCAGTTCGAATTGCACCAGCAGTTCGCTTGCTGCGCTCTTGATAATCGCCACAGCGTCGGCAGCGACGAATTTTTCGGAGAGTACTATCGAGATATCTCTGATCACCCTAGGGAATCGTGATATTGCTCTAAAGCTGGGTGGCTCGGTCATTTCAATTTCGGCCCAATCCAGTTCAAACCCGAAGACCGGGACGACGATTTCCGCCTCCTCCAGCAAACCCGGGGAGATCCGTCCAACTCGCCCGATTTCCTTTCCTTTCAATTGAATCTGGGCTGACTGCCCTGCTTGATACGCCTCGTCTTCTATCGGAAGAAATTCGGCATCGAATTCCCGGTGGGCTAGCCGGAGGAGCCGTTCAACATGTCCCTTAACGTCGAAGAAGTCGACCGGCCTCATCTTCTGGCCCCAGTTGTGTTGATCTGCACTCCCTGCTAACACTCCAGCGAGGCGTTGGCGCTCCTCCGAAGATTTTTTCCTTTTTTGGTAAATATGGCCGGCCTCAAAAAGCCGAACGTCTTTCACCTGACGTCGGCCGTTGGCCGCCAGTGCCGTTAGCAGTCCTGGGAGAAGTGAGACACGCATCTGGGCCATGTGCACCGAGATGGGATTCTTGAGCGTAATTGGTGAGCCGTAGTCGTTAAAATGTTTCTGCAGGTCTGGTGAGACGAAACTGTATGTGATGGCCTCGCGGTACCCGAGGTCCACCATGAGATCCTTCGCGCGCTCGATAGGCACTCTTCTCTCGGGTGCTAGTCCATAGCCCGCCGTTACTTTCGGTCGATTTACGGGTAACCGGTCATAGCCGACAACTCTCGCGACTTCTTCCACAAGGTCGTGTTCCGCTGCTACATCGAATCGATAGGTGGGCGGCTTCACTCGCCAGCCAGACTGAGTCGACTCGCATTTCATCCCAAGCGAGTTAAAGATGTTCAATACCTTCTTCTTTGAGATACGCTCCCCCAGCATTCGTGAGAGTCGCGCCGAGCGCAGTGGCACCCACGTGCGCTTCGGAAGAAATGATTTTTCGGATGACTCGATCTGAGGGCCGCAGCGCCCCCCACAGATCTGGATGATCAGCGCGCTGGCACGGTCGATCGCCTTTGCCGGGAGGGTGAAATCCACGCCCCGCTCGAAACGATGCGATGCATCGGTGTTAAGTCCGTACTTTCGGGCAGTGCGTGCCACCCCGTCTGGGTCAAAAAATGCGGCTTCGATAAAGATAGTGCGCGTTTTCGGATGGATCATCGTGCTCGCGCCGCCTTTGATTCCGGCCAGCGCGACGGCTCCCTTCTGATCAGTAATAAGGAGAGATTCCGCGTCCAATGTGAGTCGCTCGCCGTCAAGAAGCTTAATCTTTTCCTTGGACTTCGCTGGTCTCACCTGAATGTTGCCTTTTAGCCGCTCTCCGTCAAAGGCGTGCATTGGCTGACCTAGTTCAAGCATGATGTAGTTGCTGACATCCACCAGCGCGTCAATGCTACGTAACCCTGCCCGCGTGATTCGCTCGCGGATGCGATCCGGAGTGCGGGCCCCTGGCCGGACACCTGTGATGGATCGCCCCACGTATCGAGCACAACGGCCGTCCTCATCGAGCGAAATCGACCTTGTTTCCGATTCGGTAGTGCGCACGCGGGGAAGCTTTGGTTCTTTCAGCCGTCCTCCTGTCAATGCGGCTACCTCTCGGGCCACGCCCAAGATGCTAAGGCAATCTCCGCGATTGGGTGTCAGTTCGACTTCGAGGAGCCGATCCGGAAGCTGAAGATGATCATTTAACTGAGCACCTGGGCTCAACTCTGGGTCTAAGAGCAGCAAGCCCTGTGACTGCTCTTCGAGACCCAATTCTGCTGCGGAGCAAAGCATCCCGCTTGAGAGTTCGCCCCGAATTAAGACCTCCGTGATCTTTTCGCCGACGGGGAGCCGAGACCCAACTGTTGCAAAGGGCGCAACGACGCCAAGGGCAACATTTGGCGCGCCACAAACCACGCGGACCGGTTTCGCTTCCCCGATATCGACATCACAGAGGGTCAGGTCAGTGGCATCGGGGTGGAGGCAGACCTGGACGACATGGCCCGAAACGATGTTTCTCGGCAACGCCTTAATGTGTTCAACCGCCCCTGTCTCAAGCCCAGCGGCGGTTAGCAACGCAGGCAGGGAGTTGAAGTCGAGGTCAAACTGGACCCACTCACGAAGCCAGTTTTCGCTGATGATCATGTTAAGAGTGGCTCAAGAGAATTGCCGCAGGAAGGACACTTCGTTCTCAAAAAATAGGCGCAGGTCGTCCACCCCGTAACGCAGCATTGCCAGGCGCTCAATCCCGAGACCAAATGCATATCCAGTGTATGTCTCGTTGTCTATGCCGACTTGCCGAAAGACTTCTGTATGCACCATGCCGCAACCGAGCACCTCTATCCAGCCAGTGTGACCGCAAATGCGACACCCTTCTCCCGCGCAGAAAACACATCCCATGTCGACCTCCGCTGAGGGTTCAGTGAACGGGAAAAAGGAGGGGCGGAATCGCACCGGCAGATCTTGTTCAAAAAATTCCTCTAGGAAGAAGACGAGAGCGCCTTTCAGATCCGCGAAGGAAACGTCTGAATCGACCACCAGACCCTCCACCTGGTGAAACATCGGGGTATGGGTGACATCAGAGTCGCATCGATAAACCCGGCCGGGCGCGATAACGGCAACGGGCGGTGTATGTTTCTCCAGATAACGGATTTGCACGGGGGAGGTGTGCGTGCGTAACACGGTCTCATCAGAAACATAGAACGTGTCATGCATGGCGCGGGCCGGATGGTTTTTTGGAATATTCAGCGCTTCAAAATTATGGAAGTCGTCCTCTATTTCGGGCCCATGGGCAATATCAAAGCCAGCTCGCGTGAAAATCTGTTCGATTCTCCGCAGGGTTTTGGTGACAGGGTGCAGTGAGCCGCTATGCCCCGCCCTCCCGGGCAGAGTGACATCGATTTGTTCGGCTTTGATAGCCGCTTCTCGCTCGGCGACCAGCACAGCGCTTGCTCGTTCAGACAAAGCTTCGGTTAACTGATCACGAACGCGATTGACGGCCGACCCGAAAGTCTTGCGTTCCTCTGGTGGCTGTGCCCCAATCAGTTTTAATTGGCCAGTGACCGCGCCCTGACGCCCGAGCAGGCCAACACGCAATTGTTCTACAGCCGAGGAATCTTTCGCCGCTGAGATATCTGCGAGCGCTTGACTCAAGAGGCGGTCGAGTTCGGCTGTCGAGTTAGAAGTCATAAAAGAACTGACCAAATAAAAAAGGGAAAGGTGTTTGGCCTTTCCCTGATTCTACGCCTCGTACCGAGGCGGGTTCCAATGAGGTGCGCGTCAGGCTGCGAGCGCGGATTTTGCCCTTTCGGCCAGTGCGGCAAACGCGGCCTCGTCGTTTACCGCCATATCGGCCAACACCTTCCGATCTAGTTCGATATTCGCCCGATTCAGTCCATCGATAAGGCGGCTATAGCTCAACTCATGTACCCTGGCAGCAGCGTTGATCCGGACGATCCAGAGTGTCCGGAACTGACGCTTACGCTGACGACGGTCGCGATAGGCGTACTGGTCAGCCTTCATGACTGCTTGATTAGCAACCCGGAAGACGTTTTTCCTTGCTCCGCGATAGCCTTTGGCTCGAGACAGCACCTTATTGTGTCTGGCTCTCGCGGTTACTCCTCGTTTTACTCTAGGCATGAATTTCTCTGTTTACTCTCCGTGCTTATGACGGAGGTGGTTGACTACGTAGGATTTAGTGTCGCTGCGTCAGGCGTAAGGAAGCATCTTGCGGATTGCCGCTTCGTCTGCGGGGGCGACGAGCAAGCCTTCGCGAAGTTGACGCTTACGCTTTGTGGACTTCTTAGTCAGGATATGGTTCAGGAAGGCCTGAGAGCGTTTGAACTTACCTTTCGCTGTGCGGCTAAAACGCTTTGCGGCGCCTCGGTTAGTCTTGAGTTTTGGCATGGTTAATTCCGTTAGTCTTGGTATTCGTTTACAAGTAATCTGAGATTGTTAAGCCTTTAGTGGGGCTAGCACCATCACCATCTGCCGGCCTTCCATTTTGGGCATTTGTTCTACGACTCCAATCTCTTTCAGGTCTTCTTCCACTCGCTTCAGCATCTCCATTCCGAGCTCCTGATGTGCCATTTCGCGACCGCGAAAGCGAAGAGTCACCTTGACCTTGTTTCCCGCATCCAGAAATTTTGTCAGGTTTCGCACCTTGATATCGTAATCGCCGATATCGGTGCCCGGCCGGAATTTGATCTCTTTTACGGTGATCTGTTTTTGCTTTTTCTTCGATTCCTGTTTTTTCTTGGCACTGGCGTAGAGATATTTGCCATAATCCATCAGGCGACAGACTGGGGGCTCTGCGTTTGGTGCAATTTCTACGAGGTCCATTCCGCGCTCTTCCGCGATCTTTCTGGCCTCGTCAGGTGAAAGAATGCCTAACTGCTCTCCGGAGTCACTCACCAGTCGAATCTGTTCGTAGGTGATATCGTCGTTGAGTCTCTGCTCTTTTATTCCGGCTATTGCCAAACCCTCCAAAAATTAACGCCGCGCGCCTGCGTTCGGGCGAAGACATTCGTCAAGCAGGTCTGCGACAGCAAACGTACCGAGGTCTTCCCCGTCGCGCGTACGCACGGCTACGGCACCCTGTTCCACCTCCCTATCCCCGACCACAAGGAGATATGGGACGCGTCTCAAGGTAGATTCGCGGATTTTATAGCCAATTTTCTCGTTTCTCAAGTCAGTTTCGACTCTGAGCCCCTGTTTTTTAAGGAATTTTTCTGTTTCCAGAGCAAATACTTGCTGTCGGTCTGTGATGTTCAGGATCACCGCCTGCACAGGCGCCAGCCAGAATGGCAGTTTGCCCTCGGTATCTTCTATCAGGATACCAATGAAGCGCTCAAGGGAGCCGAGAATTGCGCGGTGGATCATGACGGGTACCTGTTTTGACCCGTCCTCCGTCACGTAGGCAGCGCCAAGCCGTCCGGGCATCGAGAAATCAACCTGAATCGTCCCGCATTGCCAACGCCGGCCGATTGAGTCACGCAGGACAAATTCGTGCTTTGGTCCGTAGAATGCGCCCTCCCCTGGTTGGACGACGTACTTGATGCCTTTCTCGTCAAGCGCCCTCGCCAGCGCTTCCTCGGCACGGTCCCACAGAGCATCCTCACCGACGCGTTGCTCCGGCCGCGTGGAGAGCGCGACTTCAATGTCTTCAAACCCGAAATCCTTATACATCCGGTATGTGAGTTCAATCAGAGTCGATACTTCGGCCTGGAGTTGATCCTCGGTACAAAACACGTGCGCGTCGTCCTGAGTGAAGCGCCTCGCGCGCAGAAGTCCATGCAATGTGCCAGACGGCTCGTTTCGGTGCACCACTCCAAATTCGGCTATACGAATCGGCAGATCCCGGTAACTGCGAAGCCCTTGATTGAATAGTTGAACATGTCCCGGGCAGTTCATGGGTTTGATAGCGTAATCGCGGTCATCTACATGAGTGGTGAACATGTTGTCCCGAAACTTGTCCCAATGCCCGGATCGTTCCCATAGGCTCCGATCCAGCATTTGCGGGGTGTGCACTTCCTGGTAATCATATTCGACCAACAGGTCTCGGACGTAGCGCTCGATCCCCGTATAAAGGGCCCAGCCGTCGCGGTGCCAAAACACCATCCCGGGTGCTTCTTCCTGAAAATGGAAAAGGTCGAGAGATTTTCCAATGCGTCGATGATCTCGTTTTTCGGCTTCTGCCAATTGAGTGAGATAGGTGTCGAGAGACTTCTTGTCGGGCCAGGCGGTCCCGTAGATCCGCTGCAGCATTTCATTGCCGGAATCGCCACGCCAGTAGGCTCCCGCGAGCTTGGTCAGCTTGAATGCCTTTAGCGCCCCAACATTAGGAACGTGGGGGCCACGGCAAAGATCTGTGAAATCTCCCTGCCGATAAAGTGAAAGCGTTTCATCAGCGGGGATGGCCTCAATAATCTCGGCCTTATATTCCTCCCCCTGTTTCCGAAAGTAGGTCACCGCCTCCTGGCGGCCCATGGTGAGCCTTTCTATCGTGGCCCCCTCTTTCGCCAGCGCTTGCATTCTTTCCTCAATCCGGCCCAGATCATCCTCCGAAAAACCTGGACCGTAGGCGAAGTCGTAATAGAACCCATCTTCAATTACGGGACCGATGGTGACCTGCGCCAGGGGAAAAAGCTGCTTGACCGCTTGAGCGAGAAGATGCGCACAGGAATGGCGGATGATGTCGAGCCCTTCTTCGTTCTTCCCCGTAATGATGCGCAGATTTACGTCTTTCTCGATCCGGTGCGTGGCATCGACTAATACCCCGTCGACCTCACCACCTATGGTTGCCTTTGCAAGTCCCGGACCAATATCCAATGCTACATCGTATACCGTTAACGGACCTTCATATTCGCGAACGGATTTATCAGGGAGCGTGATCTTCATGAGTTCTTAAAGTGGGCTCAAGATAAAAGGGCCAACTGCTCTGTCACAAGTTTCATGATGGGCAGACTGCGATCCATCAACTTATACCGGGCAGGCGCGGATTATAGTGGGAAAGTGACTCACGCGCTCTGACCTCAGAATCGCGCACTCACCTAGCTAGCGGTGCACTGGGTACCCAGCAATATTCGTCCGGATCTAACAGGAAACACTCTCTCAGACCGTGAGGACGATCGAGGCGGGTACGAAGCACTTGGTAGCCTTTTTTCTTTGCCCGGGCTTCACACGCATCAGGGTCTTTTTGGTAAAGACGCAATTCGACGCCGGCGCCTCGGTAATGGACTCATTCAAGCGTTCCGGGGAAGGGATTGTCATGGTATGTATGCTCCCCGTGCAGTTGAAAAAAGTTGCCGTCATGTTCAAGAACAGCGGAATCCTGGTCCGCACGATGGATCCTCATGCTGAGGATTTCTGCCAGGAAATCAGCGGTTCTCTCGACATCTGTTGCCAGGAGGTTAATCCCGAAACCCATCAAGTTCCGGCCAAATTCCGAAGCCGGCCCCGCGGCGGCGATGCTTATATCCAAACCTTCCTCCCCGACTCCTCAATACCCCTCTGCACAAAATCAAAAGCCGGAAGAGAATCCCGGCTTTTTTGTCCTGCAAATCAACTCGACGTCAAAGCAATCGAACGTAACGTGCTGAGAAATTGGTAGGCGCGAGTGGGATCGAACCACCGACCACCACCATGTCAAGGTGGTGCTCTACCGCCGAGCTACGCGCCTTCTAGTTCGCCGAACCCGACCAAAAATCCTACCCGTGCGTGGCGCCGACGCCGAAATTGCGCCGGTAGCGGCGCTCCGCTACCCTGCTTTCAAATACGGAATCGTGCCCGCAATATCCGTATCATCGATAACGCGAAAGTTGCTTACGCTCCCCGCCTGTCTTGCCTCTGCATAGGGCGCGTACTCCGGGTCTGAAACAAAGTTGCCAAGAGCCTCTTGGGCTGGAAACTCGAGTATTGCTATCAAAGTAGCGTCATTTTCTGCGCCCTCGACAGTTGAGATATTGCCGCTTCGAGACAAATACTTACCGCCATGCTTTTCAACGAGTTTGTGGACGTTGGCTGCGTAATCGGGTATCCATCCGTCATCTGTTACTTTTATCTCGGCGATTAAAAACACACTCATAGTTGACTCCTTAAGATACAGGTAAGTTTTAGGTCCACAACGTAAGCCGACTGTACGACCAAGACGTCCCTTCTTAGTCTGTTTATTGACTAGTCCAAAAATTATGACACATCCCTTTGAACGATGCTTGGCTATGAGCTAAACGAAAAAGACCCTCCGAGGAGAGCCTTGTGATCCAGAGAAATGGTAGGCGCGAGTGGGATCGAACCACCGACCACCACCATGTCAAGGTGGTGCTCTACCACTGAGCTACGCGCCTGCACATCGGGCGTGGAATTTTAACTCTTTTGTCCAGACAATTTCACTCAAAACATTTTTTTTTCGTCAGAAACCAATTCGACAGTCGTCCAGACACTATACCGTCGAACACTGGCTTAAAATCCTCCAACCGACAGCGCACACTACAGCTGAATCTGCCCCAAAAGCAACTAGGAGACCGACCCATGACTGAATGCCCCGTTTGCGGAGCTGAAATCACTTTTGCCGAAGGCACTGTTCTAGGAGAGCTCCTGGAATGCGGCGACTGCGGCACAGAACTTGAAGTGACGGGCCTTGACCCCGCGGCCGTCACGGAGGCGCCTGAGACCGAAGAGGATTGGGGGGAGTGAAAGTTGGCCTGCTCCACTCTCTGATTCGAAAGGAGGAGAAACTTCTCATTGAGGAGTTTCAGGCCCGCGGAGTCAATCTTGTGATGATCGACGACCGCAAGCTGATTTCCGACCTCGAGTCAGCGCCCAGCGTAGACATACTGCTTGAGCGCAGCATTAATCATTCGCGCTCGATGTACGGCCTGCGCCTGCTGGAGGCGGCTGGTGTGCACTGCATCAACTCTTCCGAGGTCGCCAAGATTTGCGGTGACAAAATCCTGACCTCTGTGGCGCTCAAAGAGGCAGGGATAAACCAGCCACCGGTTCGTGTGGCCTTTACCGAAGAGTCCGCCTTAAGCGCGATAGAGGAGTTGGGCTACCCGGTGGTGTTGAAACCTGCTGTGGGGTCCTGGGGGCGGCTGCTCTCCAAGGTGAATGATAGAGAGTCTGCCGAAGCCATCCTTGAACATAAAGCGTTGCTCGGCAGTTACCATCATTCCATATTCTATATTCAGAGATTCGTTGAGAAAAAAGGTCGCGACATTCGCAGTTTTGTTGTCGGGGATAAATGCATCGCAGCGATCTACCGGAGTTCAAGTCACTGGATTACCAACACTGCGCGGGGAGCAACCGCTGTCGGATGCGAGGTGACCACAAAGATTGCAGATATCTCTTTGGCCGCCGCGAACGCCGTAGGCGGCGGCGTACTGGCGGTCGATCTATTTGAAAACGACGGAGAATTTTCCGTCAACGAAGTCAATTACACGATGGAGTTTAGAAACAGCATAGAAACTACAGGCGTCAACATCCCGGCGAAGGTGGTGGACTTCACTTTAGGCGTCGACGCATGATCAAGGCCTCCATTGTCGGCGGATCAGGTTACACGGGCGGAGAGCTTCTTCGTCTGCTCCTTTTTCATCCTGAGTGCACCGTCCAGCAGGTGACTTCTGAGCGGTTTGCGGGAAAGGCGCTCCACCGAGCCCACCCGAACCTTCGAAAGGCCAGTCAGATCAAATTTTGCGCCTTGGCGGAGTTGGAGCCGTGCGATGTGCTCTTTCTTTGCTTGCCCCATGGAGAGACCGCTTCGCGCTTTGAAACTTTTTCTGCACTAGCCCCCAGAATTATCGATCTCAGCGCGGATTTTCGCCTCGCGGACCCTGTAGTGTACGAGACCTGGTACGGGCAGCCCCACCCTCGCCCCCAATTGCTTGAACGGTTTGTCTACGGCGTCCCTGAGATAAACCGCCCGACGCTAAAAGGTGCGACCCACGTGGCCTGTGCGGGTTGTAACGCAACAGCCAGTACGCTGGCGCTTGGACCGCTGGCTCGACGCAAGCTCATCTCCTCGGTGGTGATCGATGTCAAAGCGGGCTCGAGCGAGGGTGGAAATGCTTCAAGCGAAGCGAGCCACCATCCGGAACGCAGTGGTGCCGTGCGGTCGTATCGCCCTACCCGGCACCGTCATGTCGCGGAAATCAGTCAGGTCCTTGGCGAGTTTCCGATTCACTTTTCTGCGACTTCAATAGAAATGGTCCGCGGCATCCTGGCCACCTGCCATGTATTTTTGTCGACACCTCAACAGGAAAAAGAGATCTGGGGCATGTATCGCGAAGACTACGCGCAAGAGCCTTTCATCCGAATCGTCAAAGAACGTACCGGCATTCACCGTTATCCTGAACCAAAACTCCTTAGCGGGACCAACTTCTGTGATGTTGGGTTTGAGGTAGAAGCAGGCACCCATCGGGTCGTATTGATCAGCGCGATTGATAACCTTATGAAAGGGGCCGCAGGACAGGCGATTCAGTGCTTCAACCTGATGCACGAGTTTGAAGAGACGCTGGGTTTAACCTTTCCTGGACTCCACCCCATCTGACCCAGATGTGCCGCCTTCTTTGGCTTCGCGCCGAACGCCCTGTTGATGTGTCAGTTCATTTGGCGCATTTTGCACGCATGTGCGAGGAAAGCACGGAATATCAGGGGCATGGTTGGGGCTGCGCCTCACTGGTAGGGGGTCAATGGCGCTTGCATCACTCCCTGTCGCCCATCTGGGAGGATGATGTGACTGTATTTGGAGCGACACGGCTCTTTTTAGCTCATGCGCGCAGTGCCTTTCGCGACGAAGGTATTGTGATAGAAAACAATATGCCCTTCACTCAGGCCAACGAGGCATTCATCTTTAACGGCGAGTTAAATGGGGTCCGCATCCGTGAAGAAGGCCGCATCGGTGCAGAAAAGATATTTAACTATACAAGACGGTTTTCACACCAAGGCCCACTGGCGGGGCTGAAGAAGAGCGTGGAAGTGATAGAAAAACGTACTCGTTATATCCGCGCCTTGAACTTCATTATTGCAACGCCTCAGCGCTCTCTTCTCGCCACGGTCTACAATGAAAACCCTGGGTACTTCCAGATGCAGCGAACCTTTGTAGACGGCCTGGATGTGGTTTGCTCAGAGCAGTACCCTGTCGGCGTTTCTTGGCGGCCCATAGAGAACCGGACCGTTATCGAACTTTAGGAATCCAGACGCAATGTACATCATCAAAGTTGGCGGCGGCAGCAAAATTAATCTTGAGGGGGTCGCTTCGGACCTGGCGGCGATCGAGGAACCTTTTTTGGTGGTCCTAGGTGCAAATGCGCTTCGGGATCAACTCGGTCAACGTCTTGGGCAAGAAAAAGTGCAACTGACCTCCGTTTCCGGCTACTCAAGTGTGTTCTCAGATGCCGATGCGGTGGATCTCATCATGATGGCCTATAGCGGACTCAGTAACCGGCGGTTCGTCGAAATGTGCCAAAAAGCGGGAGTCAATGCTGTTGGCCTTACGGGGCTTGACGGGCGTCTGATTCAGGGTCAGCGTAATCGCGGCATCAAAGTGCGTGAGAACGGAAAAACGATGGTCAAACGGGACTTCTCAGGCAAGCCGGCAGAGGTGAATGTCGATTTGTTAGCGACGTTACTCGAGAAGGGGTATCGGCCTGTCCTGAGCATCCCGATCATCGACGAAGCCGGTTTTGCGATCAACTCCGAAAATGACGATATCGTCGCTGTCCTGCAAGGCGCACTTAACGCTGACAAGGTCATTCAACTCATTGAGGCGCCAGGTTTCCTTGAGGACAAGAATAATGAGGCATCAATGCTTCAGGTGCTGTCCGCATCAGAACTGAAGCAACGAGAGGCCAGTGTCGAGGGCCGGATGAAAAGAAAAATGCTGGCACTATCCCGGCTAGTCGACGCCGGTGCGGCTGAAGTCATCATGGCCGATGGCCGTGTGGCCCATCCAGTCCATGACGCTCTTTCCGGTAAAGGGACATCGATCAAATGAGTCAGCAGGCACCGCTTGAATCTGAATACGCGTTAGAGATTTACCCGCGACGGGGCCTGAATATTGTCCGGGGCGAGGGCGCACGCCTTTGGTCTGACGATGGTGAAGAATATATAGATTGTGCAGCAGGCGTGGGGGTCGCGAATATCGGGCATAGCAATCCTGCCGTGACCGACGCCCTCACTCGCCAGGCCCAAACACTTCTGGTTTGCCCGGGCATTTTTCATAACGATCGCCGCGGGGAGTTGATGAAAAAGCTCATTGAACGGGCACCTGCGGGCCTCAATAAAGTGTTCCTATGCAATTCAGGGACAGAAAGCGTCGAGGCGGCAATCAAGTTCGGCCGGAGAACAACTGGCCGCGCCGGGCTCGTCACAGCGATGCGAGGGTTTCATGGCCGAACGCTTGGTGCTTTAAGCGCAACCTTTAAATACCGCGATGCCTTTGAGCCCCTCCTTCCCGGCAATAGTTTCGTTCCGCTAAACAATATTGAGAAATTGGACGCAGCCATTGATGACGACACCTGCGCTGTCCTCCTCGAAGTCGTTCAGGGGGAAGGAGGTGTCCGTCCAGCGGAGGCAGAGTATCTCCACGCGGCGAGACGCCTTTGTACCGAACGGGGCGCGTTGTTGATCATTGATGAGGTGCAAACAGGTTTCTGCCGCACCGGCAGGTTCTTTGCCTGTGAGCACTTTGATCTCGCACCGGACATGATGTGTCTTGCTAAAGGCATTGCGGGTGGTGTGCCGATGGGAGCGGTTCTTTGCGGAGATAGCGTGTCTGCCGGAGTTGGCGTTCACGGCACTACGTTCGGAGGCAATCCCTTGGCCTGTGCGGCGGCCTGCGCCACCATCGACTATATGGTCGAGCATGACCTCTCCAAGCGAGCTGAGAATCTAGGCGCCGAGTTTTCTCAACAGTTTCCGTTAGATCAATTGCCCTCAGTGAGAGAGTTGCGCCAAATCGGCCTGATGATCGGCATTGAGCTCAAGAGTAAGGCTACGCCGGTTTTGCACGCACTGCTCGACGAAGGCGTGATCGCCCTCCCTGCCGGTCCCACGGTCGTGCGCCTGCTGCCGCCACTCACTATTGAGGAAGCTGATTTGGTTCGGGTAATCGACGCTTTGAAAAAAGTCCTTTAAGCCGCTTCGATCACGGGATGAAACTGCCCGCGTTTTAGCGCCGTAATCTCATCACGAAGTTGCGCGGCTTGCTCGAATTCGAGGTCCCTCGCATGGGCGTACATTTTTTCTTCAAGCTGCTGAATAGTTCGCTTGAATTCCTCTGCCGACATCGGACTTGAAACCGGGGCAACGTTAAAGGAGGAGCCGGTAGAGCCTTTGCTTAAAGCGGCTCTGTCATTGGGATCGATTGCGACTCCATCAATGATGTCTTTCACGGGCTTGACGACTGATCGCGGTGTAATCTTGTGTTTCTCGTTATGTTCCCGCTGCTTTTCGCGGCGTCTCTGCGTTTCTTCTATCGCCCGCTTCATCGAGTCAGTCACCTTGTCCGCGTAAAGGATCGCCCTGCCGTTAAGATTTCTTGCGGCGCGGCCCACTGTCTGAATGAGCGAGCGAGTCGACCGCAAAAATCCCTCTTTATCCGCGTCGAGCACCGCCACCAGTGACACTTCGGGGAGGTCCAGGCCCTCCCGGAGCAGGTTGATTCCGACCAAGACGTCAAAGACGCCTTTTCTGAGGTCCGACAGGATCTCGACCCTTTCAACGGTATCTATATCGGAGTGTAAATAACGAACTCTGATGTCGTGATCATTCAGGTAGTCGCATAGATCTTCTGCCATTCTCTTGGTTAAAGTGGTTACGAGGACTCGCTCACCACTCGCCGCTCTGGCCCGAGCTTCAGACATCAGGTCATCAACCTGGGTGGAGACCGGCCGCACTTCGATTTCCGGATCGACGAGACCCGTGGGTCGTACGACCTGGTCGACAATGCTGGAACTGTGTTCACGTTCGTAGTCAGCCGGAGTGGCGGATACAAAAACGGTTCGCGGCATCAACGCTTCGAACTCATCAAAGCGCAGGGGTCGGTTGTCCAACGCCGAAGGGAGACGAAATCCATACTCCACGAGGTTCTCTTTTCTTGAGCGGTCTCCTTTGAACATGGCGCCCAGTTGCGGCACGGTGACGTGGCTTTCATCAATGATCATCAGAGAGTTGGCCGGCAAATAATCGATCAATGTAGGGGGTGGCTCGCCTGGTTTTCGTCCAGAAAGAAACCGCGAGTAGTTCTCAATACCGGCGCAGTACCCAAGTTCCCGCATCATCTCCATATCGTAACGGGTTCGCTGTTCGAGGCGCTGTGCTTCAACCAGTTTTTCATTGTCCCGGAGGAAAGCGAGTCGATGAGTGAGTTCGTCCTCAATTTCATCGATCGCATCGAGAATGGTTTCCCGAGGCGTGACGTAGTGGCTCTTGGGATAGATCGTAAATCGTGTGAGTCGTTCGTCGGTCTCCCCAGTCAGCGGGTCGAAGCGGGAGAGTTTCTCTATTTCATCGCCAAAAAGCTCAACGCGAACGGCAAAGCGCTCAGATTCCGCCGGGAAAATATCCAGGACATCTCCCCTAACTCTGAAAGTCCCTCTGCGCAACTCGATTTCGTTTCGGGTGTACTGAAGTTCGGCAAGCCGTGCCAGGATATCTCTTTGCTGCGCAAGCGCGCCTTCCCTGAGGTGCAGAATCATGCCATGGTATGAGACCGGGTCTCCCAGACCATAAATCGCCGAAACCGTTGCAACGATGATGACGTCCTCGCGTTCGAGGATGGCTTTGGTTGCAGAAAGGCGCATCTGGTCGATATGTTCATTGATCGAGGCATCTTTCTCGATATAAGTGTCGCTCGCTGGAACGTAGGCCTCAGGCTGATAGTAGTCGTAATAGGAAACGAAATACTCCACTGCGTTATCAGGGAAGAATTCCCGCATTTCAGCGTAGAGCTGGGCGGCGAGGGTCTTGTTCGGCGCCAGTACCAGGGCCGGCCGTCCAAATTCGGCGATGACATGAGCTATCGTAAAGGTCTTCCCTGATCCGGTGACCCCAAGCAGCGTTTGGAACGCCTCACCGGCCCGAATACCCTCAAGTAATTCACCAATTGCCTGAGGCTGGTCGCCCGCAGGCTCAAAGTTGCTTCTTAAGATGAACTCTCGACCCATATTCAGTGCCAAAAGTCACTGCCCAAACGGTGATGTGTAGGCATAGTGACCTTCATGTCGTTTCCACTTTCGTTTTGTGAGCGAACTAGCGCCGGCTTCTCGCTGGTTGAAACACTTATCGCCCTTATGATCATTGCAGGAGTGCTCGGGTTTACCGTGCCGGACTTCAAGAATCAGATTATCGCAAAAGAGGTCGATGCTGCGTCAGGACGATTGTTCCGGGACTTGCAACTTGCCCGGGTCGATTCCATCCGCCGAGGCGTGCCCGTCGTGCTCTGCCCTTCTGCGGATGGCGCATCTTGCCAGTTTGGAGGACAGTGGCGCGAAGGCTGGATAGGATTTGAGGATCACAACCGGGACCAACGTCGAGATAACGACGAAGAAATCCTGCTTTCCGGACCTTCAACGCCTTCTGTCAGTGTCCAGTGGAGGAGCCCAAACTGGCTCCGATTTAGCCCGGACGGCGAAGCCTGGCCTAACGGGCATTTCAAAATTTGCAGCAGCGACCGTTCGAAAGCCCGCGCTGTGATCATTTACCGGACGGGACGAGCGCGTGTCGACCACAGAAGTCCGTCGGGAGGTCCGGTGTTGTGTTGAGACGCATCTTGCCGTTGCACAATCCTTGACCGAAAGCAGGCATAACAGTAGCATTGCGTCCCCGGTATTCCCCGGTAGTTCAGTTGGTAGAACGGTGGACTGTTAATCCATATGTCGCTGGTTCGAGTCCAGCCCGGGGAGCCAACTCACCGCTCCCTCGTTGCGCTCGTATGTCGATTGGGGCGCCCCTAAAGATGCCGTGTGATCCCTCCATCGACGATGAGGTTCTGGCCCGTCATATAACCCGCGTCGTCTGACAGCAGGAACGCCGTGGTTTTGGCGATCTCGTCCACTGTTCCGATTCGCCCCATAGGGATGCGCGTCAAGACAGTTTCACTATGCTGCAGGCTGTCGATAAATCCGGGAAGGACATTGTTCATGCGAATGTTCGCTCCAGCGTACCGGTCTGCATACAGCTTGGCGAACGCAGAAAGCCCGGCGCGCAGGGTGCAGGAGACGGGCAAAGCTTGTTCTGGCTCAAAGGCTGCGAAAGTGGAGATATTGACCCACGAGCCACCGCCCTGCTTTTCCATAATGGGCGTAATTGCTCTTGTTAGCCTCACGACATTCAGAATTAACATATCGAGACCCAAATGCCAGGCTTCGTCATTAATGTCCAGTAAGTCGCCTTTTGGCGGGTGGGCGGTGTGACACACCACTGAATCAATACGCCCGAAACGATCCATTGCGGCCTCCACGAGCCTCGACAGATCCTGCGCTTCGGTTACAGAGCCCCGAATACCCAATCCCTCCACTTCAGCGGCTGCCTTCTCGCAGGCATCGCTCCGTGACATCAGCGCAAGGTCATAGCCTCGATCGCGCAACTCGAGCGCAGTGGCTCGACCAATTCCTCCGCC
>DLPX01000023.1:17587-46500 GCA_002477475.1 Proteobacteria bacterium UBA7447
CGAGTCGTTCGCTGTAAATTTATCGGTCTGATCAAAAGGGGCAAGGAATGAAATCGTTAAGTGGTGTTTGTGTGCCGGTCTGCACTGTTTTTGAGGATAACCCTGACAAAATCGACGAGCCTCGTTATCTAGCTCATGTCGACCGAATGCTCGAGGCGGGCGTCGACATCATTTTGCCCTGTGGGGGCACAGGGGAATTTGCCTATCTTGGTCCGGAAGAAAAACGGCACCTGATTGAACTCACCGTCAAGCATGTAGGCGGACGGGCCGCGGTCCTTGCCCAAACTTCGGCGATTTATCTCAGTGACACCATCGCCACAACGCAGCACGCTGTAGACAGCGGGGCCGATGCCGTTATGGTTTTGCCCCCCTATTTTGAAGGGCCGGATGCCCAAGGTGTCTTCTCACACTACGAAGCGGTAGCCAGGGCAAGTTCTGTGCCTGTCATGGTTTACAACATACCGGTTCACTCCGGATTTGACGTCACTCCCGCCCTATTCTCTGAACTCCTGAAGATCGATGGAATCGAGTACATCAAAGACAGTACCGGTGATTTCATTCGGATTCAGGAACTCTTAAAGACCGGGGGGAAGATTTTTAACGGCGGCGACCCGATCACCTACCAAGCGTTGGTAGCCGGATGCGTCGGATGCGTCTGGGGATCTGTCAATTTCCTCCCTGAGGAAGCGGTGGCACTCTATCGGATGGTAGAAAATGGTGATTTAGCCGGCGGGGCGGCTCTGTGGCAGAAACTGGTCGACTCCCAACTTTTCGTCTGGTCCCATGTTTACAACGCAGCCGTCAAAGCGGCTGCAAATCGGCGCGGGTTCGATGTGGGCAGTTGCCGCCCGCCGGTGTTACCGCTCGCGCCGGAAAAATCTGAGGAACTCTTCGCGGCCCTGGAAAAGGTATTGCCTTAGAGGACTGGACCGATTTACTTTCCCCTTTCGGGAATCAGGCCGCGAGGGGAAAACCGCAAAACCATTAGAAGAACCACGCCCATGGTCGCAAGTCGCGTGTGTGCGGCGTTTTCAATAAGGTGTAGCCGCAGGGCGTGGTCCTCGCCCATGCCTGACGTCAGCAGCTCTATTACCGCCAGTCCAATAGGCTCTGCCTCAATCCAGAAAAACCAGATGGCAAAACCCCCGAGGATTGAGCCAAGGTTGTTGCCCGATCCGCCAACGATCACCATCACCCAGATAAGGAATGTGAACCGCAGTGGCTGATACGAGGCTGGGGTGAAGATGCCATCCAGCGTTGTCAGCATAGCGCCTGCCAGCCCGATAACAGCAGATCCAAGAACAAATACCTGCAGATGCCGCCAGGTGACATCTTTGCCCATGGCGCTTGCAGCGATCTCGTTGTCGCGAATGGCCCGCATCATGCGGCCCCAGGGAGACTTCAAGGCGCGTTCGGAGAGCCAAAAAACGATCGCCAGCACAACGATAAATAGGCCTGCGTAACTAAGCTTCACGATGATCGAGGATAGTTCGATCACATTGAAGTCGAGTTTAGCAGCCAGTTCCTGAACCCACAGGGTTTTCTGTAGTTCAATTTCGTAGGGCACTGGTCGCGGCAGGCCGTTCACATTCTTAACGCCTCGCGCAAGCCAGTCTTCGTTCTTGAGAAAGTAGACAATTATTTCGGAGATACCGAGGGTCGCGATGGCCAGATAGTCCGACCGTAACCCCAGCGCAATTTTACCGATTCCCCATGCCGCCAATGCCGCAAATGCTCCGCCGGCAATCCACGAAAAGACAATCGGCAGCCCTAAGCCGCCTAGAAACCCGGTTCTTGCAGGCTCTACGGCTTCAATGGCCTCTACGGCAGGATCAAGAATAAAGCGCATAAGGACGACGCCCGATAACGCTACTGCCGCCGCTGCCCAACCGCGAAGCCGGCGGCCTCCGGGTATCATCTTGAAGGCAAGGATCGCGAGGACGATCGAGAGTGCTCCCGTCACCGCTCCCAGCATTGCTCTGGATCCGCCGACTGCCCAGGCCTCGGGAACTGGAGGGAAAGACACGAGGACCGCAGCAAGTCCTCCGAGCGCGGCAAAGCCCATAACCCCCGCGTTGAACAACCCTGCATAGCCCCACTGGATGTTTACGCCCAGCGTCATGATGGCGGAGATAAGACAGAGATTGAGAATGGCGAGCGCCACGTTGGCGCTCTGGATAACACCGACGGCGACGAGCAGTGCGCCCATAATGGTAAAGAGCAGAATATTGCGAAGGTTGGTACTCATAACGTCTTTCCGCTGAATATCCCCGTGGGTTTGACCAGCAGCACAATCACGAGAATTACAAAGGAAACAGCCAACTTGTAGTCCGTAGAGAGCAGTTGGACAAGACCCTCCGGGATCCAGTCTCCCGGAGTGAGATACGCAATGACCCGCTTATAGGCAAAGGTCAATAACAGTTCGGAAAATGCCACGACAAAACCCCCCGCGATTGCCCCGAGGGGATTTCCGACTCCCCCAACGATTGCTGAGGCGAAAATCGGCAGCACCAGTCCGAGGTAAGTAAAAGGCTTGTACCCTTTGTCCAGACCGTATAGGGTGCCGGCAATGGCCGCCAATGCTCCCGTGATCACCCAGGTAATCGCCACCACCTTGGCGGGATTTATTCCCGAAAGCAGTGCAAGATCCTCGTTGTCCGAGTAGGCCCGCATGGATTTGCCTGTCCGCGTTCTGTTCAGGAACCAGAAGATCAGCGCAACAATGACTATTGCGGTCACCACGGTCACGCCTTGAGTGGTTTTGATGGCAAGTCCCTGATCCAGCCCCGTCATCTGTTTGAACGCCCGGGCTTTCATGATAAAGCGTTCGCCATCAGCGAAGACCCGATCCTGCGGACCAATGATAAAACGAACGAGTCCGCTCAATATAAACAGAATGCCGACAGAGACAATCAGATAAGTCACGGGGTTCGCTTTTTCTCTTCGGTAATACCGATAAACAACTCGGTCGAACAGCAGGCACATCACCACGGTGGCGATAATTCCCACCGGAAGTGCCAGCAGTGCGGTCGGGAGAACCCCAAACGTAATGCCTTTCTCCTGGAGCCACCATGTCGTAAGGATCGTAATCATCGCGCCGAAGGACATGGTTTCGCCGTGTCCAAAATTGGAAAAGCGCAGCACGGCGTAGATCATGGTCACGCCGAGCGCGCCCAGCGCTAACTGACTGCCATAGGTTAGGCCCGGGACCAGGACGAAATTCGCGAGAAGCACTAACGCGTTGAGGATGTCGGTCACGTGATCTACCCGCCCAGAAAGGACCTGCGCACCTCAGGATCCGCCAAGAGCGCTTGTCCCGTATCGGTGTAACGATTCTGCCCCTGAACCAAAACAAAGCCGCGATCAGCAATTTCCAGAGCCTGTCTGGCATTTTGTTCCACCATCAGAATGGCGATACCCGTTTTGGCAATTTCTATGACGCGGTCAAAGAGTTCGTCCATGACGATTGGTGAGACTCCCGCAGTGGGTTCGTCCAGCATCAATACGCTAGGCTGCGTCATCAGAGCCCGGCCCACCGCGACCTGTTGCCGTTGACCACCCGACAGCTCGCCGGCGGGTTGCGAACGTTTCTGTCCCAGCACTGGAAAGAGCGAAAACACCTGATCCATCGTGGGTCTAAAATCATCCTGTCGGACAAAAGCTCCCATTTCAAGATTCTCCTCCACAGTCATAGACGTGAAGACATTCGCGTTCTGGGGCACAAAACTCATCCCGAGAGTTACGCGCTCTTGCGGCGGAAGACGAGAGATGTCTTTCTCATCAAGCACTACTGAACCCTCGCGGAGGTCAAGCAGGCCGAACAGGGCTCTCATTGCTGTAGATTTGCCCGCGCCGTTAGGACCGACGACAACTGCCACTTCTCCTTTGTCCACTCCGATACTGCACCCATGAAGGATGTCGGCTCCCCCGTAGCCGCCGTATAAGCCCCCGCCCTGAAGAAAACTCATATCAAAAACTAGCGCTGATGCTTTCTGCCGGTGCCGAGGTAGGCCTCAATCACTGCCTCATTACTCATCACTTCTTCGGGGGTTCCCTGCGTCAATACGCCCCCTGCGGCCATCACTACAACCGGATTACACAAACGCGAGATGAAATCCATGTCGTGCTCAATCATGCAAAACGTGTAACCCTTTTCACGATTAAGTCGCACGATCGCGTCGCCAATGGCCCCTAGGAGTGTGCGGTTTACACCGGCACCGACTTCATCGAGAAAAACCAGCTTCGGGTCAGCCATCATGGTTCGACCCAGTTCGAGAAGCTTTTTCTGCCCTCCAGAAAGGTTCCCCGCTAACTCGTCTGCGACCGCGGTGAGCTGCAGAAAATCAATCACCTCAGTCGCCCGAACACTGAGCTCTTCCTCCTGCGCCTTTACCGCTCTCGGTTGCAGCCAGGTGTCCACAAGCCGCTCCCCTGACTGCGAGCCTGGAACTACCATCAGATTCTCGCGGACTGTTAATGATGAGAACTCGTGCGCAATCTGAAAAGTTCGAAGAATCCCCCGGGCGAACAGTTCATGGGGTTTGCGGCCCGTAATATCTTCACCGTTAAACGTTACCGTTCCCCCGTCAGGGGGATGGACACCTGCAATCACGTTGAAGAGCGTGGTCTTTCCGGCGCCGTTTGGCCCGATCAATCCGGTAATGCTCCCTTGTTCGATAGACAAAGAAGCGTTCTCAACGGCGTGGATACCGCCGAAGTGTTTGTAAAGGTTCTGAATGTCCAGCAATTGAAATGAAACCGGCAAAAAAAAACGGCCCGGGGATTACCCGGGCCGTTCACTAGACGTCTAGCGGTATCCGACTGTGGTGTTCTTGCCGCCGTCAACAAGAATCTGGCGGTAGCTGCCGGCAGATTCTCCAGGACCAATAAGCTCTACCGCAGAGGCGCCGACATAGTCGACGTCACCGCCGTTTGCGATGTACTCAAGCGCTGCGTTGAGGTCGCCGGGGTAGACCTTCTTTCCCGGCGCGTTTGCGACGTCCATCACCTTTGCTTTGAAGTCTTGACTGTTGCTGGACCCGGCGGCCTGCATGGCGAGCATGATCAGAGCGGCAGCATCGTAGGATTCCGGTGCAAAGGGTCCGTCACCTTTGAAGCCCGCCGCAGATGCCAACTCTACGAACATCGAGGCACCTGAACTGTCGGTTCCCGGCACAGCACCGATAGAGCCGTCCAAACCTGAGCCAATCGCCTCAGGCAGCGAGTCGCCGATCATGCCGTCTGGCAGGTAGAAGATGTCGAACGCCCCCGTATCTAAAGATCCTTGGATGATGGCTTTACCGCCCTGATCCAGGTATCCCGCCACAATGAGGATGTCGCCGCCCGCCTGAGCCAGGGCCGCGACTTCGGCACTATAGTCGCCCTTGCCTTCCTCATGCGCGGCATTGATGGTAATCGTGCCACCGCCGGCCGTGAAGTTGCTTTCGATACTGTCGGCAAGGCCTTTGCCGTAGTCGTTATTGGTGTAGGTCAGCGCTGCAGACTTGTAGCCCTGATCCATGAGAATGTTGGTCACCACTTGTCCCTGTCGAGCGTCGGATGGGGCCGTACGGAAGAAGAGGCCATCGTCTTCCGCGGTGGACAACCCGGGAGATGTCGCAGACGGCGAAATCATGACCACGCCGTTCGGGACTGCCACGTTAGCCAAGATAGCACCTGTCACGCCGGAACAGTCCGCGCCCATAATGGCATTGACCTTGTCCGAAGTAATCAGGCGTTCGGCTGCTGCCTGAGCGGCTGCCGAATCGATACAGGTCGAGTCGGCCCTAACCCCAGTGACGGACGCACCGCCGAGCAATGCACCACCGCCATTGACTTCAGCAATCGCCAGTTCGGCACCAGCGCCCATATCGGGAGTGAGAGACTCGATGGGTCCAGTGAAGCCGAGGATGATACCGATCTTCACTTCTTCAGCGACGGCAGTCCCGCTAAGCAGTACGCTTGAAATCAGCGCCAAGAATATTTTCTTCATGGAAATCCTCCTTATATTAAAAAAACACAAAGTCTGAACCGAGGCGTCGATGCGCTTAGGCAGATAGGTTAATAGTGACACACCGTTGACTCTAAGAGAAGTTCGCGATCGCACGAAAAACCTTATTTAGCCGACTTTTCGGGGATTTTTCGAATTCTTCCTAAAGCAATCGGGCGAACAGGCGTCAAAGGTTCAGGTGTAAGAACCTCTCTGGTGCCGAATTCCTCAGGCGACCTTGACCGAGAACTCCGGCGCCGTGACAAAAACAAGTTGATCGTGTGCCGCTCGAAGAGCGGACGCCGCTTCCGTCGCGCTGGTCCCACGGCTGAAAATAAAACCAGGATAGGGACCACCTTCGGGCCACGGGATCAATTTTTGACCTTCCCGAACATCTACCTCGACTGACACAATCCCCTTCACTTTCCGCGCGTTGGTGATCCCCTCCACCCTTCTTAAGACGCCTGCTTTAGGCACCGGAATCATCATGACACCAAAAGCGTCAGAGGTTGCCCTGGGTCTAATCGACTGCCTCACGGCGTTCGACAGCACCCATGTTTCAAGCGAAGTGCCCGTGAGAAACTCGATCAGTTTGCCGCACCTGCCCCCAATTGTTCGACTGGCGACCTCGATAAAAGATATCCCCGCTTCCGAAATACGCAGTTCAGCATGCAACGGGCCCTCACGAAATTCCAAAGCAGATGCCATTTTATGCAAAATCATCTTTATCGATGCACGCGTGTGACTATCAAGTTGTGGTGGCGTCACATAGATTGTCTCTTCAAAAAATGGCCCCGTCATGGGTTCGGGTTTTTCAAAAATCGCCAGTACTTCCATCTGGCCATCATGTAACAAGGCCTCAACCGAATATTCGTTCCCGCAAAGGTATTCCTCGACCAAAATTTCTTGCCCTGCGTTTGGGTTCTCCTGACTCAACAGTTGGCGAATTCTTTCCACCGCATTCAGCAGTTGCCCCTGGGTGTCGCACCGAATCACTCCCCGACTTGCCGAAAGAGAAAGGGGTTTTGCGACACATGGGAAACCGACCCTCTCAAAACATGGATCGGCCGGCTCGTTAGGCCGAACAACAAAAAACGCAGGGGATGGGAGACCTTGTTCGAGGCAGGCGGTCCGGAAAGCGGCCTTGTTGGTGCTGGCGCACAATGCACGCGACCCGTTTGTAGACAGGCCCAGTCTTTCGGAGATAGCCTTGACTAGTGGGACCGTGCCATCATCGGTGGCGATAACAGCAGAAAACGGATGTTCGGCCGCAGCGTTTTGAATCTGCGAGACGACGTGATCTACGGACTCGGAATCCAGACGGATACCGTTTGAGTTGATAGCGAGAGGATGTCGACCCCAGGAAGCGACGGTTAGGTCTATCCTGAGATCTGCCGCGGCGCGAACATAGGCGCCAGTACGGTAACTGCGCTCTGGTGCGACCAGGAGAACCTGCGGTGGCGACGCCATTCCGACTCCGGCGGCAATCTGGCCTGGGGTACCTATTTCGCTATGGATGCTACCTGCGCGATGAAATTGCTTCAGCCTGCCCCGCCGCAGCCAGCGCAGGCCCCACTTCCGCCAACGGCTTGAAAGACGTTATTGAACACAAATGTTGCGTTGACGTCGCTATCCTGGAAGTCAATCTCGGCCCCTTGAAGATAGGAAAAAGCAACAGGATCGATGGTCAGAGCAAAACCAGAGTCATCTTTCAAGAGGCGATCTTTTTCGGACACCGATTCGGCAAAAGTCATCCCATAAGTCATGCCGCCACAGCCGCCTCCGCTGACGAAAACGCGGACCGCGCTCTGGGACTCATCCGCTTCGGTAAGTAACTCTGTGATTTTTGCCTTTGCTGAGGCCGTAACCGAAATACCGGAATCCGACGGAGTTTGTAGTGCATCACTTAATTCGGTCATAACGCCATCCTGATGGTTTTGCCTGTAAAATCGCGCCAAGCTCTTAGAGATCCGGAGGGGATTCCTTCGTTCTGACTAAGACTAAGCTCTTAAGATATCAAGGGGATCTTACCATGAGGCGAGTCAACTGCACGGTCTTGAAAGAGGAAGCGGATGGTCTCGAGAGTCCCCCTTACCCGGGAGAATTGGGCCAGCGGATATTTCAAAACGTTTCGGCGGAGGGTTGGCAGCAATGGCTGCAAAGGCAGGTGCTCATCATTAATGAGAATCAGCTCAGCACTGCAGACCCCCAGGCCATTGAACTGCTCGAGCAGCACATGCTTGGGTTTTTATTTGAGGAGGGAGAGTTAGGCTCAATTCCCCAAGGTTTTGCCCCGCGCAAGAAGTAAATCAGTTAGCTGCCCGTCTCATCAAGTCTCGCATCTCCCGAACCGCATCTGCTAAACCAGAAAACACGGCACGCGCAATTATGGCGTGCCCAATATTGAGCTCGGCGACTCCCGGCATTGCGGCAATCGGTTCGACGTTCCCATAATGGAGGCCATGGCCTGCGTTGACCCGCAATCCCAATGACTCGCCGAGGTCTCTCGCGGCGCCTAGCCGAGTCAACTCTCGCTTCGCCGAGTCTTCGTCTTTGGCTTCAGCATAAACACCCGTGTGCAGTTCTATCGCGCTCGCGCCGGCATCAGCGCTGGCTTTGATTTGCGCAGGATCAGGATCAATAAACAGTGAGACACGAATACCGTGCGATTCCAGCCCCTGCACGAATCTCGCCAGGGATTTCTGCTTCCCAGTCACGTCCAACCCCCCTTCGGTGGTGAGCTCTTCGCGTTTTTCAGGGACCAGGCAAACATCTTCGGGCTGAACCTCGCGGGCAATGGCATCCATTTCATCGGTAACTGCCATTTCGAGGTTCATCCGAGTTGTAATAACCTCGCGGATCCGAAATACATCTGAATCCTGAATATGACGCCGATCTTCCCTGAGATGGAGGGTGATGAGGTCGGCACCATTCGCCTCGCATACCCGAACGGCCTCGGTCGGATCTGGGTAGTCAGTCCCGCGGGCTTGGCGAAGGGTTGCGACATGATCGATATTTACACCTAGATCCATCTGTCTTCCTTTGGAATCAATTAAGGGTGGGCTGAGGCGCGGCGGGCTTGGCTCTCCCGCCCGAGTCGCTACTGTACAACTGAAAGTATACCGAGCGTGAAACCAGTGTTCGTCCTTCCAGGAGGTTGTGAAAGATTGCGCGATGAAGCTGCTTCACTTCTCTTTGACTGCGCTGACTGAGGGGCGTCTCGGTGCGCAGTGAGATCAATGACTCTCCGTGAAGTCCGATTCCGCTCTGGTCGTCCGTTTGCTCAACAAACGCGCCGACTCCTGGTTGGTAACGATAGCGGGTGGCGGCCAGAATTTTTTCCCCACTTGTCTGGTCGCGTTCAAGTTGAAGGCCGTAGCCGATTTCTTCCAACAATACCTTCTCGAAATAGCGCAACGCCGATTCCTGATCGCCTTCGTTGAGCAGCTCATGTATGCATTGCCAGTAGCGTTCAAACAGTCGCTCATGGGGATCGTAGCGGTGGAGAAATTTGATTAGCAGCTCGTTCAGATAAAAACCGCAAAAAAGCCCCGATCCCGCCAAGGCGGCGCCGGGCCCTGCCCACTCCCCTTGCGTTAGCGTCTTCACCTCTCCCTTCCCTGACCACCCAAGCGTGATCAGTGCAAAAGGCCTGAGCGTTCCTCGATAAGGAGACTTTTTCCCTCTCGCCCCTTTGGCGATTGCCGTGATTCTCCCGTAGCTCCTGGAATACAGATCCAAAAGAAGGCTCGACTCAGAGTAAGGTCTCCAGTGCAGTACGAACCCTGGCTCACCTTTGACGCGAACTTGGCTCATCCGCAGTTCGCCTATCGGCCCCCATATCCTAGACCAGCGATTACCCGCCGGTCACTCGCCCAGCCTTTTTTGACTTTGACGCGCTGGGATAGACGGACAGGCGCGTCAAAAACCAGGGAGATCTGCTTGCGTGCAGCGCTACCGATACTTTTGAGTCGCACTCCCTGAGATCCTATGATTGCCGCTTTTTGGCCGGCGGTTTCACAGAAGATCTCCGCGTCTATCTCGATCGTTCCATCGGTGTGTTGTTTGAACACCGAGAGATCGACTCCGGTGCAGTAGGGTATCTCGTCTCCCATTTGTCGAAAGACCTGCTCGCGGATCAGCTCCGCTGCGAGGAATTTGGGGGAGGTGTTCGTCAGGGTCTCGGACGGATACCCGGCTTGACCCTCAGGTACCGCTTGCCCCAGAAGTGAGGCCAGGTACTCACAGTTGTATCCTGAGCGGGCCGAGACGGGAACGATCTGATCCCAGGCATACTTCTCTTTCACGGATTCAATGCGGGGCAGTATCTGATCCGATGACGCGAAAAGATCAATCTTGTTAAGGATAAGCCACAAGGGCGTTTCTCGGTCCAAGAAGTGTTCCAGGACGTTCTGATCCTCGTCTCGCCAATACCGAGAATCAATTACCTGACAGATAATGTCTGCACCGCTCCCCGCGCCCCGGGCAGACTGATTGGCGATCTTGCTCAGAAAACGCTCTTTCCTTTTATGGAGCCCCGGGCTATCGACGATCACAATCTGCGCTGATTCGTCCGTGTAAATGCCGTCTATCTCGCGCCATGTGGTCTGAGGCCGGCGCGAAACAATCGATACCTTCGAGCCAAGAATTCGATTGAGCAGGCTCGACTTCCCTACATTCGGCCTGCCAACAAGTGAAACCATGCCAAAACGCTTCTGACTCGTCAAAGTAGTCTCACACTTTCCTGATTTTCTCGAGCGCCTTGCTGGCAGCTTGTTGCTCAGCCACTTTTCGGCTCGCACCTCGCCCTTCGGTGATCGATTCAGGAGTGTCGATCCGGCAATGCACGGTGAACTCCCGCTGGTGCGGCTGGCCGGAGGTCGAGACCACCTCATAGCTCGGAGGGCAATTGCCTTGGGATTGGAGAAGTTCCTGAAGTTGGGTTTTTGGATCTTTCTCAATCGTTTCCGTGTCCAGCTTTTGGATCTCGTCCACGAAGAGACTTAGGGTGACACGCTTTGCTTCCTCAAACCCTGCGTCAAAAAAGATCGCCGCGATAATCGCCTCAAGGGCATCCGCCAAGATAGAGGCTCGATCGCTTCCTCCGCTGCGGCCTGCCGAAGGGCCGAGTTGAAGGGCTCTACCCAAGTCGATACTTCGGGCGACGGTTGCGAGAGTGGCTTGGCGGACCAGTCTGGCCCGCAACTGTGTGAGTTCGCCTTCAGATGCGCTTGGGTATTTCCCGAATAGCATTTCACTGACAGCCAACCCCAAAACGCTATCCCCCAGAAACTCCAGGCGCTCGTTGTGCCGGGCTCCGAGGCTGCGATGCCGAAGTGCTGCCTCAAGCAGGCTCGGATCGGAGAATTCATAGCCAATCCGTTTTGCTAGGTTGCTACCCAAGTCCGATCTCGCTATTCAATGACGTTGCCGATACGGCTCCAGTTGACGCCGCCCCCGCCGGCACTATCCCAACTGAACCAGATAAAGAACGCTTTTCCGACAACGAACTCCTCCGGCACAAAACCCCAGTATCGGCTGTCATTGCTGTGATCCCGGTTATCTCCCATCACGAAATAGTGTCCGGCGGGCACTTTGACCCGAATTGAGCTAGACGATCGCCTGGAGTCAATCATGATAGTGTGGTTTTCCTCCCCGATACTTTCCAAGAACGTTTTGATACGCTCGTCCTGATCTTCCGAAGGCCAGTTGACCAACTTGACCGATTCCAGAGAAAGGGGCTGGCCATTTATGGACAGTCTTTTGTTGTGATAACTGACTACATCGCCAGGGCCCCCAATCACTCGCTTGATGAAATTCGTCTTAGGGTCCCGGGGAAAACGGAAGACCATGACATCTCCACGCTCGGGTGTCCCTAAGGGGATGATCTGGCGTTTGAGTACAGGTAATTTGATTCCATAACTGGACTTGGAGACCAGAATGAAGTCACCAATGAAAAGACTTGGAAGCATTGAACCTGAGGGAATACGGAATGGTTCGACGACGAGAGCCCGAAGCAGGAACACCGCAAGGATGACCGGGAAGAATGATCGGGAATATTCGACCAATAGCGGCATCCGCAAAGTGACACCTGATTCGCTCTGTTGAAGACGTTTGGGTCGCCCAATGCTGCGGTCCCAGAGGATGATCAGGCCGGCCAAGACGAGGGCAAGAAACAACGCAAACTCAAAATCCATCACTCACCTACCTTTAGAACGGACAGGAATGCCTCCTGAGGAATTGAGACAGAGCCGATTTGTTTCATGCGCTTTTTTCCTTCCTTTTGCTTTTCGAGAAGCTTTCGCTTGCGGGTGATATCCCCCCCATAGCATTTTGCAGTTACGTTCTTACGCAGCGCTTTGACGGTCTCTCGCGCAATAATTTTTGAACCGATGGCCGCCTGAATCGCGACGTCAAACATCTGACGAGGGATTAACTTCTTCATCCGCGTGACCAATTGTCGAGCGCGATACGGGGCTTGTTCCCGATGAGAAAGCGCCGAGAGTGGTTCGACCCTGTCGCCATTGATCATCACATCGATCCGGACCATGTCGGCTGCTCGATCCGCGATCGACTCATAATCGAATGAGGCAAATCCCCGGCTTACCGACTTAAGACGATCATGAAAATCTAGCACGACCTCGGATAGGGGTAACTCAAAGCTTAGTGCCGCCTGTCTGCCATGATACGTCAGCTCTTTCTGGATTCCTCTTTTTTCGATACATAGGCTGATAACTGCCCCGATGTAGTCTGTCGGACATAACAGCCGCGCCTCAATAAAAGGCTCATAGACCTCTGCGACCGAACCAGAGTCAGGCATCTGGGAGGGGTTATGGATAGAGCGGGTTGCTCCATCTGCACCCAAAATCTGATAGACGACGGTAGGAGCCGTGGTGATCAACTCAAGATCGTACTCACGTTCGAGACGCTCCTGGATGATTTCCATATGGAGCATTCCCAGAAAACCACAACGAAAACCGAAACCCAAAGCCGGCGAAACTTCAGGTTCATAAACCAAAGAGGCGTCATTGAGACTGAGCTTCTCCAGAGCATCCCTGAAGGCTTCAAAGTCGGCGTTGTTGATCGGATATAGCCCAGCGAATACTGCAGGTTTTTCCGTTTTGAACCCCTGCAGGTTCTCTGCTGCGGGTTTCGCCGAGTCCGTGATCGTGTCACCTACCCTCGCCGCCTTGATATCCTTGATGCCAGCTACTACGTAGCCCACTTCTCCGGCAATTAGCTGTTTGGCAGGCGAGCGCTTGGGCGTGAAACGACCAATCTCCTCAAGCGAGTAGTTTTTTCCCGTGGACATCATCAGGATCCGGCTCTTGGTGCTCAGCGTCCCCTCCTTGACCCGAACCAAGGACACGGTGCCGAGATAGTTGTCAAACCATGAGTCAATGATCAACGCACTCAAACTATCAGCCGGACTGCCGGCGGGAGCCGGAATCGTATTGACGATACGTTCGAGCACTGCATCAATCCCTTTGCCCGTCTTCGCAGAGACCTGCAGGGCGTCAGTGCAATCCAGGCCGATTAAATCCTCGATCTCAGACGCGGCGCGGTCGGGATCAGCAGCCGGTAGGTCAATCTTGTTGAGTACTGGAATAATCTCTAAGCCGAGATCCGCAGCGGTGTAACAGTTAGCGACCGTTTGCGCCTCCACGCCCTGCGAGGCATCAACCACGAGTAGTGCCCCTTCACAGGCACTGAGGGAGCGTGATACCTCGTAAGAGAAATCGACATGCCCCGGGGTATCAATGAAATTCATATGGTACTGTTTTTCATCTTGAGCCGCGTAACCTAAGGAAACACTTTGGGCTTTAATGGTAATGCCCCGCTCGCGTTCAATATCCATCGAATCGAGCACCTGGGCTGTCATCTCACGATCGGTCAGGCCGCCGCATCGCTGAATCAATCGGTCTGCCAATGTTGACTTGCCGTGATCAATATGCGCGATAATCGCAAAATTCCGAATAAGGCTTTGATCGACCAGGCTCATTTCCAATGTCCAAGGGAAGGTAGGGGTGTGAAGACGGCTGCCGTTGCCCGATGGGCATTGGGGCAGTCCGGGCACCGATTTTATCTTGCACCCCATTGCCTTGCACACATTTCGGTAACACAGATGCAGTCGACTATTAAGAACATGGTGATCGTGATGTCGTATGAACCGGATTTCCCTAATGTTGCGTGAAACCACTGTTGCTATTGTCGGCAGCGGGCTCGCTGGAATCAGCCTGGCTTTGAGGCTTGCTGACCAAGGTGTCTCTTGCCTGATATTGACAAAGTCAGAACTTGCTTCCGGATCAAGTGTCTGGGCACAAGGCGGAATCGCCGCAGTTCTTGATCCGCAGGACAGTTTTGACTCGCACGTCCAGGACACGCTGGAAGCTGGCGCCGGTCTATGTCATGAAGCGGCTGTGCGAACGGTTGTCGAGGGCGCCCCTGCTGCCATACGCTGGCTGAGCCACGCCGGTGTCGGTTTTGACGAGGACGATGCCTCTGCCCAAGAAGGACTTCATCTGGCACGGGAAGGTGGGCATTCCCACCGCCGAGTAGCCCATGTGGCAGATACGACCGGGCGCGCCGTAGTCAATACTTTAGATCGCAAGGTTCTCGCATCGCCCCGAATTTCCGTGTTAGAGGATCACACCGCCATCGACCTAATCGTTGACCCCGTAAAAGGCGGCAGTAATCGACAGGGTGTTGCTGGGCTTTACGCTCTAGATGGGAAGACCGGGACAGTCACCACGATCCACGCGCAAGCAGTCGTACTTGCAACAGGCGGCGCTTCCAAAGCCTATCTTTACACCAGCAACCCTGATTCGTCGACTGGAGACGGTGTCGCGATGGCCTGGCGTGCGGGTTGTTCGGTGGCCAATTTGGAATTCGTTCAGTTCCATCCCACCTGTCTCTATCATCCCCATGCAGGAAATTTTCTAATCTCCGAGGCAGTTCGCGGCGAGGGAGGTAAGTTGCTTTTGCCTGATGGCACTCCCTTTATGACTGCACACGACGGCCGCGCCGAGTTGGCGCCGAGGGATATCGTCGCCAGGGCGATCGATTATGAAATGAAGAAAGGCGGACACGATTGTGTTTACCTTGATATCAGTCACCTGGGCGCTGGCAAGATCAAGCAACATTTTCCCGGCATCTACGAGAGATGCCTGTCCTTCTCCATAGATATAACGAGGGAGCCTGTCCCGGTGGTGCCAGCGGCTCATTACACCTGCGGCGGAATCACCACCGACCTAGACGGCCGGACGGATCTTGAGGGCCTTTATGCTCTGGGAGAAAACGCGCATTCGGGGCTGCACGGTGCGAACCGTCTCGCCAGTAACTCGCTCCTCGAGTGTATTGTTTTCTCTGAACGCGCGGCACCGGCAATCCTTAAGCAATTGGAAAGTTCTCGCCCTATCGGGCCTCGCCCCCCGGACTGGGATGAAAGCCAGGTTTCCGACCCTGACGAACTTGTCGTGGTTGCACACAATTGGGAAGAATTAAGACGTTTCATGTGGGACTACGTGGGTATCGTCCGCACGTCCAGACGGCTGCAACGTGCGGCAAACCGCCTACACCTGCTGCATGAAGAAATCCGAGACTTTTATAGCCATTTCCGGGTGGACCGGGATCTGCTCGAGCTTAGAAACCTTGTGGCAGTCTCAGAATTAATCGTCCGTTGCGCCGCAGAGCGCCGAGAGAGCCGGGGATTGCATTTTACTCAGGACTTCCCTTCTCCCGTCCCTGGTCAACGGCATGATACGGTGTTGCGCCCTTCCCCAAAGGATTGATTTCTATTTAAGGGAGCCGATGAACCGGGCCCTGACTCCAGTATATCTCTGACTAATAATTGAAGCTCGGCATCACGTGGCTCCGTCCTGGACATAAACCAGTCAAGTAATACTGGATCCGGTTGGGACAACAAGTGTTCAAAACTGGCTATTTGCCGCTCGTCCCACGCGTCTGCGCGGCCTGATGCGTACCCCATCAACAACCCGTCGAGCTCGCGCGCGCCGCGGCGCGTTCGCCAAATCAATCGGTTGATCTTTTGGGTACCAGAAATCAAGTCTTTCTCTTGGCGATCCGCGACTTGATTTGTCCGATGGCTTTTCCGGGATTTAGGCCTTTTGGACAAGAATTCGTACAGTTCATGATCGTGTGGCACCGGTAAAGCTTAAAACTGTCGTTCAGATACTCAAGCCGATCAGTGCTGGCTTCATCCCGGCTGTCCGCAATCCAACGGTAGGCTTGTAGAAGATTCGCAGGGCCCAGGTATTGGTCAGAATTCCACCAGTAACTCGGGCAGCTCGTGGAACAGCAGGCGCAGAGAATGCATTCATACAGGCCATCGAGTGCCTCACGGTCGTCCGGGCTCTGCAGCCTCTCCTTGTCACTGGGGGGATCAGACGCTTTCAGCCAAGGCTCGATTGAGGCATGTTGATCGAAGAAATGTGTCAGATCGGGAACCAGGTCCTTGATGACCGGCATATGCGGCAATGGATAAATTTTTACTGGCGTATCAAGATCCGAGAGTGACTGAGTACACGCCAGCGTATTGGTGCCGTTGATGTTCATCGCGCAAGACCCGCAGATCCCCTCCCTGCAGGAGCGCCGGAAGGTCAGGGTAGAGTCAATCTCGTTTTTGATCTTGATCAATGCGTCTAACAGCATCGGACCGCAGGTTGCTCGATCGATGGTGTAGTCGTCAACGCGCGGCTGAGCTTCGTCGTCGGGATTCCACCGATAGATCTGGAGCGGCAGCGGCCTTTGCATGCCGGACCCGTCATTATGGCGGCGACCTTTTGTGATTTGTGCGTTTTTGGGGAGTCGAAACTGAGCCATAGTGGTTAATACACCCTCGCCTTAGGTGGAATACTTTCTACCTCCGGCATGCCGGTTTCCAGTATGACAGGACGGTAGGAGAGCTCGATCGAATTTTCTTTAGTACTGGCGAGCGTGTGAACCATCCAGTCACTATCGTCACGATCAGGATAATCATCCCGGGCGTGCGCGCCACGGCTTTCGGTCCGGGCGCGGGCACTGTGGACAGTCACTTGAGCCTGTGCCAGGAGATTTTCAAGTTCGAGTGTCTCGACCAGGTCCGTGTTCCAGATAAGGGAACGATCAGTTACTCCCACCTCTCCAAACATCCCCACAGTTTCGTCGATCTGGGTGACGCCCTCGCTCAAAACCTGTTCGTTTCGGAAAACAGCACAGTTCGTCTGCATCACGCGCTGCATGCGTAGGCGGATGGCTGCGGTGCTTGCGGGCCCTTTCGAAAAACGAATTCGATCAAACCGCTCGAGAATATTGTCAACGGTTGACAGGTCGCCCTGTAGCGGAGTGTCTGCGGTCGAAACGGTCTTCGCAGCATGTTGTCCGGCTGCGCGGCCGAAAACGATTAAGTCCAAAAGACTGTTTGATCCCAGTCGGTTTGCTCCATGTACAGAGACGCAGGCGGCCTCCCCAATCGCCATTAGACCTGGGACGTTAGGGACGGCGCCATCTTTCGAGTTCCCCACATACTCCCCATGAATGTTGGTCGGAATACCGCCCATGTTGTAGTGCACAGTGGGAATGACGGGAATCGGCTGCTTGCAGACGTCGATGCCTGCGAAGATCTGAGCCGTCTCTGAAATCCCGGGGAGACGCTCAGCGAGTATCTCTGGACCGAGATGCTCAAGGTGCAGGTGAATATGGTCTCCGTCATCTCCTACCCCTCGTCCCGCCCGGATCTCCATCGTCATAGAGCGACTCACGACGTCACGCGAGGCGAGATCTTTAGCGTTTGGGGCATACCTCTCCATAAAACGCTCCCCATCGGCATTGGTCAAAAAACCGCCCTCACCGCGCGCGCCCTCTGTGATGAGGCAACCCGATCCATAAATCCCTGTCGGGTGAAATTGAACAAACTCCATGTCCTGCAGTGGCAGGCCCGCCCGCAGGACCATGGCATTCCCGTCTCCGGTACACGTATGGGCGGAGGTGGCCGAAAAGTAGGCCCTGCCGTAGCCCCCTGTGGCAAGAATCACCCGCTTTGCCCAGAAGACATGGATGGCCCCGGTTTCCAGACACCACGTGACGACGCCTCTGCACTCCCCAGACTCCATGATGAGGTCGAGACAGAAATATTCGATGAAAAACTCTACCCGGTGACGCAGTGACTGTTGGTAGAGTGTGTGAAGGATAGCGTGCCCCGTCCGATCCGCCGCTGCACATGTTCTTTGGGCCTGGCCCTGTCCAAAATGGGTCGTCATACCCCCAAACGCTCTTTGGTAGATCTTCCCTTCCGCTGTTCGGGAGAAAGGCACGCCGTAGTGTTCGAGTTCGATCACCGCCGACGGCGCCTCCTTGCACATGAAACTGATCGCTTCCTGGTCGCCAAGCCAGTCCGACCCTTTTACGGTGTCATACATGTGCCATCGCCAGTCGTCTTCTCCCATGTTGGCCAGAGCGGCACTCATGCCGCCTTGCGCGGCCACGGTATGGGAACGCGTAGGGAAGACCTTAGTCACGCAGGCAGTTCGCTGACCCGCTTCTGCAAGGCTTAGGCAGGCCCGCAGGCCTGCGCCCCCGGCGCCGACCACGACCACATCGTGCTCGTGATGGATGATTTCGTAACCGGAAGTCATTGGAGAATCAGGCCAACGCGATTGAGAAAATTGCCCAAAGGCTTGCGAGTGTGAGAGCGATCGCAGCGATTCGAACCGCCCAAATGAGCCCGGAGTGAACCGAGGCGCTCAGATAATCCTCGATAATGACCTGAAGACCCAGTGCGCCGTGAAGATAAGACACCGGGAGCAGAATAATCAAAGCCATCATTGGACCCGTCTGCTGGATCCATTCTCTCACTGATAGATAAGATCCGGGATCAAGCGATCGCATCATCCAGAGTGTCCAGAGGATCAACGGTACCAACAGTATCGCGGTTAGGCGTTGCCACCGCCAGTGCCCTAGGCCGGGGTGATCCGTCTGAGATGTCCTTTCTTTTGCGACGTCCATCAGTTAAGTAATGTGTGCACTAGATGGCTAAAACGAGTGTAATCGCAGACAGCGCGAGTGACCCTCCGACCACAGCCCAGCCGGTGGCGTAGACACGGGCCAGGGAAAACCCAAATCCCCAATCCCAGGCCAGGTGTCTGACACCATTAAGGAGGTGGTAGTAGACACAAAACACGACTCCAGTCAGGAGCAGGGTTGATATCCAGCTATCCCAAAACGCGACAAAAACCGAATACGCCACTTCACCAAAGGCGATGTTGACCAGCCACAAGGACAGCACCATGGTGACGCCAGATAAAAAAATCCCGGTCAGACGGTGCATGATAGACAACACGCTCGTCAACTGAGGGCGGTAGACCTGCAAATGTGGCGAGATAGGTCTTGCGCGAGGATTTGACATATGATTACCCGGAATGTGTCCTGAGCGACTGCATCTCGCTAAAAATCAATGCAACGACCTTTGAGTTCCCAATCCCCGTAGCGGGTTGGATCGGGCCGAGTCAATTTTGAGTCCACTAACGGATCGCCCGGCAACGAATCGGGTCCATGAGGTTTCCTGTCCTCCTTTTCCTGGTTGAGTTCTCGTGCCTGCGGCTGCGGTCCATTAGTCAGATTTACACCGGCGGTCTTTTCCACATTTCTCGCGATTTTGTGCATTGCAACAACCTTAATTCTGCAAGCCTTTTTTCTTGTTTTCAAGACCTTTGATGTTTGCGCCATCAACTTTATCGAGCGTAATATCGCATGTCGCAGTGAAAGCGCTGTCAGCATTGGCGTGCCTCCTGCCCTTTCTCCCAAACCGCCGATAGATACCTATGATGATTCCCGCTCCTGAGTTATCCGTCTTCCGTTGCTTTGGCAATGATGCCGAAGCATTTCTCCAGAGTCAGTTCACGAGTGATCTTTGTGCGATCTCTGATGGGGGTTGGTCCCTGTCCGGATATTGCTCTCCCAAAGGGCGACTACTGGCTGTCTTTTTTGTCTGTAGGCGGGAGAATGAATTTTTATTATCCACCCATGAGTCGCTCGCAGATAGTGTAATAGCCCGTCTTCGCATGTATGTGATGCGCGCAGATGTCTCTTTTGAATCACTAACCTACCAACACCTTGTTTTCCACGACAACAGGGCAAGCGGCTCAGATGTGTCGCAAAGTCACTCCGATTCATTCTCCCCTCAGGAGTTTCTGGAGCTTTCAACGATCGACGCAGCCACTCTCGAGGAAGCTGCAAGTGCACCCTCCTTCCAGACACTCTGTATAGAGTTGGGATTGCCGATTATCAGCCGACCGCTTTCGGAAGTTTTGATCCCGCAGTCTGTAAACCTGGATCTCATAGGCGGCGTAAGTTTCAAGAAGGGTTGTTACCCCGGCCAGGAGATCGTCGCTCGCGTTCGTTACAGGGGTAAGCCAAAGCAACGAATGATTCGGGTCATTGCCGAACACGCTGTGCACCCGGAGCCCGGCGCCCCCATTGCGGTTGCAACCGCAACCTCTGGGCGTGATGGGGTAGTCATCTGCGGCGCGCCCGCCGACAGCACCGGCGGAATGCAACTGTTAGCGACAGTGCCGATGGAATTGATAAGCTCACCCGAGTCGGGGAGCCTGTTCTGGGAAGACATTCCGCTGACCGTCTCACCGCTTCCCTACCGGATCCCGACAGAGGTGCCAGGTTAAACGCTAATTCCCCTCACGGGGCGGGGTGTTGTCTTCAGGCAGCACGACTTGGTAGTACGTTTCCCCTGGTTTGATCAGCCCCAGTTGCTCGCGCGCTCTTGCTTCGATAGCTTCCACACGATTCTTGATCTCATTGACATCTGCATGGAGCCGATTATTCCGTTCTCGAAGAACGAGATTCTCCTGCTCCAACTCGTTAACGGAGCGGCGCAGGTGGATCAGATCGACGACGTTGCTCTTCCCAAACCACAGCGCGTATTGCAAAGCCAGCACAACTCCGATCAGGCAGAAGATTATCGTCCTGAGGTAGGGCACCGTCGGCTCTCAGCTTGTACGGACCACTTACAATTGTTTAAAGGCTTGCTTGCCGGCATAGACCGCGCGCTCACCGAGCGACTCCTCGATCCGGAGCAGACGGTTGTACTTAGCTGTCCTCTCCGACCGGCACAATGAGCCCGTTTTTATCTGATCGGCACCGACACCAACGGCCAGATCCGCAATAGTCGTGTCTTCCGTCTCCCCTGATCGGTGCGACACCGTGACCGCATAGCCATTTGACTGTGCGAGCCGAACCGCATCCAGCGTCTCGCTCAAGGTTCCAATCTGATTGACCTTGATCAGTATTGAGTTTGCCGCCTGCAGGTCGACTCCCCTCTGCAGAATGCCTGGATTTGTGACAAAAAGATCATCCCCAGTCAATTGAACAGTCTGACCCAACTTTTGTGTGAGCACTGCCCAGCCGTCCCAGTCATCCTCATCCAGGGGATCCTCCAGGGAAAGGATCGGGTTTCGACCGGCTAGTTCAACAATCAGGTTAATAAACTCCGTGCTGGTGTAACTGTGTTGCTCAGACTCCAAGTGATAAACGCCATCTGCGAAGAACTCCGAGCTGGCCAAATCAAGCCCCAAGAACACGTCCTGGGAAGTCGCGTAACCGGACCGCTCTACCGCCTGCAGCACTGCCTTCAGAGCGGCTTCATTTGAGGGGAAGTCTGGGGCGAAACCGCCTTCATCTCCCACGGCGGTTTGAAGACCTTGGGTGATTAAATCCGAGCGCAACTTATGAAAGATCTCGGCCCCGCAACGAAGCGCCTCATGGAACGTGCTGGATCCAACCGGGAGGACCATGAACTCCTGAAAATCGATGCTGTTATCGGCGTGCGCTCCTCCGTTCAGAATGTTCATCTGGGGGACAGGAAGCCGTGCCGGACTCGAATTGCTGTGAAGCGTACCGATGTGATCGTACAAGTTGTGACCAAGACCAAGAGCCGCCGCTCTGACGGTTGCCAGTGAGGCCGCTAGCAGAGCATTGGCCCCAAGGCGTGCCTTGTTGGGAGTGCCGTCGAGAACGAGTAACTCCTCGTCAATCCTTCGCTGATCCGACGCGTCTCGACCCTTGAGGCATTGTTGAATTTCGCTATTGACATTCGCGACCGCGCCGCTGACGCCTTTGCCATTGAACCGCGTCGGGTCGCCGTCTCTGAGTTCTAAAGCCTCACGTTTCCCGGTGGAGGCCCCCGAAGGGACCGCAGCGCGCCCAACGACACCGCTTTGCAGTGTTACCTCAGCCTCGAGCGTTGGAAACCCGCGGGAATCCAGAATCTCCCTTGCGTGAACCTTGGAAATAGCCAATGGGGATGGGTGGTTCATAGACTGGCGCCTCTCATGTTTTAAGGAATATCGTCTAAAGATTCGATTGCATCGCAGCTTCGTGAATTCTCAACAAGTCTTCAAGAAGAGGTTGCAGGCTATCCAGCGGCCAGGCGTTTGGTCCGTCGCTGAGCGCGTTGGGCGGATCAATGTGCGTCTCCATGAATACGCCGTCGACCTTTGCCCCAACCGCTGCCCGCGCCAACAATGGAATAAATTCTCGCTGCCCATCAGAGTGATCGCCACCCGCACCTGGCAATTGCACCGAGTGCGTAGCATCAAAAATCACCGGAAAACCGAGTGAGGCCATCACCTGTAGGGACCGCATGTCGACCACAAGGTTGTGGTAACCAAAGGTGGTTCCCCGTTCACATAAGAACAAATCAGTCGCGCCGGCTGCGCTCGCCTTCTTTGCAACCGTGCGCATCTCCTGCGGTGCCATGAATTGGCCTTTCTTAATATTCACGGGAACACCGGTAGCCGCTGCGGCCACAATAAGATCGGTTTGCCGACAAAGAAACGCGGGAGTTTGCAGCATATCGACAATCTCCCCGGCTAATGACGCCTGTTCTGGTGTATGAACGTCGGTTAATACCGGCAATCCTGTTTCCGACCGGACTTCCTCCAGGATCTTGAGTCCGGCATCGAGTCCTGGACCGCGAAAGGAATTTCCTGAAGAGCGGTTACCTTTGTCAAACGAAGATTTGTACACCAAGAGAATATCAAGAGCGGACGCTATTCGAGCAAGCGCGTCGGCTGTGCGAAGCGCATTGTCTCGACTTTCGATCACACACGGCCCGGCGATAAAAAACAGCGCCTCTTCCCGACCCTTGCGATGACTAAAAATGCTCACGCTGCGGCCGTATTCGAGCTCGGATCAGATGAGTTGTCCTGATGTTTTCGTGCAGCGGCGACGAACTCGGCGAAAAGCGGATGTCCATCACGCGGCGTCGATTTAAATTCTGGATGAAACTGGCATGCTACAAACCACGGGTGAGAGGGAATCTCAACCATTTCGACTAGATCATCTCCAGAAAGCCCCGCCACACGAAGACCCGCCGCTTCCAGACCCGGGCGATAATGATTGTTTACCTCATAGCGGTGACGATGCCGCTCAGAAATAATCTCCCGTCCGTAAATTTGGGCGCACAGGGAGTCAGGGCAAAGGTGGGCCTCTTGCGCGCCAAGGCGCATAGTCCCTCCGAGTTGATCACTCTCACTGCGCTCTTTTCGCTGGCCGTCGACCTCGGTCCACTCTGTCACCAATGCCACTACTGGGAACTCCCCTCCCTCATCAAATTCGGTACTGTTGGCTGTCTTCATCCCGGCGACGTGACGCGCGAACTCGATCACAGCAATCTGCAAGCCGAGGCAGATGCCGAGATAAGGAGTGCCTGAAGTGCGGGCGAAACGTACCGCGTTGATCATCCCCTCCGTGCCGCGTTCGCCGAAACCTCCGGGTACCAGCACCGCATCAACGTCCGCGAGGACCTCGGCAGCCTTTTCGAAGGTGGTCAATTCTTCGGCGTCAATATACTGCACGACCGGCCGGACATGATTCTGGATGCCTGCATGGATGATTGCCTCGGACAGAGATTTATAAGATTCTGTGAGGGAGACATACTTCCCAACCATGGCGATGGTGAGTTCTGTTTCCGGCGACCCCATCACTTCAACGACTTTATCCCACTCTGCTAGGTCTGATTTCTCTCCGCCAAGCGCAAGATGTCGAACAACCGCTCCATCCAGGCCCTGCTCATGGTAGCGCCTCGGGATCGAGTAAATATTGTCGACGTCTTCGGCGGAAATAACAGAGGTCTCATCCACGTTAGTAAACAGGGAAATCTTGCGACGCGCATCGGCAGGCAGCGGATCATGTGCTCGGCAAAGCACAATGTCCGGCTGAATCCCGATACTGCGCAACTCCTTGACGGAATGCTGGGTTGGTTTTGTCTTGATTTCCCCTGCTTTATGAAGGGCTGGAACCAGGGTGAGGTGAAGAAAAATTGTGTTGTCTCTTCCCATTTCAATACGCATCTGGCGGATGGCTTCGAGAAATGGAAGGGACTCGATATCACCCACGGTGCCCCCGATCTCTACAAGGCAGACATCATGCCCTTGCCCTGCAGCAATAATCGACTCTTTAATTTCATTGGTGATGTGGGGGATCACCTGGACGGTACCCCCTAGAAAATCTCCCCGACGCTCCTTTCGGATGACTCGTTCGTAGATCTGGCCGGTAGTGAAGTTGTTCTTCCGACTCATTCGGGTTCGAACGAACCGCTCGTAATGCCCGAGGTCAAGATCTGTCTCCGCGCCATCGTCGGTGACGAACACCTCTCCATGTTGGAACGGGCTCATTGTCCCTGGATCAACATTGATGTAGGGGTCGAGTTTCACCAAGGTGACCTTTAACCCTCGACTCTCCAGCAGGGCGCCCAATGACGCGGCAGATAATCCTTTGCCGAGCGATGAAACAACACCGCCTGTGATGAACGCAAATTTCGGGGAGGTTCCGTCGGACATGGCTTCCTATGATCGAGATTGATCTATACGGGCGGTAGGTCTTGGCAAATCAGTCATTGCTGTCTCGGCCAACGCCACCCGACGGCCGGTTAGGATAGCAGACGAGTCTTTTTCTTACAACGGATCGTTTTCTGGCCACTCTTCTTTTCTCAGGTCTCGGATCTGTATTTCAATAGTTCTCTCACCAGCTCCAGCGGTGCACGACTCGTCAACTACCACCTGAGGCATTGCCGCAAAACGCCCATTGATGAAGACCAGGGGAATCCTCTCTCGCTGCCAGGGCGGAAGATCAGACTCCTGAAGAAGTTTTCGTAGAGAGCGTCGATGACGACCCCGTCCGATGGGTCTCACAGTTTGTCGTCCCCTCCGCCAGCGCAACTCAACGGTCCCCTCGCGAAATAGTTCAGCACTCAATCCGCGGGTTCTGGTTGAGCGAGTCGTCACTACAATATCCGGCCCTCGAACGGATAATTCGGGCCCCTGCCACACCTGGCTCTCTGAAGAAGTCCGCTCGGTTAAACGGGGCTCCGGAACCAAAAAGATCCGGTCGCGATGACATCTGAAGTTCGCCCCTCCCGCACTTAGAACAGGTGAGGCACTCTGGCCGCCGGAAACGAGTTGTCGGACGAATTCACGCAGCGCCCGTTCCGAAGGCACTTGAAGACCGTTGATATCGACCCAGTACCGGAGAAGATTCAAGATACGGGGGCCATCGAGCTTCAGGAGTCTTAGTTTAGAGACTGAGCCTAGATCCCAAAGTACGTTGACCCTGCCCGACCGTTTGCATGCAGCAAGATCCTCCGCAGCCACGCCGTCCAAGATCGATTGGGCTTCCTGGAAATGCCCGGCGCTCCTGGCCAACGCGTTGACAGTGTTGGGCCAACGCGACTGAAGAATCGGGAAGACCCGCCGGCGCAGCAAATTCCTGTCGTAGGTCTCATCAAAATTAGAGCCATCGCAGACGGTATCAAGGTTGTGCTCGGCCACCCATGCCTGCAATTGGTCCTTGGGCACTGCAAGTAACGGTCTGAGCACCATGATGCCGTAGAGACTTTGCGCTGGTCGCATGGCGCCGAGTCCGCGGATGGCAGATCCCCTCATTAGCCTGAGGATCAACGTTTCGCCCTGGTCCTCAAGGTGATGGGCTGTTACCAACAAATCTTCAACCCCGCAGACGCTGGCAAACGACTGGTATCGCTGCTCCCTTGCTCTGGCTTCACCGAACTTGCCAGAGTTTCCCCGCGGGCGAGAGTCATCGCGCCACTCGAGGGTAAAGGACTTAAACGGTAGGTCGAGGTGACGACAGAAATTTTTGCAATGCTTTTCCCACGCCGAGGACTCTGGGGTCCAGTTGTGGTTTACGTGCAGTACGCGGACTCGCAGACCAAAGGGCTCTCTCAGGGAGGCGATCACCGAGAGCAAGGCTGTGGAATCGTTGCCGCCGCTAAACGCAACGTTGATTCGCTTCTTCCGATAAGGCGCGAGCGCGCGCCAGACTGCCCTCTGCAGGGGATGCAGCCTGTCTGTCCGATTAGGACTCGTCTTTGAATCGCCCAAACGAGCGCAACCTCGTGTCACGCTGCCGCAACAACTCTTCGGTCGTCAAGCAGTCCAATACCTGAAGTTGCTCTTGGATCACAACACCCAGTCGCTCGGCAGTTTGATCGGGATCGCGATGTGCGCCGCCCAATGGCTCCTTAACCACAATATCAACCAGTTCGTTTTGCTTAAGGCTCTCTGAGGTAATTTTCATCGCGCTCGCGGCTGTTTGAGCCTTGTCAGCGCTCTTCCAGAGAATCGAAGCGCAACCCTCCGGACTGATAACTGAATAGGTTGCGAACTGAAGCATCACCAAGCGATCGCAGACGCCGATCGCGAGCGCCCCGCCAGAGCCCCCTTCGCCAATGACGACCGACACAATCGGTACATTGAGGCCTGCCATCATTGCAATACTCTGGGCAATGGCCTCACTTTGTCCACGCTCCTCAGCCCCGATACCGGGATAGGCCCCAGGAGTGTCAATCAGAGTGACGACCGGCAACCCGAACTTCTCGGCCATCCGCATCAGTCGGTGAGCCTTGCGGTAGCCTTCGGGGCTCGGCATCCCGAAATTTCTCCGCACTTTTTCCTTCGTATCCCGGCCCTTCTGGTGGCCTATGACCATTACCCCCTTGCCGCCAATCCGGGCCAGGCCACCAACGACCGCTGGATCGTCACGGTACATCCGATCCCCAGATAACTCCTGAAAATTTGAGAAAATCCGAGAGATATAGTCCAGGGTGTGAGGACGTTGCGGGTGCCGCGCCAACTGTGTAATCTGCCAGGCGTCCAAGGAAGTAAATATTTCCCGCGTGAGTTTGCGGCTCTTCGTCTCCAGGCGTTCAATTTCGCGGTGCAGGTCGAGCGCCCCATCTACATCGACCCGCCGCAACTCATCGATCTTCGCCTCAAGATCGACAATCGGCTGTTCGAAATCTAGGGAGTTGCTCATAGGATCATTTTACTCTTGAAGACGACATGGCGGCTAATCAAGCGGCCTTGGTGTCGCCGGCTTGATCCCCCTTGTTTGCCGTTCGAAACCCGAATTTGATGGCGGGCTCCCCTACAAAGTTGACGAGGTTATCCAATAATTCTGGCTCGGGGCGCAAGCGCCACTGCTCTCCAAGACGCATGGACAGGCTATCTCCAGCAGCGTTCTTGTAGTGAACCACGACATCTGTTGCACCGGGGGTAAAGTTGCGTAGAAGCGATTTCAGTTCATCAGCCGCGCTTTGGGCATCGAGCGCATTGGGAAGTGTGATGTTGAGTTCTGCCAGGCGCTCGGCGCGAAAACCGTCCAAAGTCCAGAGTCCGTCCGCTTTTAGCGCCAGCAAGCCTGAGCGGTCATCAGTCCCGGTTGTGCCCCGAACCAGGATCAATCCTTTAGCGCCCAAGGTGCTCCTGGTCTGTGCAAAGAGCGCCGGAGAAATGCTGATATCCGCATAACCCGTGCCGTCATCCAGTCTGAAAAATGCCGCCATTTCCCCCTTGCGGTTTTGAAAAGTTCTAACATCCTGAATCAGTCCAGTTAGCATGACGGCTTTCTCCGAATGGTGCGGGGTTTGGGCAATCCGAATCGCCCCGATCGCCCGCAACTCGGACTTATGATGTTCGATCGGATGGCGGGTCAAGTAAAATCCGAGACTGTGGCGCTCCATCTCAAGGCGCTTGCGTGCTGTCCATTCACTCCCTTGGGGTACCGTAAGAACAACCTCGTCTACAGACGGGATACCGAACATGTCGTTTTGCCCAGAGGAGGCATTGCTGACCTGTTGGTCAGCCGCATCAAGGGCCTGAGGCAATTGATATTCAAGGTGAGCGCGGTCTACACCAAAGGAGTCTAGGGCACCGGACCGAATTAGCGCCTCCATGGTTTTCTTGTTGACCTTCTGAGAGTCGATTCGCTTGCAGAGAGATAAGAGATTTTGATACCCGCCGGTCTGCGCGCGCTCCTTTAGAATATCCTCTATAGCTTTCTCGCCCACGCCTTTGATCGCACCCAGACCATAAAGAATTGAGCCATCCTGGGCCACTGAGAACCTGAATTCTCCACGATTGATGTCGGGGGGTTTTATATTGAGCCCCATAGACTTTGCTTCGCGAATCAGGATGACAACTTTGTCAGTGTGCTCCATGTCTGCGGAGAGCGCGGCCGACATAAACTCTGCAGGGTAATATTGCTTTAGCCAGGCGGTCTGGTAACTTAATAGTGCGTACGCTGCGGAGTGCGATTTGTTGAATCCGTAACCGGCAAACTTCTCAATCAGATCGAAGATACGGACTGCACTCGACTCTTCGATCCCCCTATTCTTTGCGCCATCGATAAAGGCTTGTCGTTGGCGGTCCATTTCCTCCGGCTTCTTTTTGCCCATGGCCCTTCGAAGAAGGTCGGCCGACCCCAGACTGAATCCCGACAGTTCCCGCGCGATCTCCATTACCTGCTCCTGATAAAGGATCACGCCGTAAGTGGGCTCGAGAATTGACTCTATTTGATCGTGCAAAGACGCGACCGGCTCGCGGCCGTGCTTACGATT
>DLPX01000085.1:0-2426 GCA_002477475.1 Proteobacteria bacterium UBA7447
AGATCAGGGGTGCCGGGTCATCTGCCCGGCGCAGATAGACCATCAGGCAACGAAACCTGGCCCGCCGTTGCTCAAAAGGCACATCTGCCAGCTGGGAGAGCAGCTTGGCGACATTGTCGGCATCGCTCGCGCCCTTTCCAGCAAAACGTGCCGAATAGACACCCGGCGCACCGTCCAGTGCGTCGACTTCGATGCCCGAATCGTCCGCAATGGCAGGGCGGGCGGTTTGCTCGGCCGCATTGCGGGCCTTCAGGATCGCATTCTCAACAAAAGTCTTGCCAGTCTCTTCGGCAGGGATGACACCCAGCGCACCCTGACCCACCACCGAGAAGCCGCCGTCCGACAACAGGGCGCTCAACTCCCGGAGTTTTCCCGAGTTATCCGAAGCAAGGACCAACTCACGGTTCACTAGTCTGTCTCTCGAGCGAGGCGCTGCAAACGCATCAGTTCCTCGATACCCTTTACAGCGATGGCAGTCATCTTCTGCATCTCAGCTTCGCTGAATGGGCTGTGTTCCGCGGTCCCCTGGATTTCGATGAATCGTTTCTCATCGTTCATGACGAAATTCATGTCCGTATCAGCGGTGCTGTCTTCAGAATAATCGAGGTCGAGCAGCACCTCACCCTGTTGCAGACCCACAGAGACCGAAGCAATTTGATGCAGCGGGACAGGGGCATCAAGCAGGCCCTGCTGATGAAGATGATCCAGCGCGTCGGCGAGTGCTACCCAGGCGCCCGTAATCGATGCCGTCCGCGTACCGCCATCCGCCTGAATCACATCACAATCCAGTGTGACGGTTCTTTCTCCGAGCGCTTTCAGATCGAGGGCGGCCCGCAATGAACGACCAATCAGTCTCTGGATTTCAAGGGTTCGGCCGCCCTGCTTGCCCCGGGCCGCCTCGCGCGCCATCCGCTCTCCGGTCGCACGGGGCAACATACCGTATTCGGCGGTAATCCAGCCTTGCTGGCTGCCTTTGAGAAACCGGGGCACACGCTCTTCCACGCTTGCCGTACACAGCACCCGGGTATCTCCAAACTCGACCAATACCGAACCCTCGGCGTGACGGCTGTAGGCACGGGTGAAATGCACGGACCGCAACTCGTCCGGACGTCGATTGTTTGTTCTGGCCATCAATCTTCCTCTGTTGTGATGTGTCGTCATGCGGCAGCGTTTTGCAGCGGGTGCCGGATCAACCCGGCGGCAGTGGATGCCCAAACAGCGAGAAGAACCGGATCAGGAACCGATAGGTCAAACCCCAAATCACCCGCTCATCTTCTTTGCTGAGAAATATACCGGGAAAACGTATGCCGCCCGCGGCTTCGTATTCCACTGAGGTCCGAAGATCAGGATCGAGAAGTCGGGACAGCGGTATCTGGACTATCTCGGAGACTTCGTGGTTGGGCTGGAGTGCGGGTGTGGTATCCACCAAGTAAACGAAACAGGAAATCACGAGGTCAGCGGATCTGCCGCCGTGGCGGCCGCGCAGGTCGCCCAGCCGGCCCACCGAATCGGTGGGGAACAGCTTAAGCCCAATTTCTTCCCAGGTCTCGCGGCAGGCAGCGTCGCCCGCTTCAAGATCACTGTTCTCCCGCCGGCCCCCGGGGAAAGCCATCTGCCCTGACCAGGGGTCATCGGGCGAGGCCGCTCTCTGGATGAAAAGGATACTAGGATCGTGCTCGCCCGTTTCGCGATTCAAAACCAACGCCACCTCGGCCTGGCGGGAGCTGGAGGGTGGTTCCAGATCGGGCTGGTACTCCTGAAAGCGACTCAGGACCTCTCTGACCGGGATCACCAATGAATTCCGCCACCGAGCAGAACACCATAACTGCCCTCGCTGGCGTCGGATCCTGTAATTGCCCCGGTGTAGTCTGTAATCTGGTATCGCCAAGCGAGGCGAAGATCGATAAAAGGCAGGGGATCAAGGACCAATCCCGTCTCTACCGAAATAGAGGACAGATCCTGGCGAGACCCCACAGTCCCAAGCGAAGGCGCCCAGCCAGCATCGGCATAAAACCTGAGAAACCCAAGGATCCCGACTCGCGCCTCTGCCATGACCCGCGCGCCTGAAGCGTCCCCGTCGGCTCCAAAGCGGTCCTGCTCCCAGCCCAGCCCAAGGGCCAGAAAGGTGTTGTCGGTGGCGCTCAACAAGCGGTATTTGAAATCCACCAGCGTCTGCTCATCAGGCGCCATGCCAACGCTGTCCTCACTGATCCGATAAAGAGACGCCCGAAGGCCCCACCGCTCGCCCAGCCATAACTCGCCATAACCACCGGTGAGAGGAGAATTGACCGACGTGTCCTGATAATCATCAACCATCCAGGCAAAGACGCCGGCTTCGCCGTCCACCGGCCCCAGTGCCACTGCCGGGCCGGCTGCCAGCAGCCCTGTCATCAGAAAAACGCGCGCGATACACTTCACGACTGAAC
>DLPX01000085.1:2809-13715 GCA_002477475.1 Proteobacteria bacterium UBA7447
GCATGAGAAACGACGATGACTGACCAGGAACATGACAACGGTGTCCGTCTTGATCGCTGGCTCTGGGCGGCACGTTTTTTCAAGACCCGCGCGGAAGCAGTCGAGGCAGTCCGGGCGGGCCATGTTCTGCTCAACGACCACAGAACCCGCTCGGCGAAATCTGTCCGCTGTAACGACCGGCTGCGCATCCGCCGCAAGACGGCCGTTTATCACATCATCATCCAACAGCTGATCGACAAGCGCGCCTCAGCCGCAATTGCAGCTCAGACCTACGTCGAAGATCCAGATAGTATTGAACGACGCGAAGCCCTGCGTCAGCAACTGCGCCTGCAGCCCCAGCCTATCAGGAAATCCAGAGGCAGGCCGGACAAAAAAGAGCGCCGACAGCTCCAGCAGATGCGCTATGCCGACGGGAGCGGCTGAACTAATGAGAGGAACCATACTTGATGCCGACAGTTTCGAGCGGGGTGACCTGGATACCACTTCGCTCGAGAGCGCCCTCGACCAATGGACGCATCATCGATCAACACAATCTCACGAAGTGGCAGAGCGGATCGCGGGCTGTGAGGTGGTGGTCACCAACAAAGTCATCATCGATGCGGCGGCGATGCAAAACGCCTGCCTAAAACTGATCGTCGTGGCCGCGACCGGCACCAATAACATCGATCTCGTGGCGGCGAAACAGAGGAACATCACGGTCTGCAACGTCCGCGACTATGCCTCCGCCGCGGTAAGCCAGCACGTTTTCTCGCTGCTGCTCACATTGGTCTCACACCTTGGCGACTACACCCAGGCAGTCAGGACAGGCCGCTGGCAGGAGAGCAAAGTGTTCTGTCTGCTGGACTATCCCATCCGCGAACTCGATAGCATGACGCTGGGCATTATCGGTTATGGGAATCTTGGCCGGCGCGTTGAACAGATCGCACTTGGTTTCGGCATGCAGGTGGCGGTCTGTGCCAGGCCCGGCAGTGAAGCGATACCTGATGGCCGGATCACTTTCGACGAGCTTTTGAAAAACTCTGACGTGATCTCATTGCATTGCCCGCTTTCTGACGCAACGCACAATCTGATCGGCCGCACCCAGTTGGAAAAAATGAAATCCACTGCCATCCTGATCAACACGGCCCGCGGCGGCATCGTCAATGAGAACGACCTCGCAAATGCCTTGCGCCAGGGGGAGATCGGCGGGGCAGGTATAGATGTACTGACTCAGGAGCCTCCAGGTGCGGATCATCCCCTGTTGGCTGCGGATATCCCCAACCTTGTGGTCAGCCCTCATAATGCCTGGGGATCGGTCCAATCACGCCAGCGGCTTGCTGATGAAATTGCGGACCTCATCCAGGCCTACCGTCAAGAAACGCCCAGAAACTGCTGCCTGCCTGATTGAACACCTTCGGTCCGCTACCCCTAACACTGTACGTTCACCTGCCCTGGTGCGAACGCAAGTGTCCTTACTGTGATTTCAACTCTCACCCCCTGAAAACCGATCTGCCCGCATCGGACTACATCGATGGATTGATTGCAGATCTCGAAGCGGTTGAGAAGACCTACCCAAAACGCCGCCTGCAGGCCGTTTTTTTTGGTGGCGGGACACCGAGCCTTTTTGAAGGGGATCAGATCGCTCGATTGCTGGAGCGTCTCGACCACCACAACTGGCTCGATTCGCAGACGGAGATCACTCTAGAAGCCAATCCCGGATCAGCCGAGGCTGATCGATTCCGCCGTTATCGCGATTGCGGGGTCAATCGTCTTTCGCTTGGCGTACAGAGTTTCAATAACCGAAGCCTCAGTGTGTTGGGGCGAATACATAATGGGGAAGAAGCCAAAGAGGCCTGTCGGGCCATCAGGGAGGCCGGGTTCGACAACTTCAACATCGACCTGATGCATGGCTTGCCCGGGCAGGTGACGACGGATGCGCTTGCCGATCTTCGTGCCGCCCTGGATTGTTCGCCCACTCACCTTTCTCTTTACCAGTTGACGATCGAACCCAATACCGCCTTTGCAGCAAACCCGCCTGTCCTGCCTGATGAAGAAGTGCTTTGGGACATACGTTGCGCCGTCCAGGATCTTGCCTGTGAGGCCGGCTTTGCGCAATACGAGGTCTCTGCCTTTGCCCGGCCAGGGTACCACTGCCGGCACAACCTCAACTACTGGGAGTTCGGCGACTACATCGGCATTGGGGCAGGTGCGCACAGCAAGCTGTCTGTTGAAAACGCAGTCTACCGATGGAGCCGCCCGCGGCATCCGCGTGAGTACTTGAAGACCGTTACCGCGGGCACCGTGCCCGACACCGGACCACCTCTGACCGCTGCCGCATTGCGATTCGAATTCCTGCTCAACGCGCTGCGTCTCGAGGCTGGATTCGAAAAAGATCTTTTTGCACAGCGGACCGGGCTTGACTGGAAAAAAGAGGAGCCGCTTTTTAAGGATGCGGCCAACGCTGGACTGCTGCACCTGGACGAGACCCGCGTACAAACTACGCCTCTGGGCTGGCGCTTTCTGGATGATCTGCTGGAGCGCTTTCTCGACCAACCAAAGCGGGCTGACGTGCATAATATGATGCTTCAATAGTTCGTCTCGGCTCATCTCAAACACACGGCCAAGACACGTTTGACTCCTTAATCATCAACTATGCTCTGGATCAAGGCACTACATATCATCTTCATGGTGACCTGGTTTGCCGGGCTCTTCTATCTTCCCCGGCTGTTTGTCTATCACGCCATGAGTGCAGATCGGGCAACTCAAGATCAGTTCAAAGTGATGGAGCGCAAACTCTACTTTGGCATTACCACCCCAGGCGGCGTGCTGACCATCGCGTCCGGCCTGTGGCTGTGGCTGGGTTACGGCATCGGCAGTCAGAGCTTGTGGCTTACCGGAAAGATCGCGCTGGTGGTGGTCCTCGCTGGGTATCACCTCTGGTGCGGGCACATGGTCGAGCAGTTTGCGCAGGACAAAAATCGGCACGGGCATATGTTTTATCGCTGGTTCAACGAGTTTCCCGTTCTCGTGCTGATCGGCGCAGTATTGCTGGTGGTAGTGAAACCGGCCTGAGCGCGACCCGCGATGTTCCATGTGGTGCTGTTCCAACCGGAGATACCGCCCAATACCGGCAATATCATCCGCCTGTGCGCCAACACTGGCTCCCGGCTTCATCTAATTGAGCCGATTGGTTTTTCGATTAACGACCGCACTCTCCGGCGCGCAGGCCTGGACTATGCCGACGCCGTCACGATATCCCGCCACGCCAGCATGGATGCGTTCCTTGAGAACGTCTCTCCTCAGCGCGCTTTCATGTTCTCGACCAAACATGGCCAGCGACACAGCGACTGCACGTTCCAAAGCGGTGACGCGTTGGTGTTCGGCCCTGAGACCCGCGGCCTTCCCGACAATGTCAGACTCCGCGTACCAGAGGCTCAGCGCTTGACGTTGCCGATGTGCGCCACAAGCCGAAGCCTAAATCTTTCCAACGCCGTCGCGGTCGCTCTGTTTGAAGCCTGGCGTCAGTGTGATTATCCAGGCAGCGTCCCCGGCGATCCCTAGAGATCTTCAAGGCGGTCGACACTGATCCCGCTGAGCCTTAATGCGGCATTCACCACGGGGAATTCGTCTGGCTCCACCCGAACCTTGATACCGACAAAAAGGGCACCTAGCGCATCGATACGCACCGGTTCCAGCCGCCTTGGCGACTTGAGGGAAAGCAGGGTTTTGGCCACGATATCACTGGTACCGCCCTCGGCGGTATCACAGAAATAGAGCAGTTGGTTGCTTGGTCGGAAAAAGGCCTGGTGAATAGAGAGGCGCGTTGCGACCCAGGCTTCGATGATGCGATCCTTTGACACGCCGGGGCGCATATTCGCGATGTCGGCGAGATCCGGCGAGCGGAACTTGCTATAGACTCGACGCTCCTGCGACATACCGACCTCACTGTCCTGCGCGCCCATGACCGTACTGTCCGATCTGGTTGATCTTGTGCTCACCCTCGGCGAAGAAAAGGAGCTGCCCGCTGTGCGCGGTCTGTACAAGCCGCGCCCAGCGACGCCGACGGGACAGCCAAAAAAATTTGGTGTCATCGCTCTCGACGACGGCAGCTGCGGGTTCTTCTTTGCCGGGCTGGATGATACCTTGTCGCATCTGGATGCGTGTGACCCAAAACAGTTCACCGAGATGTCCACGCTGGAGCTGGTGAAACACTGCCTGGGCGAAGACCCATTATTAACAGCCGTGGGACTCGGCGCACTCAACGCCGTCAGTCAGCATCTGCTCAGAACGGCCGGGTTCAGCCTTGATCGAGCCACAGATCCCGTTGGCCAGCTGGATCTGGCTGGCGCGAGGCACGTCGGGATGGTTGGCTTTTTTGCACCGTTGATCAGGGAGTGGGAAAACTATCCCGGAACTTTGACCGTTATTGAGAAAGACCCGAAATTTCTCGAAAGGTCCGGGCCCTTTGAGGTGATTGAGCAAACCGATCGCCTGCGGGATTGTGATCGTGTACTCATCACAGGTTCCACATTGATCAACGATACGCTGGATGATGTGCTCAGTCACTGTGATCCGAAAGCGCAGGTGGCTCTGGTGGGGCCGAGCGCATCGTGCTTGCCAGATCCGATCTTTGATCGTGGTGTCGACGTGGTCGGCAGCACCATGGTCTGCGACCTGCCGCGGCTGGAGGCGCTGCTGGAGGCTGGACAGCCCTGGGCCGAAGGCACCGCCAAGTACTGCATCACACGCGATCAGTATCCGGGTATCCGGCAAATGATTCGCGGCGCCTGAATCCTGCGGGGCGAACCCAACGGCTGGAGGGTAGGTGACGCCAAGATATAATTTCGCTATGACTGCAGTGAGATACCTCTGCGCTGTGCTTTTGCTGGCCGGGCTACCGTGGGGACCGGTTCTTGCCGGAAAGATACCGGTTGCGGTGGATCTACAGCGGGACGCCAACATCTCGCGTGCCGAGCGGGTGCCGATCCTGTTGGTTTATACGACTGACTACTGCCATTACTGTGACGAGGTAAAGGCAAGCGTCTTCAATCTGATCTTTGCAGATCCAACATATCAGGATCGCATACTGCTGCGGGAAGTACGTATCGATACGAATCTCGATCTTGTGAGCTTCAGCGGGACTGTCACCAGTCATCGATCTTTTTCCAAAACCCGCGGTATCAGGATCGTGCCCACGCTCGAATTTCTGGATGGCGCAGGAACGCCCATCAGTCCACCGCTTGTCGGAGCAAGCATTCCTGACTATTACGGCGCCTATGTTGACAACGGCATCGAGCAGTCCCTCCGAACCCTCCGCACACGACAGGATCCCTCATGACTCAAGAATTCCCCGAAGCAGAGCTGGACCTCGGCCACCAACGTGTGTTGCCCGAATGGATTGACTACAACGGGCACATGAACGTGGCCTATTACGTCCTCGCTTTTGATCGCGGTGTGGATGAGTTCATGCGCCAGATGGGCATTACGCCTGAATACCTCGAGACCGAGAAATGTTCGACCTTTACTCTGGAGATGCATATCAACTACCTGCAGGAACTGCATCTCGACGACCCCATCCACCTCACGTGCCAACTGCTGGACGCCGACAGTAAGCGGGTTCACTATTTCCTGCGAATGTTCCACGCTGAAGCGGATTATCTCGCAGCCACCAGCGAGCAAATGATGATCCACGTCAGCCTTGAAAGCCGGCGGACCTCACCGTTCCTGCCGAAGGTCAGTGGTGTGATCGACCAGATAATGGCGGCGCATAAACCGCTGCCGATGCCTGATCAGGCGGGACAGAAAATAGGGATACGCCGGAAGTAAAAGGCGCTCAACCCAAACGCTCGATGATGCCGTCCAACTCGTCGAGCGAGTTGTATTCGATCACCAAACGGCCTGATTTGCCGTCACGCGACTCCAGACGCACGGGTGCCGCCAGTTTTTCTGACAGCGCCTCCTCAAGGCGCTGAATATCGCGGCTTTGGCCCGTCTTGCTCTTGGGTTTTTTTGAAGATGTATTCTCCGAAGGGTCAAGCATCCTGCGAACGAGCTCCTCGGTCTGACGAACCGACAGTCGCCGCTGCATTACGGCTTGCGCTGCGACGACCTGCTGATCCCTCGCAAGCCCCAGCAGGGCACGCGCGTGGCCCGCTTCGATATGGCCCGACTCAAGGTGTTCGCGCACACTCGGATCGAGCTTCAGTAGCCTGAGCAGATTGCTGACCGCCACCCGTGATCGGCCGACTGCCTCAGCCGCCTGTTGGTGGGTCAACCCGAATTCATCGAGCAGGCGCTGAATGCCGGCCGCCTCCTCGATCGGATTAAGATTCTCGCGCTGGATATTTTCGATAAGGCCCACTGCCAGTGCGGCTTCGTCCGGAACGCGGCGAACCACCGCCGGCACGTCAGCCAGACCCGCGAGCTGAGCGGCCCGCCAGCGGCGTTCTCCCGCGATCAGCTCATATCCACCGCCGGCCGTTTCCCGCACCAGCAGAGGCTGAACAATTCCCTGGGAGGAAATGGACGCCGCCAACTCTTCGAGCGCTGCCTCATCCATTCTTGTGCGTGGCTGATAGCGGCCCTTTCTAATCTGGTCAACCGGCAGCTGGCGAAGCTCAGACTGGCTGGAGCGTGTTACCGATGGCACACTGCCTAGCAGTGCGTCGAGGCCTTTTCCAAGTCTTGCTTTAGGACTCATGGTCTGCTCCTGACACAACTGTGCCGGTGTCGGGTGTCTCAGAGGGGCGCAAACTCTGCAGCATCTCGGTAGCCAGTTGCCGATAGGCCAGCGCGCCCTGGCAAGTCGGGTCATAGTCGATAACCGATTTGCCAAAACTCGGCGCCTCGGCGAGACGGACGTTTCGGGGAATCACCGTTTCATAGACAAGATTGGGGTAATAGTGTCGCAACTGCGCGGAGACCTCATTGGTCAGTGAGTTGCGTCCATCAAACATGGTGCGAACCAGTCCCTCGATCGTCAGCGAAGGATTAACGTTGCTGGCCCGCAGTCGGCGGATCGTATCGTCCAGTCCGCTCAACCCCTCGAGCGCATAGTACTCACACTGCACTGGGATCAGTACGGACCGGGCTGCGACGAGCGCGTTCAGTGTCAGCACATTCAGCGCCGGCGGACAGTCAATCAATATGAGGTCGTAATGCTGGACGGTGCTCAGTACACGTTGCAGCCGGTGGTTGTCGCTTTCCTCCCCGCGAGCCAACTCTGCCTGTGCTCCGGCGAGTCCTGCTTCAGCCGGCAACACGTCAAACCCTGAATCCGTCGCGATCACCGTCTCTAGGAAAACGCTCTCGCCCAACAACACCTGATAGACGGTATGCTGAAGCTGATTGCGGTCGATGCCGCTTCCGACCGTGGCGTTGGCCTGTGGATCCAGATCGATCAGAAGTACCCGAAGGCCCTCGCGAACCAGTGCAGCGGCCAGATTGATCGCGGTCGTGGTTTTGCCCACGCCCCCTTTTTGGTTTGTCACCGCGATGATCCTGGTCAACTTTGCTTCTCCAAAACGTCTGTCACCACAACAATGTGTCTATGTGCATCAAGACCAGGCACCGCGACCGGAAAGACCTCGGTCATTTCCCGCTGGCGCGGGGTGAGCGCCGACAATTCCTCTTCGGGATAAATCCCTTTCATGCTGATCAAGCGCAGACTTGGGTGATGCAGATGACCGGTCATGCTGATCAGGTCGGCCACTGTCGAGACCGCACGCGAGGTTAGCGTATCAAAATTTTCGGGCGACTGGTAATCCTCGATTCGAGTCGCGATCACCGTTACGTTTTCGGCTTTGCAGCGAATCTTGGCTTCACGAAGGAAACTGGCTTTCTTGGCCCGGCTTTCCACGAGCGTCCAGTGCTGCTCAGGGCGCGCCAACGCCATCACCATACCCGGCAGACCCGCACCGGATCCGATATCAAGACAGCGGTCCCCAACGACAAAACCCGCGATCGAAAGGCTGTCCAGGAGATGATGGGTCAGCATTTTTGCCGGGTCATCAATCGTTGTCAGATTGTGCGTCTGGTTCCACTTTCGGATCAGCGCCGCATAATCGAGAAGGGTATCGCAGCGGGCCTGGCTGAGATCGAGACCGATCTTGCTGGCACCCTCTGCCAGTTGCAGCCTCATGGAACGGGCCATCTGCCTAAGACAGGATCAGGCGGCTGAACGCCGTTGCTGCCGCTTGAGATGCACCAACAGCAAGGAGATAGCCGCTGGTGTGACACCGGAAATCCGTGTTGCCTGACCGAGGGTCATCGGACGATGTTCAATCAGAATCTGGCGGACCTCGTTCGACAATCCCCGCACTGCCTGATAGTCGATCTCCTCTGGGATGAGTGTATCTTCGTGCTTGCGTTGGCGTGCAATCTCATCTCGCTGGCGATCAATGTACCCGGCATAGCGGGCTTCGATCTCCAGTTGCTCTACAACAGCGGCATCCGTCACACCGTCTTCGTTTGATCCACAAAGGCTGATGAGCTCCCGGTAACGCACATCCGGTCTGCGCAGAAGCTCTGCCAGGGTTTGTTCTCGGCTGAGTTCCTGGCCCAATACGGCTTTGGCTTTTTCCACCGGCACCGCGTTAGGCCGAACCCAGGTCTGCTGCAAACGGGTGCGCTCGCTCTCTAGCAGGTCACGTTTGCGTGAGAAGGCAGTCCACCGTGAGTCGTCGACCAGACCCAACTGTCTGCCGATCTCGGTCAGGCGCAGATCCGCGTTGTCCTCGCGCAACTGCAACCGATACTCCGCCCGTGAGGTAAACATCCGATAAGGTTCGGTCACGCCTCGCGCAGTCAGATCATCAATCATGACTCCGATATACGCTTCATCACGGCGAGGACACCAGAGCGAATCGTCGCGGCTTCGCTGAGCTGCGTTGAGACCCGCAACCAGTCCCTGCCCGGCGGCTTCTTCATAGCCCGTTGTGCCGTTGATCTGCCCGGCAAAAAAGAGTCCGGATAGGGCTCGGGTTTCAAGCCCCGGAAGCAGATCGCGCGGATCAAAATAATCATATTCAATCGCATAACCCGGCCGGGTGATACGGGCGTTTTCAAATCCGTCGATGCTGCGAACCATCTCCCACTGAACCTCAAAAGGCAAACTGGTCGAAAGTCCATTGGGGTAAATCTCGTGGACAGTTAGCCCCTCGGGTTCTACAAATATCTGATGATTATCCCGGTCGGCAAAACGAACGATTTTGTCCTCAACAGAAGGGCAGTACCGCGGCCCGACGCCCTCTATCTCGCCGCCGTAGAGCGCGGACTGGCTCAACGCGGCGCGAATAATGTCATGGGTCTTTTCATTGGTCTTCGCAATATGGCAACAGACCTGCGATGAGTGATCGCTCTTCTTGGCAAGAAAGGAGAAACTCGGTATCGGGTCGTCTCCCGGCTGCAACTCCAGGCTTGAGAAATTGATGGTTCGCCCGTCGATTCGCGGCGGCGTGCCGGTTTTGAGGCGTCCGGTGCGGGGGCACAACTCCCGAAGCCGATCTGCGAGGACGGTCGACGGCGCATCGCCGGCGCGTCCTCCCGGTTCGCTACGATGACCGACGTGAATTCGGCCATTGAGGAAAGTCCCTGTGGTTAACACGACTGCGCGGGCCGGGACACGGATACCTCCGGCCGTGACTATGCCACCGATCCGGTCACCCTCCACCCACAGGTCCTCAACGGACTGTTGCAGGACTACCGGACCGCTCTCCCCTTCAATCGCACTGCGGATGGCTTCCCGGTAAAGCATCCGGTCTGCCTGCGCCCGAGTCGCACGCACCGCTGGTCCTTTTCTGGCGTTAAGCCGGCGGAACTGGATACCGGCTCGGTCTGCCGCCTGGGCCATGATGCCGCCTAGGGCATCGATTTCTTTAACGATATGTCCTTTGCCGATACCCCCAATAGCAGGGTTGCAGGACATCTGTCCCACGGTTTCGATGGTGTGTGTGACCAAAAGCGTTTTCGCGCCAGCACGAGACGCGGCCAGCGCTGCCTCGGTCCCGGCATGGCCGCCGCCGATAACGATCACGTCAAATGATTCGGGATACTGCATTGGAAAGCGACTGACCTGAAGATCAGTTCTGGTAGTAGTAGTCGTAACGATTGAGAATCTTGTTGGTGAAGCGCCAAGCTTCTCCATGGGTCAGCGAATTATCGTCAGGCATGACCTTGGTATAAAGCTTTTCTCCATGACGCGCTTTCATCGCGGTCAACTGCTGGTGGAGCTCTGATTCGCTTACTGATATCTCTGAACCCGACGCGGGACGCAGTGAGTAGCGGCGCACATCCCCCTCTTTCCAGAAACGGACTTCGATCACGATACGGCCCACCGTGCTGCGTGCCGGGCGCACCAGGCGGTTGTACTTGCTCTCAAGATCTGAATGGCGCTCTCTCAGGATATCGAGTTCGGCTTTGTGTATAGCCCCCAGCAGTTCGCGCTCTTTGGAAAACGCTTCCACCTCGTCGGCGTACTGAGCGCGAAGGTAAGCCAGTTCTTCTTTGGTCAACTTGTATTCAAGAGCGGTTTCTGCGAGACGCGCTGTCAGCTCCTCGCCTTCAAGACGGCTTTCCTCAAGCGCGAGCTGGGTGCTTACACTGGTGCGGACCAGACCCGCCCTCTCGTTACGCAAGGCGACGACTTCGGTACGCAGCGCGCTGCGGGTCACTTCAAGCGCGTTGACCTGCTCTGCCAGTGCATCACGGTCACGCAGCAGAGCATCACGAGCCTGAACAACAGTCGCCTGGTACTGGGCTCGTGCTTCGGCAGCCAGAATGAGCCGGCTTTGTTCTGACTGCAGTTCGGACAACGCGTTGTTGAGATTAGTGAGATCCAGCGAAAGCTGTTCGCGCAGCCCTTCCGAAGCGGCCAGTTGCTCCAGTTGGTTTTGGCTTTGCGCAATGACACCCGCGAGTTCTTCAGAGA
>DLPX01000085.1:14030-14233 GCA_002477475.1 Proteobacteria bacterium UBA7447
TTTTTCTGTGGAGAGTTGTTGTCGGGTAGCGATCAGTCCCGCCACCTCGGCCTGCAGAGATTCCTTCACTCCCTGCAAAGCCGCACGATCCTGCTCTAAAGAAACCAACGAATCCTCAAGTTGTTGTTGCGTGGCGAGCAGCGCGGTTTTTTCTTCACTCAGTTGCTCGCGTTCAGAAGTGACACCCGCGAGTTCTTCAGAGA
>DLPX01000085.1:14560-23498 GCA_002477475.1 Proteobacteria bacterium UBA7447
TTTTTCTGTGGAGAGTTGTTGTCGCTCATTTTCAACTGCAGCCAACTCTTCAGTCAGGTCCGCTTTTTCAGAAGCCAGCGCTTGTCTTACTTTCTGCATTTCTCCGACGTCATCCAGCAACGCCGAGATCTCGCTTTCCTTCAGCACGATGGTTTCTTCAGCCGCAGAGCGTTCGGCCTCTGCTTGCGCCAGCACGGAACGCAAGCGCACCACTTCGTCTCCCAGCGTCGCGATGCGCATCTCCATCTCGCCGCGCTGTGTGGTCATGGTCTCGGTCTGGCTAACGGACTCGCGCAGCTGGCCCACCAGCTCAGTGTTTCGCATCAGGATAATGACCAACGCCACCAAAAAGATGAGCACCACCACCGTCATGATGTCGGTAAAAGACGGCCACACGCTGTCCTCGTCCGAGCGCCCACTCACCGTGGGCGAGACTCTCAGGTCGACAAAACCGTCTGTGCGGGTAATAGCCACTGCTTGCTACCGGTTGGGATCGTTCAGCCGGAATCCCTCTCGCAATACCTGGGTCATCTCGATCAGACCCTCGCTGTTGCGTTGCATTTCGTCGCGGTAACTTGCAAGCAGGCTGCGCATATCCTCGGCTACCTTTGCATATCCCGCCTGCGATTCGTCTAGCCGCTCCACCAGTGCTGCTGCGCTCCGCACGATATGGCTAAGCTGTTCAGCAGCCTTCTCGGGCTCAATCTGAAACCGCGGGAGTAGCACCCGGCTCGTTGCCTCTTCAATTCGGCTCACAACATGCGTTTGCGCATCCATTAGCCGCAGATAGAAATACCCGAAAAATAGGTAAGCAAAGATCGCAGTCATCGTCGTCGACAGCGCTGTCGACATACCGTGGATGATCATGCTCAAACCACCCATTTCCGTTGTAGACGTAATGACGTCAGATGCACCGAGCAACGCGATTGATAACGACACAATCGTGCCGAAGACTCCCGTGAGGATCAGAACGTTGTGCACAAACTTCGGGAAGCTCACCCGGCTAGATTCAAGTGCTACCAGCGTCGCCGCCAGCGCACTGTGATTGATAACCGCGTGCTGGCGATGCAGATCCTCCAGCGCCAGGTATCGCCGGACGATTAGCGAGCTCGCTTCCGCCCCTTCGGTCGGTGCTGAACCTGCCTCCAGATTCTCGAGCACGCGGCTGATCGCGAGCTCTTCCCCGCTCAGGCGCTGGAACTCCCGGACAATATGAAAGATGCCAGCAAGAAACAGGATCAGGATGCCGCCGTTAATAAACCAACCTACGTGGGTTATCTGATTCTTAAGATAAATCTGGGAGAGAAAATCCGATTGCCATACGCCCACCACGATGATTGCGACCCCGAGCACAATCAACTGCGTCAGTATCTTTCGCGAATAAATATCCTCGCTACCTGCCAGCTGCGTTTTCTCACCCATTCGAATTCTCTCTATTTCTCATTCACAACAGTACAGATCTCATTATGGCCTTGTGGGCGGTGATATACCACGCCGACGACCCCTAACCGTTTCCTACGGAACAGTTCTCTGATCGATCGCTCCGCGGCATGGCCCATCTCTCCATCCGGTCACTCGTCCTCCAAACTTCGTGGTCTTTCAAATTTAATTCACTGCCCGTTAGAAAGACATCCTTAACGGGCAGATAATCAAATAACATTTATACTCTGTAGTACAATCAAATCATGCCAGCAAAAAGAAAACCCCCTCCCGAATGGTGGCTCTTGGGCTACATGGCTCAATATCAACCATCTTATCTAATCGATAAGTTGAAAGAAATCGGATTAGACGCCCAAGCGCTTTATGAAGCCGCAGGTGCAGCTGCTGTGGATCTGCCAAACGAGGATTATCGACGACTATCTAAATCCTGGGCGGTTCGCCAGCATCGAGTAAGGACCAAGACGAGTTAGAAAAATTGATAGTACTTCTTTGTAGCTCGTTGAAATATTCTTTCCGGCCATCTCAGAACATGGTTTTGCCCGATTTAAAACGTATATGGCCTTTAAAGAAATTGGGCGAGTTCAGCCCGAACACTACTTCCCAATACAAAAAGTAGAGAAAATATCCCCGAGTAAATCCTCTACCGTCACCTCACCGGTAATCTCGCCAAGGGCGTTTTGTGCGAGCCGGATCTCTTCGGCCAGAAGATCAGTGCTCTTAAACTGGTTTATTGCCTGATCAAGGTGTGAATGCGCTCGCTGCATCGCCTCGATGTGGCGGCGCCTCGCCATGATGGTGTCTTCCCTTTCCCCGCGGTAACCCAACTCAAGCTGCAGCATTCTTTCAAGAGAATCTATTCCCTCCCCGTTGGTCGCGCTGACCGCGACAGCGGGGCACCCGTCTTGGTTTTTCAATTCACCAAAAGAGCGTCCGCTGAGATCGCACTTATTCAAAACCACGATTTTTTTCTTCTGAGCAGAATCCTGTCCCTCTGTCTTTAGACCAATTGGATCTGGCTGCGTATCATCCCGAACCTCAAGCACGAGATCTGCCCGTTGGGCCGCGGTGATCGCTCGGCGCATGCCTTCCGCTTCAATCTCATCGTCACTCTCTCGAAGCCCCGCGGTATCGGTCAATCGGATTGGAAGTCCTTCGAGCGAGATAGTCGCCTCTAACGTATCCCGAGTGGTCCCCGGCGTAGCGGTCACGATCGCCCGCTCAGCCCTGGCAAGCGCATTCAATAGGCTGGATTTACCTGCATTTGGCGCACCAATAAGTACGACCTCGGCGCCTGTGGATAACAGTTCTCCGGGTGTTGATCTGTCTATAAGTTCTCCGATAATTCCGCTAAATTCTTTTATTTTCTTCTTAATTTCCTTATTTTCAATACTATCTACAGGTTCATCCGAGAAGTCAATATTTGCCTCGATAAATACCCTAAGTTCTCTTAAATTAACGCATAGATCGGTTATCTTCTCTGAAAATTTCCCCTCTAGTGATCTTAGCGCGCACTTGGCCGCGGTTTCTGTCTGACTGTTAATCAAGTCGACTACCGCCTCGGCCTGGGCAAGATCCATTTTTCCGTTAAGAAATGCCCTTTCCGTGAACTCTCCCGGTCGTGCTAGTTCTGCCCCCAAGACAGTCACCTCAGCCAAGACACTATCCAGAATGACGGGGCCGCCATGGCAATGCAGCTCAAGCACGTCCTCGCCTGTATAAGAAGCTGGAGCTTTAAAAAGAATCGCGATACCGTGATCAAGGGTGTCGCCACCCTTGCTATGAAATCGGGTTGGGGTAACTTCGCGCGGGTTCAATTGGTGCCCAGTTAACTTGTGGGCAATGCGCAGGCAATCCGGCCCAGAGAGACGAATGATCCCGATACCCCCTGTTCCCGGAGGCGTCGCCCTAGCGGCGATAGTTCGCGTTGAATCGCTCAAGGGGTCTGTCCGGTAAGAGCTCCAACAGTCTGGCAGGCCGTCGTTAGGTCTTGCTGTCAGCCGCCTGGATTTTGCGCGTAATCACCCACTGCTGCGCAATTGAGAGAACGTTGTTCACCAACCAGTACAGCACCAGACCCGATGGGAACCACAAGAAGAAGATGGTGAAGACCAACGGCAGCGCCATCATGATCTTCTGCTGCATGGGATCAAGTGGCGCCGGATTCAGCAATTGCTGGCCGAACATCGAGGCGCCCATCAAGATCGGCAGCACGTAGTAAGGATCCTGTAACGAAAGATCTTTGATCCACAAGGCAAAGGGCGCCTGGCGCAACTCGACGCTCTCCAATAGCACCCAATAGAGAGCGATGAAAACAGGGATCTGAATGACGATCGGCAGGCAGCCACCAAGAGGGTTGATCTTCTCTTTTTTGTAGATCTCCATCATCGCCTGCTGGAACTTCTGCTTGTCATCACCGAAACGTTCCTTCAGCGTCTGCATGCGAGGCTGCATCTTTTTCATGCGCGCCATGGATTTGTAACTGGCAGCAGAAAGCGGGAAGAACACCAACTTGACGAGAAGCGTCAGCAGGATGATCGACACACCCCAGTTGTTCACCACGCGATTGATGTAGGTCATCACCCAGAAGAGTGGTGAGGACACGGGGGTCAGCCAGCCATAGTCAACTGTAAGCTCCAGTTGGTTGTCGGCCTTGATCATCCGCTCGGTTTCTTTTGGTCCGATGTACATCTCGCCGTCCAACTCTTGTGAGCTTCCCGCAGGCACAACCGTCGGCTGCGTGGTTTTGTAACCTACCAGGTAACGTGGGCCAGTGTCCCGGTTCGTTACGTTCGAGTAGAACTCATAACCGGTTCCCGCATCAGGAAGGAGGGCGCCCACAAAATAATGCTGAAGCATCGCGACCCAACCGGAAGGGGTCGGTCGAGCGAGGTTTGCCTCATACATCTCTGCAAAGTCGATCTTCTGGTACTTGTCTTCTGGGGTGAAGATGGCGCCCCCTTTATAACTTGGCAATCGGGTGAGGAACCCGAGGCCACTGCTCTGCTCTGCCACCTGAGTGCGCAATATCTGGGAATAGCGATAACCGGACCATGTCTCACCGCTTTGGTTATCCACAGTAAAGGTCACATCGACAAAATAGCTGTTTCTGAAAAACGTAAAGGTTTTTCTGAAACGAACACCCTCTTCTGATGTCCAGTCGAGGTGCAGGTCGACGCTGTTGGCGCCGGGAGCCAGTGTCACGTTTTCCTGATCAGTAGAAAAGATTGTGTGATGGTTGGGGGTGTCTTTGTTTGTGCTCAGAAGACCATCCTGAATCAGGAATAGATCTGCACCCTTGTCGTTCAACAAGACAAATGGGGTGTCGGGTTCTTCAAGCGATACCGGATAAGTTAAAAGAGACAAGTGTCTTAAGTCGCCGCCTTTGGTATCAATCTCTGCACGAATGAGATCCGTTTCCACAACCACCCGGCGCTCTGCAGGCAAGCTCTGGATCACGGGAACAGTGGATGGGATATCTGTGGACTCGACAGTCGCGGACGCGGTCGGTGCCTGGGGAATATCATCAGCCTGAGACCCGCCGCTCGCTTTGTTCGCGCCCTGTGTTGTTTCGGATTGAGCCGAAGTCGCGGCATTGAAGCTGGTGCCGTTTTTGTCCGCTTCATACTCCAACCATGACTGCCACAGCAACAGCAACACCATGCCAAGCGCACCAAAGAGAATCAGTCTTTGAAAATCCATTTAACTCAACTCACCATGCAGTTTGGCGTCGCATTTTTCTGGGACTGGGTCAAAGCCTCCAGGATGCCATGGGTGGCAACGACCTATCCGGCGGACGGTCAGCCACAAACCCATAAGCACACCGCGTTTTTCGATCGCCTCGATGGCGTAACAGGAGCATGAAGGGTAAAACCTGCAGGTCTGCCCGAACCATGGGCTGACAAGGTACTGGTACCCCTTGAGAAGCATAACTAGGACTTTCTGCATTCGTTACTTATCCGGTGCCAATGTCTTTCAAGGCTTTGGCACACCTCTTTGTTCTGGGCAAGCGCGCTAGGGTGGCGGGCGATTGCCACGATATCGAGTCCCGTCACTTGCGTTGAATGGTAACGGAAAAACTCCCTCACCAATCTTTTTAAGAGATTACGCTGAACCGCTTTTCGCGATGTCCTCTTCGAGACCGTGATGCCGATGCGAGATCGGGCGAGTCTGTTTTCCGTCGCGTAGACAACAAAGAGTCGATCTTTGCTGCTGCACTTCTTGGTTAATACCGCTTTAAATTCTGCGGCGCGAAGAAGGCGACAGGATCTAGGGAAGTTGCGATCGGCCACGGCCGCGCGTTGGTCCGCGCGGAATGCGCTTAGGCGCTTAACTCTGCCCGGCCTTTGGCACGCCGAGCATTGATGATTGCGCGACCCCCTCGGGTTTTCATTCGTGCGCGGAAACCATGGCGACGCTTGCGTTTGACCACACTGGGTTGGAAGGTTCTTTTCATGACAAGTTTAGATCCGAGAGCGCAAAAGGGCGCTGGAATTTACATCTTTAGTAGAGAAAAAGTCAATAATTTCCTGTTTTCCAGACACTTTAGGTCTATTGTGGATAAAAAATTTTTCTTCTAAACTTGTGGATAAAAATCCTTATAGACTTTAGAATGTAATGTAGATGAAAACGAGGGTCTCTCTTCCGAAAACTCCGGTTTTGGCGTATATTATTTATAAGTAATTGTTTTATAAGGAGATTTAAAATTGTCGTCAGTATGGAACCTGTGCTTGGGAAGACTGGAAGATAATCTATCCCCCCAACAGTTCAATACCTGGATTCGGCCGCTCCAGGCGATCGAGGAAGGGCGAGGTCTTAAACTGCTCGCCCCTAATCAGTTTGTTCGGGACTTCATCGTCAAGGAGATGTTAGATGAGGTCCAAAAACTGGCGAATAGTTTTAGCGCCACACCATTGGTTCTTAAAATAGAGGTGGGCAGCGAAACCCCACCCACTGGTTCGCACCCTGGTGATTCATTAAAAGTTCAACCTAAGAATGACAAGGTGGGGTTAAGCCCGTTGCGCTTTGAAGGGAGGCTCAACCCCGCTTTCACTTTTGACACCCATATTGGCGGCAAGTCCAATCAGTTAGCTCGAGCTGCCGCGAGGCAGGTTGGTGAAAATCCGGGTAGGGCTTACAACCCTTTGTTTCTGTATGGTGGGGTAGGTTTAGGAAAAACTCACCTGATGCAGGCAGCGGGAAATCTGGTAATGGCGGGCCAGGCTAAAGCCAAAGTGGTATATGTACACTCCGAACGTTTTGTTGCGGATATGGTGAAAGCTTTGCAGCATAACGCGATTAATGACTTTAAGCGGTACTACCGATCGCTTGACGCGTTGTTGATTGACGATATTCAATTCTTCTCCGGAAAAGAGCACTCTCAAGAAGAATTCTTCCATACTTTCAATACGTTACTTGAGGGTCAGAGCCAGGTGATTATTACCAGCGACCGGTTCCCAAAAGAAATTACAGGTGTTCAGGAAAGATTGATATCAAGGTTTGGCAGTGGATTGACTCTGCCGATTGATCCTCCGGAACTTGAGACTCGGGTCGCCATTCTTCAGCATAAAGCCCAGTTGAAGGGTGTACACCTTCCGGACGAAGTTGCGTTTTTTATCGCGCGGCAGATTCGCTCAAATGTTCGTGAGCTTGAGGGCGCGCTACATCGTATTGTGGCGAGCAGTGGTTTCACAGGACGGCCGATCGACCTTGATTTGACCCGGGAGGCGTTACGTGACTTGTTGGTGTTCCAGGAACGCCGTGTCACCATTCAGAACATTCAAAAAACGGTGGCTGAGTACTTCAAGATGCGGATTGCAGATCTGCACTCAAAGCGCCGGAACCGGCAGATCACCCGGCCTCGCCAGATGGCAATGGCGTTGGCTAAAGAACTCACCAGCATGAGTCTTCCTGAAATCGGTGATGCTTTTGGTGGTCGGGATCACACAACAGTGTTGCATGCCCAAAGAAAAATCCAGGAATTAATCACGACAGACTCGAGGGTGCGGGAAGACTATCAAAACCTTCAGCGAATCTTGGGGGCTTAATTAGGATAATTTGTGGATAATTTCGGATAGAATGGCATCTCACAGAAATCATGTTTTTATTCCAGATTCCTCAGTTAGTTACCCACAGGTTTTTTTAAGATTAATTTCATTTTAAGTTATTGAAAAAAAAGGGTAAATTTTATTTTTGAACTTATCCACAGGCCTTACTAACATTATCATCTTTTCTAAATTTCTATGAAATTCCAGATAGAGCGAGAAGTTCTCCTTGGTCCCGTCAGCATTGTTACGAGTGCTGTTGAGAGACGCCAGACGCTCCCCATACTAGCCAATGTCTATATTAGGCTGGAAGGCAAACAACTAACACTAGTTGGTACTGATCTCGAGGTGGAAATTAGCATCCAGACGGATGTATTAAGTGGTGAGGACGGAGAGTGCACCATCACGGCAAGAAAACTTCTTGATATATGTCGCGCGTTACCAGAAACCGCCAGTATTGATTTTTCTGGGGAGGGGGATAAGGCGAAAATGCGCTCCGGGAAAAGCCGGTTCACACTCCAGGCCCTGCCGCCCAGGGATTTCCCCAGGCTTGAAACTGGGACATGGGAAGAGCGCATCGCCATCCCTCGAAAAGAACTCAAAGCCCTTTTAGACCGGACCTCCTTTTCAATGGCACAGCAGGATGTCCGCTACTTTCTAAACGGCGTCCTCCTTGAACTCGACGGCAACACAATCACCACAGTCGCGACAGACGGCCACCGCTTAGCAAGAAGCAGAGCCGAGCTTTCATCTCCCGTTAGTTCTCAACGGCAAGTTATCGTACCCCGCAAAGCCGTGGCGGAGCTTGGGCGCTTCCTTGGCGAAGACTCTGAAGATATAACGCTGGAGCTCAACAGCAACCACATAAGCCTTAAAAGACCCGGAGCGATGTTAATCAGCAAACTTATTGATGGCAAGTTTCCTGATTACAAGGCAGTCATGGCCCAGGTCCTCAACCAGAAAATGGTAGTCGACCGCCAAGAGTTTCACGAGGTGCTTACACGAACAGCCGTACTCACCAATGAAAAATACCGCGGTATCCGCCTGGAGTTAAGCAAAGGGAGTTTAAAGGTCAGCGCCCACAACCCTGAGCACGAGGAGGCCATAGATGAGATTCCTGTCGATTATGCAGGAACGGACGTAGAAATTGGTTTCAATGTGACCTATCTCATGGACGCCCTCAAAGCCCTAACGAGCGAACAAGTGGAAGCGGAGCTTCAGGACGCGAACACAGGATGCATGCTCCACGAGCCCGATAACGACAATACGCTCTACCTCATTATGCCGATGCGCCTCTAGGTGCCCAAAATGTTCCACGTGGAACATCGACCAGCCTTCCCATGGCCGTGTTTCACGTGGAACCAAAAACCCCTGAAAGTAGCTGTTTTTTTGGGACCTCAAACCCATCTAAATGATATAATTTCGGGCTGAATTCAGGAGTATTTATGGAAAATCCC
>DLPX01000011.1:0-123 GCA_002477475.1 Proteobacteria bacterium UBA7447
TCGACTCCGATTGACCCGGATATTTCGGCGTTCGACAAGATGCGGAGTTGATCTAGGCCACAAACCCAGTGTGTCATACAGAGTCATTGCGTTGACATTTAATTGACATCGAACTGAAGATAG
>DLPX01000011.1:499-26140 GCA_002477475.1 Proteobacteria bacterium UBA7447
AGCTTCAGTATGAAAGACTATATGGTTGTTCACACCTTTAAATCCGAGGAGATCCGTCAGCAGTACTTCGCGATGGGTGAGGATACGACACCGGACGATGTCCGCGCTCAAATGAAGAATGACAACGCATCTTTCCAGATGAATTGGAACGCAGGCGAGGACGACATGGTGATGTACTGCTGGTGGAAAGCCAGCAGCCCGGAGGCTATTCTTGAAACGCTTGGGGAAATGGGTGAGATGTTTCATAACGACATAAAGGAAATGCCCAACATCATCGATGTGACGGACTGACTACTCGGTCAAGAGGGCGGCTGGCGAGTGCCCACGCGCTCCCAGCCGTTTTTTATTTCGGGTGAGAAGGGGAGTGTCAGGCCTAGGAGATTGGTGCCTCGAAGGGTGGTTTCGGTCCGGAGGCTTTGGCTCCCATAAGTGCCATTAGGGTGATTGCCGCCAGAATCAATGCGCCGCCTGTGATGGAGGATACCGAGGGAATCTCGCCGATCCCGATCCAGACAATAATCGGCCCGGCAATCACTTCGGTCAGAGACAGCAGCGTAAGCTCAACGGCCTGCAGATGCTTCGCTCCGGCAGTGAAGAGAACAAATCCCAGGCCGATCTGAAACCATCCCATGCCCAGGCAGTTTATGAGATCCTTCCAGGGGATCGAGAACTCCCAGCCGGAAAAACCAATTCCTCCCAGACCGTAGAGCGATGCAATTACGGTCGCGAAAAAAATGGTAATGAGTTTGTCAGTCCCGGGGCGCATCCGAAGCGATATGGTGAGTCCCGCAAAACCCAGTGCTGCCACCAAACCGAATCCTTCACCCAGGCCTTTTCCCAGCGAGAGTTCTTCTCCAGCCATGATGCCGATACCGACTGCGGCAACGGTCATGGCCGCCCACATATAAAGGGCGATCCGTTCGCCCAGAATCATCCACCCGGCCAGCGCTGCGAAAAACGGCGCACTCGCAAGCAAAAACATGGCGTTGGCGACGGTCGTATATTCAAGTGCAAGGATATAACCCGAAAAAGCGGTACCAAGACACAGTCCTCCCGCCAGCGCCGGAAGACCTGCCTTGCGGAGAGTGTCACGTACCTGACCCCGATAACGCCAGCCCAGCCACAGGCTTAGAGCGGCCAGCAGGGCAAGAGAGCGATACAGCAGCACCTGCCAGGGAGTCGCTTCCTGAATCAGCCGGTAGAGAATGCCCGAGGTACTCCAGAAGATGCCAGCCAGGAGAACCAGCGGGATACCGACACGACGGTTAGCTGAAGAGGGAGTCAATAGGGTCGGAGGAAAAAGGTCAGGATAGGAACCGCCGGATCATACGGCAGTTGCTGGGCTGTGAGTATCATCCAAACGACCGTTGACCAAAAAGAGGTACGTCGCTCGGCAATCAACCGCCAGGGTCGTTTAAGAAGGACTCGGCCGGATCACCAGGAGTTTGCCTGGAATACCCTGCTGGGTGAGATAGGGAATATCGGAGATGTTCTCCACGTTAAATCCGTGCTCGCGTCTGCTTTGCTCAAGAAGGGTTTCCCAGTCGATGTCGCGCCAGCCTTTGCCATTGACGGTGGCGACCAACACCGCGCCGGGTTTCAGTCCTGCAAAGAGTTTGACCAGATCAAAGGGTTGGCTCCGATGGTGTGAGAACACCCCGACACAGATCACAACATCGTAGACGGGGTCGAGCATAACGGAGGCCGTGAGGTCTGCTTCCCCGAGAGCCCGATAGACCCTGCGGGCTTTCGCTTTTTCGATCATTTCCGGAGACAGGTCGAGGCCGTCGATATGGTGATACCCAAGGTTGTGCAGCAGTTCTCCCACAAGACCTGTGCCGCAACCCATATCGAGAATGACACTGTCTCGCGATGGCGCCAGTCTGTCAAGTGCATCGACCGCAGCATGGGGGGCCTGATATCCAAACTCATCGAGAAGTTCACGATCGTAGGTGTCTGCCCAATTACGGTAGGTCAGACGTATCTCGTCGCTGTTCTTCTCAGAATAATTCCGAGCGAGACGGGGATCCAGGCGGGATGCCTGCGGCTGCGTTCTCGACGAATCAGTCATGACGAGGCCGCGGATTTCAATGCATCACTTAGCGACGCTACGCCGCCCAGCACCAGCACCTTGCGGTCAGAGAGGCCCCAGAAACCGTTCACCGTCTTGCGTGACTCATTGCCGACCCGTAAATGCCGGCGGCCGCTTGCCGATAAAGGCCTCAAGCCCTTCCTGCCCATCTGCGCCCGTCATGTTGGCGCCAATCTCCCGGGTTTCGATATTGGTCTGGGTAAAAAAGTCGTTGTTGAAACTGGCGTGCAGCATCCGCCTCGAGGAGGCAAAGGCCTGCGTGGGCCCTTTGGCAAACTTGGATGCCAGGGCTATGGCAGATTCCAGCGCCGACCCCTCGGGCACGGTCCGCGTCGCGAGTCCCCACTCGACTGCTTCTGCCGCAGAAAGTTCACGATTCTCAAAAATCAGTTCCTGGGTACGACGAAGCCCAATCAGTCGCGGCAGCAGCCAGGTCGAACCGCCATCGGGACTGAGCCCCGCGGCAGTATAGGCCAGGCGATAACGTGCGGTTTCATCGACCAGCACAATATCACCCACCAGGGTCATCGGTACGCCGCCGCCGGCGGCCATGCCGTTAACGCCCACCACTACAGGCTTAGGCATGGTCAGCAGCATGTGCTGAGCCTTATGCCATTCGTCGGCGATGGTAACGAGTTTGTCGGGATCATTGCCAAAGGCTTTAAATTCCTTGAGATCCCCGCCGAAACTGAACATCGGGCCGTGGGCGCTAAACACGACAGCACGGATGTCGTCATCCTCCTGGGCCTGCTTTGCTGCCGCGAAGAGATCCAGCGCCATTTGCCGAGAAAGTGTATTACCCGATTCAGGGTGATTGAGACAGACGACCGCAACCGATCCGTCGCACTGATAATCCACGTGAGAAAGTTCCAATCGAATCTCCATTCTTCGCAAAAACGGGCGCCAATCATGACGCAAGCGAAAGGGATGAGCAAACTTTGGGCCCTGAGACTTCCCTTAAGGGATGAATTCGCTGTCTCAGGAGTGCTACCATGAGAGGGTCAAACAGTTTAATCAGGGGCAGCACACGATGGCGATGAGTAAAAAAACCACCATGGAGGTGGAGTTGCATCAGGATACGGTTGAGATGCTGGAATACGCCAAGGAGACTTACGGTTTTCGCAGCACCTCCAAGGCCCTCCGGGTCATTCTGGACTACATGGTGGCTGATGCAGACTGGGAGGAGGTGTTTATGAATCAGCGTTGTCTTCGCTGCGGCAGCGGTCAGGGCTGGCAGCGTCCCGAGTGACAAGCATCGTTGTCACAGCGGGCCGATAAGAAAAGGAGAAAGTTATGGCAAACCAGGTGCAAGCAATCAAGCAGGAGCCGAGCTTCAAGCAGGAGCGGATCGAACTTGCTGCGGCGTTTCGGTGGGCTGCGAGAATGGAGCTTCACGAAGCGGTTGCGAATCACTTCTCGCTTGCAGTTAATGACGATGGCACACAGTTTCTGATGAATCCCAATCAGATGCATTTCTCTCGGATCCGTGCGAGCGATTTGTTGCTGATCGATGCCAATGATGTCGCGACGATGGATAAACCGGGGGCACCGGATCCAACGGCTTGGGGGCTGCACGGTTCCATGCATCGTTATTGCAGGCATGCGCGGTGCGTCATGCACGCACACCCAGAGTATGGGACGGTGCTGGCAAGTCTTGCCGATAGCCGATTGCCTCCCATCGATCAGAACTCAGCGATCTTTTTTAATCGCTACGTGATCGATGAGAGTTACGGCGGCTTGGCGCTTACTGATGAGGGTGAACGTTGCGCGGAGTTGCTGGCCAATCCGGATCATAAGACCATGATCATGGGCAACCACGGGGTGATGGTTATCGGGGAGACCGTTGCCGATACGTTCAACAGACTGTTCTACTTCGAGAGGGCCGCCCGCAATTACATCCAGGCGCTGCAGACGGGTCAGCCGCTGCGTGTGCTATCAGATGAGGTCGCCGAGAAAACGGCCCGCCAGCTTGATGCTTATCCGTCGCAGGGGGATCGGCATCTAAGTGAAATTCTCGCCATCCTGGACCGCGAAGAACCGGACTTTCGGGACTAGTTGGATTCGGCCCGGAGCGGCGCCGGCGTTTCGGTTGGGGCGGGGAGTCTGTGTGACATCACAACGGATCCTTTGTAGATGAACAATACTCTGGCGGGCGTGACTGCCGCCCTGATTGAGTACGGTTTATGGATTGGCATCGGTGTGATCGCCGTGGCGGTTATGTTCGGCCGGCGAAACGACCGTAGCGAATCTCAGGTCAAAGCAGCGGTTCACTGGATGGAGCATGCGCTTGAGGAAGCGCCTGACCGGCTGTACGAAAGCGTACATCCGAACTGGTCCGTCTATCGCAAGCAGCTGTCACATCGATTGAAGGCGGCCGTGCCTGATCTCCCGGAATCTTTGCTGCGTGCTGTTCTGGCAGAGTTTGATGTGTGTTACCAGTTGTCGGATGGCGTTTACATCCGAATCGGCTCAGCGGCCGATGAATCAGTGCCGCACGACGAAGGCTTTATTCCGCTCGTTGCTCCCATGGAGGGTTTCCGTTTGCGGAAGGTCCAGGCGCGCCGGCGTTGGCGGCGAGCCCGCGCCGTGACGGTCGGAGTCATCCTTTACTTGGCAGTGGTGGTGTTGGGCATTTGGGGGCTGGTGGCGTTGCGGCTGGCCTAGAGTACCTCAGGAAGCATCGGCGCTATCCCGGGGTCTTACCAGCGAAAGCGCGACGATCATGATCACCAGTGATGCCCAGACCCACGTTGAGTGGGCTTCCCCATAGATCAATATTCCCCATAACACGCCGGCGAGCGTGACGACATACGCGCACTGGCTGGCAAAAACCGGACCGGCCCGAACGACAAGAAAATAGAAACCGCCGTACGCGCTGGCCGTAATGCCGGCCATCATGACAATCGCCCAGCTGGATCGGTCCAACGGCCATGAGATCCACGTGAAGGTATCTGTTATCCAGAGAACCGGCGTCAGCATGATGGTTGCTGCAATGAGCATTCCGGTCACTACCACGAAGACATTCACATCGGTAGGCATGCGGGCCGCGATCACCAGGTTTTCGATCGCGTAGCACGCGGCGGCGATCACCATCACCAACACCCATAGCGCTGCGGAAGGATCGGGCATGCTGGTGTCCGGCAAAACCAGAAGGGCGATCGATCCAATGCCGAAAAGCACCCCCACCACTCTTAGCAAGGAGGCTTTTTCTATCTTGAATATCGCAGCCCCAACGAAAGTGGCGAGTGGGACAGTGGCAATCGTTATGGAAAGCACTCCCGCGCTGACCTGTGAAGCCGCGTAGAAGTAAAGCGTGCCGGGCACGACAGACCCCAGAATGCCGCAGATGACATAGAGCAATATGAAGTTTTTCTGAAGTGGCAAAGGTTGCCTGGCGATGAGACAGTAGAGGATCAGCATGACGGCGCTGATGAGGCAGGTCCAGTAATTGATCGCAAGCGGATGCAAACCCGTTTCGGTTGACATGCGCGCGAGTGAAAACGACAGACCCCAGAAGACCCCTAATAGCATCAACACGACAAAATCCCAGACTTTCCCGTTGAATCGGTTGCCGGCAGGCTTGGAGTGGGAGCTTTGAAAATCCTGCATGAGTTGGCCTCAGCTAAGGGAGTCGGGCGCCGGAACGCAAAGATTATCGGTGCGACCGCATCAGGCGTGAGAGTCTACTGAGCAACGCCCAGTGTCGCCAGTCTCCCGGCGACACCGCGTGGGTGCCGGCGTGATTACACAGCTGGCAGAACAAAAGGCAGCATTATCGGGACGATGACAATCGCAGCCATGTTGCCAAAACCGACAATGGCCGCGACTTTTTCGGGTTCCTGCTGGTATTGCTCTGCAACCAGATAAACCAGTACCGCAGGAGGCAATGCACAGTAGAGCAGCAACTGGCGGAACTGGTCGTCCGGCAGTTGAAGCAAAGGCTGGATCCCGAGCGCCACGATCAATGCCGTGAGCGGACAAAGCACCGCGCCCACGAGGCCGATTTTCCAGTCACTCAAGTTGACGTCAACAAGACGGATGCCCAGCGCAAACAGCATGACTGGAATGAGAGCATCACCGAGCATGGCGATCGGTGCCGCAATCATCAAAGGGATCGACACATCTCCAAGACTGACAACCAACCCTGCTATCGAGGCAAGAATAGGCGGGGAGAGCAGCACATTTCGCCAATGTACCTGACGGTCGACAATATAGATCCCAAACGAGAAATACAGCAGGTTCGTGACGATGAGCAGTATGATCGCCGGCGCCAGGCCGGTATCCCCGAATGCCAAAAGCGCGAGCGGCAAGCCCAGGTTGCCGCAGTTATTGAACATCATCGGCGGCACAAAAGTCCGAAGATTGTATTTGAGCAGGACGGCGACCGGCCAGGCGATGAGTCCGGAGCCAAAGAAAACAGCTGCCGCTGCGATTGCGAGTCCGGGATAGCTGCCAAGATTGAAGTCCTGACTCGACATCACAGTAAATACCAACGCGGGCAGAAACACATTGACGCTGATGGCGTTGACGGCCGCAAGATCGGTTCGGTAGCGCAGGCTATAGAGGTAGCCGAGACCCGCGACCGCGATCACCGGAATCATGACATCAAGAATTCTGATCAACATAGACAGGAAGTGATAGGTTTGGTGCAATCAGTTCCGTGCAGCATAGCCAAAGCCTTCGCCACAGGGTGACCCAAAAAAATGGAAGCCGCTGAGATTTATCTTATTACAGGTTTAGTCTTCCTGTTAGCTGGAACGGTCAAAGGGGTTGTGGGTTTCGGCCTGCCTCTGGTATCGATCACTCTCCTCACTCCTCTCTACGGGCTCGTCGACGCAATCGCCGTTATGCTGTTGCCGGCTGTGGTGACCAACTTCTGGCAAGCCTTTAGCGGAGGCAGGTTAATGGTCTTATGGCGGCGGCTATGGTCCCTGTATGTGTTCGGCGCGATGTCAACGGTGCTGGCAGCGAGTGTTCTTGTTCGGATTGATGCTTACTGGCCCACGGTACTGCTGGGTGGTGTGATTCTTACATATAGTCTCGTGGGTCTTGCGGCTTGGCAGCCACCAAAGCCAGGAGCCCGAGAGATCTGGCTGTCACCTGTGACCGGAGCCGTGACCGGTTTGATCACGGGGCTGACAGGGGTATTGGTTTTCCCATTGGCTGTGTATTTTCAATCTCTTGACCTTGATCGACGGGTGTTATTCCAGGCCCTGGGCATCTATTTTCTTTTGGCCAATGTGGCGCTTGCTTCTGCCTTTGGCTGGCAAGACGCTTTTCCAGATGGAATCACCCGGCTCGCCGCGATCGGGATTGCTGCGGGATTGGCGGGCATGACGCTTGGCCAGCGTATTCAGGCGCTTTTGTCTGCTGAGCAGTTCAAGCGGATCTTTTTTGTCTCTCTCGCAGTGGTAGGCACCTTAATTTCATTAAGGGCTTTGGTCTCATAAGTACGGGGGTAACGGCTGATTAATTGCTACCAGTATTTTTCGAAGTGGATTTGGCCCGGTTGACGCGGTTTATGAATGGTGAGGCCGTAACGGGTTGTGAGCATCTCTACCAGGCCCCCGGGGGTGTCGTAACTCAATGCCCCGGTCTTGCGGCCTTCCTTGGGAATGCCGATCATGGCGGGGTTGCCGCAGGCAAAGACGTGAGTCGTTTCCGGCGCAATCGAGACGCCATGCTCTTTTTCGAGGATGCCGTCGCGAAAGTAGTCTTGTATGTAGCGTTTGGCACCGCCTTCGCGGGTGACCAAAGAAATGTAGACCAGGTTCGGGTGGGTTTGCTGGAACTGCCGAATCTGTTCGGCATAGGCGAGCTCAGCGCTGTAGCGCACGCACTCCATCATGACCACTTGCTTGCACGTATCGACGCAGGTCTCCAGCATGGTCATATGCGGCGCAACACCGGTCCCGGTTGAGGTGAGAATCAGTGTCATGTCTGCATCGAGCTTCGGCAGCAGATAGGTCCCAACCATCTTCGGCCTGACAAAAAGCCGGTCACCTTCGTTCTGATCGAAAAGAATAGGGGTGAGATCCCCTTCGGGCACGCGGATGATCAAAAGCTCAAGCAGATCGGGATCGGCCGCAGGACCCAGGGATTGGGAAAGGGAATACGGTCGGCGGATGAGTTTCTTACCGTCCGGGCCAACCAGGCCGATGCTGACATAGTGCCCCGGCAGTCGCCCCGGGATAGGTGTATCCGGCCGGATAAAGAAGATCGAAAGCCCGTCGGCGACTGTTTCTATTCTTTCTATGGTCGCGTTGTAGGTATCGACCCCGGTCGGTTTGTCTGTGGACATACGGTTTGCGATTGACTAGTCTGGACCCAATTCTTTTTGGAAGAAAATCTCAAAAGAATGGCCCTACAGTACACCAGGTGCAATACGTAGACAATGACCGACCTGAATCCTCAAGCCGTAGCGCCTCGCGCGTTGCTATTCGACGTCTTTGGAACGGTCGTTGACTGGCGGTCTTCTATCGCAAGAGAGGTGCAGGCAACTTTGGCAGGTCACCCAGTGTCTGTTGACAGCGAAGCGTTTGCAGATCGGTGGCGCGCGCTTTATCAGCCGGCGATGGCCCGGGTCCGTTCCGGGGAAATAGAATTTGCCCCCTTGGATGAACTCCATCGGGAAAATCTTGATCAGGTGCTTGCGGAATTCGCCGTCGATCATCTCAGCGAATCAGAAAAAGTCCAACTCAATCTCGCCTGGCATAGGCTGGATGCCTGGCCTGATGCCGTTGTCGGCCTCGAGCGACTCAAAAGCCGATACATCATTGGGACCTTGTCCAACGGCAACATAGCGCTGATCGTGAATATGGCTAAGCACAGCGGATTGCCCTGGGACGTCGTGCTGGGTGCAGAGGTGGCGCGAGCCTACAAACCTCAGCCGCAGGCTTATCTCGGCTCAGCTCAGGCGCTTGGCCTGACTCCCGGCGAATGTATGCTGGTGGCGGCCCACAATGATGATCTCAAAGCAGCCGCGCAGTGCGGCTTCAGGACGGTATTCGTGGAGCGGCCGTTTGAGCATGGTCCCGATCAGAAAACTGATCGGACTGCCGATGGCGACTACGACTATGTGGCTCGGGATTTTGTTGATCTTGCTCTTCAGTTGCGATGCTGAGCGGCAGCTGACAAGCAACTTGCTGTCGAAGCGTTGCCCTAGGAGGCGTCCTCTTGTTCGCGAGCTCGTTCTCCAAGGACGACAGCGAGACCACTCAAGACCACCAGCACCGCGCCAAACACCACATTCACTGTCGGTACTTCGGCAAATAGAAAAAATCCCCACAAGGTTGCCCATATGAGTGTGGTGTATTCGAGTGCACCGACCAGGTACACCGGTGCGTAGCGAAATCCGTTGGTAATCGCATATTGTCCGACGAGCGCCACCCCGGACAGGCCCAGCATGAGCAGGAGACTGCTGAGGGACGGTGTCTGCCAGGTCCAGGGTGAGCTCATCAGTGAGACCAGCAGAATAAAGATGGCTCCGCTCAGGAGCATCAGCTCCGAAGACTCCGTTCGCGAAAGGTGACGGGTGTAGATCCCAAGTGCAGCAAAACTGAAGCACCCAAAAAGCGCTGCGCCGGCACCCAGCCAATCCACTTCCCCGCCAGTCGGCTGGATAATGAAGAGCACCCCGATGAAGCCCACGATGACGGCCATGATCTGCCGACCGCTGGGGATTTCCGCCAGAATCACTCCCGACATGACAGCAAGAATGACCGGGTATGCGGACGCAATAGAGATGGCATCGACCAGCGGCATTCTCGTGATCGCGAAGTAATAGCTCAAGAATGCGACAAGGTTAAAGGTTGCGCGCAGTAAATGACCGCCAGGCCGTTGGGTCATCAGTCCCCGGGAGCCGAAACGCCAGACGCAGATCAGCGCAAATACGGGAATCATGATGCTGCTGCGTACAAGCAGCAGTTGGAGCAGGGAAAAATCGGTTGAGAGCCACTTAACGAGTGCGTCTTGCGCCGAAAAGAAAAAAGACCCGATGAGCGTAAAGGCGCCACCCAACAGGACAACGCGTTTCAAGGGCGGGGTCGCTTCATCGACCGGCTCATAAAGCGCTTGGGGAAGCCTTTACGAGATGAGTTGATGCGCATGATGCGCGATGTGGTCACCGATAAAGGAAGCGATGAAGTAGTAGCTGTGATCATAACCCGGCTGCATTCGCAGTTCGAGATCTCGCCCGGCACCCTCGAAGGCGCTGCGTAGCGCCTGCGGCTTTAACTGTTCGTCAAGAAAGTTGTCCGCCTCGCCCTGATCGACCAGGACCGCACCGCGAAAGTCTGATTGCTCAACGAGAGCGCAGGCATCCCAGTTTGCCCATTCGGCCCGGTCGGGGCCGAGATAGCCGCCAAAGGCTTTTTCTCCCCAGGGACAGTTGACGGGGTTGCTGATCGGTGCAAATGCGGAACACGAGCGGAACACATCAGGCCTCTTTAAGGCGCAGATCAGTGCGCCATGCCCCCCCATCGAGTGACCCATGACACCGACTCTTTGGGGATCTCCCTGAAGGTCCGCTGCCACGATGCCGTGGAGTTCCTGCGTTACATAGTCGAACATCCGGTAATGCTCGCTCCAGGGCGCCTGCGTGGCATTGACGTAAAACCCGGCTCCAGAGCCGAAATCGTAGTCGTCGTCTTCGCTGGGGAGTGCAAGACCGCGGGGCGAGGTGTCCGGCATGACCAGCATGATGCCGTGTTCGGCTGCGTAGCGTTGGGCGCCACCTTTCTCGGCGACATTTGCCCAGGTGCAGGTGAGCCCTGAAAGATAAAAAAGAGTCGGCCTCGGTGAGGACTGCTCTGGTGCCGGATCAAATACGGCAAACTCCATATCACAACGTGTGCTCTCACTGGTATGACGGAACACTCGCTGTGTTCCGCCAAAGGTCCGGACTTCCTGAATGCACTCCATGTCCACAACCTCCTAGAAGTTCACAACGCTGCGAATAGACTCGCCCTCGTGCATGAGATCGAAGGCAGTGTTGATTTCATCGAGTGGCATGACGTGGGTAATGAGATCATCAATGTTAATCTTTCCTTCCATGTACCAGTCCACAATTTTTGGTACATCGGTACGGCCTTTGGCGCCGCCGAACGCCGTACCGCGCCAGTTACGGCCTGTAACTAACTGGAATGGCCGGGTTGAGATCTCAGCGCCTGCCGGTGCAACGCCTATGATGATACTGGTACCCCAGCCTTTATGACAGCACTCCAGGGCTTGGCGCATGACCTCGACATTGCCTATGCACTCAAAACTATAGTCCGCACCGCCATCGGTAAGATCAACTAAATATGGCACAAGATCACCTTCTACTTCAGAGGGATTTACAAAGTGCGTCATGCCGAATTTTTCTCCAATGGCGGCACGATCTGGGTTGAGATCGACGCCGACAATCTTGTCAGCGCCTGCAAGTCGTGCCCCCTGTAAGACATTGAGCCCGATACCACCTAGCCCGAAGACCACCACGTTATCGCCTGGCTGAACTTTAGCTGTGTTTATGACCGCCCCGATTCCGGTCGTTACGCCGCAACCGATGTAACAGACCTTTTCAAAAGGTGCGTCTTCCCTAATTTTGGCGAGCGCGATCTCCGGGACGACGGTGTAGTTCGAGAAAGTGGAAGTCCCCATGTAGTGAAGTACTTTTTCGCCGCCTATTGAGAAGCGACTGCTCTCATCCGGCATCAGACCGCGCCCCTGGGTTTCGCGGATGGCCTGACACAGATTGGTCTTGCCCGATGTGCAGTAGTCACAACTGCGGCACTCGGGGGTGTAAAGCGGAATCACATGGTCGCCTGGGGAAAGCGAAGTTACCCCCTTACCAACTTCGAGTACGACGCCAGCACCCTCGTGTCCCAGAATTGCTGGGAAAAGACCTTCAGGATCAGCTCCAGAGAGAGTGAAGGCATCGGTATGACACACTCCTGTTGACTTAATTTCGACCAGAACTTCGCCATCCCTCGGGCCGTCAACATTTACAGTTTCGATAGAGAGTGGATCCCCAGCTTTAAAAGCAACCGCGGCACGACTTTCCATTAAAATTCCTCCGGATTTTGTTTATTGAAATTAGAAAGATTATACCGATTCCAAAAAGTAACTAGTGGGAACTGTTGACAGTTATCTCACTGCGTGACTTACTGATTAGGTAAGTATTGTTACTAACTAGCTATCTATATCCTTGAACAGAGTATCGGGTTTTATTATCTTGGAAGACTTATTATTTTTGGATTCCAAATTGACAGAATTAGGTATCTAACCTGGAAGAAAATGTTTTTTCGAAATCGCCACTTTTTGTCCAATGCTGAATCCTCAATAACATTTTCAGTGAGGACTCGTTTCTATCTCCCGATACTTGTCATTCTCGCCCTTCTTGGCGGTGGGTCTAGCGCCAGGGCCGGGGAAGCGCATGTTTTTGAAAGCTTGAAAGCAACTTTTCGGGTGGTTGTGGTGGCATCAGGCCTTGATCATCCATGGGCGGTGGGATTTCTTCCTTCTGGCGAAATTCTGGTGACAGAACGCTCAGGCGATCTGCGTCTGATTACGAAAGGGGAGCTACAGGAGGCCGTGGTCGAGGGCCTGCCTGAAATATCAGCTAAAAATGATCAGGGGGGTCTTTTGGATATCGCTCTGGATCCTGCTTTTGACCAAAACGGCCGGCTATGCCTCTCTTACGTAGCGCAGGCCGAGGGAGGCCGCGGTACCGAAATTGGCTGCGGGATCTTTCGCGACGGCCGCCTGGACGAGTTTAAGGTGATCTTCCGGGCGAAGCCGAAGAACAAATCCGGCAGACATTTTGGCTGCCGTCTGCTTTTTGCTGATGGCTATCTTTACGCCACCCTGGGAGATAGGGGTAACCGACCCCAGGCGCAGGACCGGGGAACACACCCCGGCTCTGTGGTGCGTCTCATGGCTGATGGCACTGTCCCGGCGGATAATCCTTTTATCGGGCATAGCGCATATCAGCCCGAGCTCTATGCCTACGGTAACCGCAACCCTCAGGGGCTTGCACAGGATCCAATAACAGGTGCTATCTGGATGCATGAGCACGGTCCCCGTGGAGGTGATGAACTGAACCTTTTGATCGCCGGGGCCAACTACGGATGGCCGGTGATCAGTTACGGCAAGGAGTATTTTTTGCCCAAAGCAGTCGGTGAAGGCACTCACAAGAGTGGCATGGAGCAGCCCGTTCACTATTGGGTACCGTCGATCGCGCCTTCGGGAATGACCTTCTATTCGGGTCCAGATTTTCCGGGTTGGCGAGGTAGCCTGTTTCTGGGTTCGTTGAAGTTTCAGGAATTGGTGCGTCTTGAGCTGGATCAGGGCCAGGTCGTAGCAGAAGAGCGCTTGCTGAGTGGAGAGTTCGGCCGGATACGGGACGCCCGGCAGGGGCCCGATGGCGCTCTATATTTATTGACGGATGCGGCTGAGGGGCAACTATTAAAACTGATGCCTGCCGATTGAGCGTGTCGGGCGCTATCATAGGCGCCTCTTGCAGATCGTACTGTCGAGGCCAAAGTGAAGCTTACTGATCTTGAGATTTTCGTTGTCGGCAACCCGCCTCCCGGTTGGGGCGGGCGCTACTTCATCTTCGTAAAGCTAACCACCAGCAACGGCCTCGTTGGTTATGGCGAGGTGTATTCCGCGTCAGTGGGTCCGGAAGCGATGCGCGGCGTGATTGAGGATGTGTTCTCGCGCCATATGGCGGGCGAGAATCCAGAGAACGTTGAGCTGATGTTCCGTCGGGCTTACTCCTCGGGTTTCACGCAACGGCCGGATCTTACGGTGATGGGTGCGTTCTCAGGCCTCGAGATTGCCTGCTGGGATATCTTGGGCAAGGCGCACGATCGGCCGGTGTACGCGCTTTTGGGCGGACTCATGAATGAGCGGATCCGCTCCTACAGCTATCTTTATCCGCTTGCCCATCACGACATCAATGCCTTCTGGAATGATGCCGAGATGGCTGCCGAAAGCGCCCAGCACATGCTTGACCAGGGGTTTACGGCGATGAAATTTGATCCCGCTGGACCCTATACGCTGCGGGGCGGACATCAACCGGCACTGAGTGATATCGCCCGCTCCGTTGAGTTTTGCAAACGTATTCGACAGACCGTCGGTACGCGTGCCGATATCCTGTTTGGAACGCATGGCCAATTCACAACGGCAGGCGCGATACGGCTTGCAAAAGCCCTGGAACCGTATGATCCGCTCTGGTTTGAAGAACCCTGTCCGCCGGATAATTTTCTGGAGTTCGCCAATGTGGCCAGTCAGTGCCGAATCCCTATTGCCACAGGCGAACGTCTGACGACAAAGGCTGAATTTTCCGCTTTGCTGCGCACCGGGGGCGTTGCAATTTTGCAACCGGCACTTGGACGGTCAGGCGGTATTCTTGAAACGAAAAAGATCGCTGCCATGGCTGAGGCCTTCAATGCCCAGGTAGCGCCACATCTTTACGCGGGCCCGGTAGAGTGGGCCGCCAACATCCAGCTGGCTGCCAACATTCCCAATGTCCTCATGGTGGAGACTATCGAGACGGGCGGCCGTTTTCACCAGCAGCTGATCGGCAACACCATCCGCTGGGAGTCAGGCTACGTCGAGGCACCGACTGAGCCGGGGCTGGGGATTCAGTTCGATGAAGCGCTCGCTCGGGAACACCCCTGGGAGGGCGCCGGCCTCCATCTGGAAATGCGCGAAGCCCCTTGCGACTATTCTGCCGAGAATATTTTTCTGGGCGGAGCGCCTCCAATCAAAGATCCGCCTACCGATTGACCGTTCCGCGGGTGAGGTGAATTTGGTGTCAAAGCGGTAAGACGCCCTCAAGATAATAAGGGCTTAAAGAGACGAAGCCAGAACATGTCTTCCCAACCCGCACCAGATACCTATTTGCATGACCACCCGGTTTTTTCCGAGCTGAAAGAGCCGGATGACCTTCAATGTTTTATGGAGCATCACGTCTTCGCCGTATGGGATTTCATGTCGATCATTAAGTCGCTGCAGGCGGCTGTGGCGCCTCCCTCGGTGCCGTGGCATCCGGTCGGCGATCCAGCGTTGAGAAGGTTTATCAATGAACTGGTTTTGGAAGAAGAATCGGACTCAACAAACCAAGAGGGCGAGTTCCTGAGTCACTTCGAGCTCTATCTTCGCGCGATGCGCGAAGTGGGTGCCGATACCAAACTGATTGAAGCTTTTGTTGAAAAAGCAGCTTCAGAGGGCATTGAACAGGCGCTTGCTTTTTGTGATGCCCCCAAAGCAGCGAAGCAATTTACCCGAACGACGTTTGGATTCATTGATCCGGACAATCCACACAAGATGGCGGCCGCGCTTGCAATAGGGCGCGAGCAGCCCATACCAGAAATGTTTCGAAATGTCCTCGCCAATTCTCAGATAGATAGCGATCAGGCGCCCACTTTCTTCTTCTACCTTAGCCGTCATATCCATCTTGACGAGGATTTCCATGGCCCTATGTCTACCCGACTACTGGAAGTGCTTTGCGACACCGATAAGAAACGGCAGGAGGCGCAAAGGGTGGCGCAGCAGGTAAGACAGTCGAGAACAGACTTATGGGACGGTATCCTTTCGGATCTGCTTGAACGTAGACAAGGCAATACAGGCAATGTGATTGATGCCGCTCCGTCACCGGCGGGTTAGTTCTGATTGATTTGTTCGTTATGAATGCGAATGATTTCCTCAGGCCAAGTCGATTTGATATAAGACAGCACGGCGACAATCTCTTCATCAGAGAGGATGCCTTCAAATGCCGGCATATGGGTTTTGTAATCAGACCCTGCCACGACCTGTGGACCATGCTTGGTCAGGTCGAAGAGTAACTGGTCGCGGTGATGCCACGTGTGACCAGTCTCGTCATGAGGAGGAGCAGGAAGATAGCCGGCTGCGTTACGCCGATGCCAGTTGGGCGCGCCCTGCAAATTAATCCCATGACAGGTCGCACAATGGCTCATATACAAGCGCTGACCTCCATCGACCACAGCATCATCTTTATATTGGAGAACAATCTGGCTCAAGGACTCGGGAGTTTCGCTTGGAAGAACGCTATTGATGATTTCCGCAAAAGAGAAAACAGTGTCTTCTGTGGTTGGCTGGTCAGTTTGTGTACTTGCGCTTCCGATCAATGAAACAAATACGATGCTGAACACGCTGATCGCGAGCCGAGATCCAATGCCGCCCGACCTTTTGGGGGTTTTTTTCTTTTCCATCAGTAAGGCCCTATCGTCTGCTGCGCCTAGCGGATAAACCGCACGATCGCGGAGGCAGATTTCGCTCTAAGACAAGTGAAGAATTCGTCATCATCATCCTGGCCTGATTTTCTTAAAATCCTGACCTCATGGTTTTCAGGGAGACAAAAATGAAGATTTCAATGAAATTTGGAAAAATCGCGTTGCTCACCAATATCCTCCTGGTGTCTACGGCCAGTCTGGCTGGTGGCTCCCATGATCATGATCACAGCAATAAGGCTGGATCTGGATTGATCGAGACCGAGTTCGGAGAGTATGGTACCCAGATGCATCCCACCGTTACGATCGAAATCAGTATGTCGGATGATATGCGATTTACCCCTGCAACCATCCAAGTTAAACAAGGCGACATTGTGGAATTTATTCATGCGAATGAAGTTCAGTTGATGCATGAGTTTGTTCTTGGCACGCTCCAATCGCTGAACAAACACGCTGAAGAGATGAAGCAAAACCCTTCGATGTCTCATGACAAACCCTTTACGGTTAATATAGCTCCGGGTGAAACGGGTACCAACACATGGCAATCTACGGAATCGGGTGTCTTCCATTTTGGTTGCTTAATCCCGGGGCATTATGAGGCAGGCATGCGTGGGACCGTCATCGTTGGATCATAACTCGCCGCCAGTATCGTTCTGGTGATTATTGATTTTGTTTTAATAAAGTGCATTGGCAGTCGGGATGAACACCTCTCCTAAATTTCGTTGGAACTGTCCGCACACCTGGCGCAGAGCCTCTGTGAATACCCTATGGTGCCTTGCGGGCTGCTCGATCGGGGATTTCGGAACGATTCTTTTCTTTCAGCTGACCGGTATCGGATGGTCAACGCTTGCGATCATGTCACTTGCCATCATCAATGGCATCCTGACTTCCATTGCGCTCGAGACCGTGGTGCTGTCTCGACAGATGCCGCTCAAGAGTGCGTTTCGAACGGCGGTAGGGATGTCGCTGATCTCAATGGTCGCCATGGAAGCCGCTATGAACATAGTGGATGTGGTGTTGACGGGCGGTGCGGTGCTGACATGGTGGGTGGTTCCCATCATGCTTGTTGCGGGTTTTTTGACGCCTCTGCCTTACAACTATTGGCGCCTGAAGGCGCTCGGCAAGGCCTGTCACTGAAAGCGAGGTTCAGCCCAGGGTTTTTGGAATTTCGGACTCGCGCTGGGCAAGGAAATCCTGAAGTGCCGCATCGAGCGTCGAATCAATGGGCGGTGCCTCGTAACGTGACAGCCATGCACGGGCTTTGGCAAGACCCACCCCTTCGGTGGAGCGGCGGCCCTCCGCCTCCCATTGCTCGAAGGTGACGTTGTTTTGCGACGGAAAAATAAATAGGTTGGATTTGCGTGTGTGTGCCGTTCCCAGAAAGTGTCCGCCGGGACCGACATCCTTGATGGTCTCAAATATCTCTTCGAGGTCATCGTAGCGGGGCCCCTGACAGAAATGATAGAAGGCATCCAGTTGCTCAAAGTCGATAACAGTCTTGGCATATCCGACTCCCAGCGTGCCTTCCATCATGCCGCCCGCCATGGTGATCCACTGCGCACCGCTTAAAAACGAAGGGAACAACCCCCACATCGAATCAAAGCCGGCCTGCATGTCTGCCGATTTGGAGGTCGCGCAATTGGCAATCGCGCGGTGCGGGACTTTATAGCGCCGGGCCATCTGTCCAGCAAGAAACTGCACAACGGCAGAGTCGGGACTGCCGTGCACAGGCGCGCCGGTATTTAGTGCCACAGTCATGGCCGGAACACCAAACAACATCGGTGCGCCGGGTCTTACCAGTTGTGCATAGGCGATCGCCATCAGCGCTTCTGCTGTCACCAGCGCCATGGTTCCAACATTGCTGGCCGGACTGGAGGCGCCCGCCATAGAAAAAGGGGAACACATCACGGCATGATTGTTCTGCGCATAGGTGCGCAGTGCTCCCAGCATGGTCTCATCCCAGACCAGTGGAGAGTTGGCGTTGATCAGAGATGTGGTACAGCAGTGGTTCTGGGCAAAGTCTTCGCCGAAAACAATCTTGCACATGTCGACGGTGTCCTGAGCTCGCTCGGAAGATGTGACATTGCCGACGATAGGTTTATCCGAGAACTTGAAGCCGCTGTAGGCCATGTGCAGGTGTCGATGAGGCACAGGAATATCCATCGGCTCCACAACGGGTCCGCCGGCGATGTGTACGGTGGATGCCATATGGTTCAGTTTCTGCAGGTTATTGAGATCCTCCACGCCGGCAGGACGACGCACCCCGTCGAGGTCATAAATGTAGGCAGGGCCGTAGGACGGAGAGACCACCATGGATTTTCCGCCGACGGTAACGGTACGCTCCGCATTCCGACCATGATGGATATATTCCGACGGCGCTTTGGCGACCAGGCCCAGCAGGGCGTCACGACCGATACGGACCCTGGCGCCATCGACTTCGGCCTCTGTCTTTTTCCAGGTCTCAATCGCCTGTGGCTCACGGAACTCAACACCGATTTCCTCAACAATCCGCATCGCGGTTTCGTGAATCTGCTCGACGCCTTCTGCGCTTGCTACTTCGTATAACGGTACGTTTGTCGTCAGGGGCGGGTGATGGATGATGGGCGCGTTGAGCCGCTCGGCACGTCGGGCCGCCCGGCCGCCTTTACGAGTGTGGATTTCCTCTTCCATTGTGTCATGCTCCGCTTTAAAGCGCTTTTTCGCTGTAGCGCTTCCTACATGCGCAGTCTCTGGTTGTTTGGATCATAAGGGGAATCAGCAATCACGGTCGCCGGGACCCGGCGCTCAAGTACCTGGACTTCAAGAGCCGTGCCAACCTGCGCCTGGTCGATGTTGATATAGGCCATCGAGAGACACTGGCCGATATGGTGCGAGGTCGCGCCAGACGTGATCCGTCCGACCAGTTTGCCGTCGAAGAAGACGCTTTCGTTCATCCAGGCATCGGCATCAACAGTCTCGACCTTGAGGGTCACCATTTTCTGCTCCAGGCCACGGTCCCGCTGGCGCATCAGGGCGTCACGGCCTTGGAAGTCATCTTTATCCCATTTGATAAATCGATCGAGGCTGGCTTCAAGCGCTGTGTGTTCAAGATCAAGGTCCCGGTAGATCGCGCGGTAGGATTTTTCAAGCCGCAGGGATTCAATGGCCCGATATCCGCAATGCTTGAGGCCGTGGGCTTCGCCGGCCCGGCAGATCTCTTCAAAAAGATGCAGGTTGTAGGCGATTGGATGGTAGAGCTCCCAGCCGAGTTCGCCTTCATAGTTGATGCGCATCATCCTCACATCAGAAGCCAGTCCGACGGTTAATGACTGGGCGCTCATCCAGGGAAAGGCATCGTTACTGAGATCACCGTCTACGAGGCTGCTCAGTAGGTCACGAGCGTTGGGCCCGACCACCGTCAGACCGCCGCGCTCGGCGGTGACATTGGTGAGCTGAACGCTGCCGTCTGCGGGTAATGATTTTTGCAACACGTCAAAATCATGACGCTCACCTCTGGGGGTGCCGACAAGGTAAAAGTGCTCATCGCAAAGGCGGGTTACCGTAAATTCCGAGCGGACGGTGCCTTTGTGAGTAAGCAGATGTGCCAGCACTATGCCTCCGACTTTTCGCGGCATCCGATTGGCGAGGATACGGTTCAGCCAGTCTTCGGTACCGGCGCCGCGGGCTTCGAACTTGGCCATCGGCGTCATCTCAAAGAGGCCGACCGACTCCCGCACTGCCCGGCATTCGGCGCCAACATGCGGCATTGAGTTAAAACTGCGGTAACTCCAGATATCCCGAGCCTCCTCGCCTTTTGGCGCAAACCACAAGGGGATCTCCCATCCGTAGACTGCGCCCCAGACGGCTCCGGCGGCATCTAATCTGTCGTAGCAGGGCATCATCTTGGCGCGGCGAGCTTCAGGCCACTCGTAGCCCGGATAGTGGATGCCGAAGTTGTGGCCGAATGCCTCTTTGTTTTTCCTGCCCGTATAGACCTTATTGGCATACGCACCAAACCGTCTTGGATCAACCTCACCCAGATCGATATGCGGCTCGCCATCCACAATCCAGTTGACCAGTTCGGACCCGAGCCCCCCGCCCATCAGTAGTCCACCGGTAAAACTCTCAGCCAGCCAGAGGTTGCGTTTGCCCCAGGCCGGACCACACAACGGCAGGTTATCGGGAGAAGTGCAGATAGGTCCGCGCACGTTCGCCTGGATGCCAACTTCACCCAGCACTGGTACGAGGTCGAGTGCTGCGGCCCAGTTGTCTTCTACCGCTTCCATGTTTTCAGGCAGCAGGTCTGCACCGAACCAGTCGGGCACGCCGTCACGGGCGAAGTGCTCCAGGTTGGCCGGGCGCTCGTACGGACCGAACATCAGGCCGTCCCGCTCCTCCCGGACATAGCCGTTGATCGCTTCATTGCGTAACACGGGCATTTCCGGTAGTCCCTGATTTTTGCGTTCCCGGACCTGAGACACCGTCTCGGTTACCCAGTACTGATGCAGGATCGGAAAGCAGGGCAGTTCCATACCCAGCATCCTTGCAGTCTGCTGGACGTAGTTGCCTGTCGCTGTTACAACGTGCTCGCAGACGATGTCACCCTGATTGGTGCTGACTTTCCACTCGCCTGAGGGCAGCATGTCGATCGAACGGACTTCCGTGTGTAGATAAATGTTGGCTCCCAGCTGTTTCGCACCTTTCGCGAGTGCCTGGGTGACATCTGCTGGTGCGATATGGCCGTCATCCGGGTTGTAGATAGCTCCCAACAGATTCGGACTGCGCTGCATAAGCGGCCATAAATCAACGGTCTGCTCGGGCGTCAGGATTTCTGCTCTCACGCCCTGGGTCTGTGCGATCGAGGCGTAGTTGAGATATTCATCCATTCGATCTGCAGATTCTGCGATCCGCAACTGCCCACATTTGTGCCAGCCGATGTTCTGGCCTGTCTCCTCTTCAAGGCCCTCATAGAGGTCAATGGTCTTTCGGATCAACCGACCGAATTTGTAGGAAAAAGAGTAGACGGGGATCAATCCGGCGGCATGCCAAGTGGAGCCGGCGGTGAGTTCAGTTCGCTCAACAAGGCAAACGTCAGTCCACCCCCGATGGACGAGACTGTAGAGAATATTGGCGCCGACACAGCCGCCTCCGACGACAACGACTCGAGCATGTGATTGCATAACTTCTATCCCTTTTTGATCGGCTTCATCATTCGACGGCAGTCGTGACTGGGCGACAGACGGAGCCCAAGTCTACGGCAGTGGCAACTGGGCGAGACGGCCGCCGTCAACGGTGTATATCTGGCCCGTGACGAACGACGCTTCTTCAGACACCAGCCAGGCAACCAGTGCCGCGACTTCCTCAGGTTTGCCCGTACGGCGTAATGGATGAATTCCTCCGATCTGTTTCCTGAAAGCCTTTGGATCGGCCATTGATTCGATAAATTCTTCATTGAGTTCGGTATCAATCCAGCCCGGCGCAATCGCGTTGCAGCGAATGCCCTGTGGACCGGCATCAACCGCCACGGCCCGGGTCAAGGCGTGCAGGCCTGCTTTGGATGCACAGTAGGCGGCGTGTTGGGGGTTAGATCCGAGTCCCTCAATCGAGCCGATGTTAACGATAGCGCCTTCGCCCTGTAGGTGAGGTAAGGCGTATTTGATCAGGAGAAACGGCGCCGTGAGGTTGATATTGAGTGTTCGGTTCCAGTCCGCCAGGGACATGCCTTCGACCGTGTCCTCCAGCATGATACCGGCATTGTTGACGAGCGCATCCAGACGGCTGTGCCGATCGATAACCTGTTGGATAACGCGTTTCGGTGTATCGGGGTCTGAAAAGTCTGCTTCAATGCTATGAAAGGTGTCAGCCGGAGTACGTTGCGCTGTGACCACCTCGTACCCGGACTGTGAGAGCTTTTGCGCACAGGCAAGACCAATCCCGCTTCGACCACCGGTAATCAGCGCGACCTTATCCATACGTCAGTAGACGGCTTTTCCGCCGTTAACCTCAACCAGGCTGCCGCACATATAACGTGCCTCGTCTGACGCGAGAAAAAGCACCACATCAGTGATCTCCTGCGGCTCGGCAATATGACCCAAAGGCACGGAGGCATTCAGTGACGCAATGGCGGTATCCGGATCCATACCCCGAGCGCTAAAGCCTGAGCGCAACATGGACGTATCCACCTCATTGGGGCAGACGGCGTTGATTCGAACGCCCTGATGCGCATGATCATGACCCAGACACTGGGTCATCGATGCGACCGCTGCCTTGGACATGCAATAGATCGGATGATTAGGGCCCGGATGGACTCCCCAGCAGGAGGCAATGTTGACGATGGCGCCGCCGCCGGCTTCTGTCAGCAGGGGGATGGCTGCCCGGCAAATGCGAAAGGGCGCTTCGACATTGACGGCGAAAGAGGCAGCGTAGTCGTCATCGGTCGCGTCGGTTACCGGACCCCGTCGGATGATCCCTGCGTTGTTGATGACAATGTCGAGGCCGCCGAGTTGTTCGCGGGCATTGCCCGGCAACGCATCGCAAAAAGCCGCGTTCATTAAATCTCCAACGATCGAGACATCCGAATTCGGACACGCGTTCTGGTCTGTGCCGGCTACGGTGACACCGTGCGCCTTAAGTGACTCGACGATGGCCTGGCCGATGCCGCCACCCGCACCAGTCACCAGAGCTTTTTTGCCTGAAAGGTTTTCTGCCATTTGGTTAATTCGAAACGGTGTGCGGTAGAGGCCTTGGCGTGGTGTATCCGGGATCCAGACGCTGACGGTTTATGGTGGTGGCAATCTCTTTCAAGGCGCCAAATACCCCCTGGGTCGGTGGCGGGCACTGATCGCCAACGGCCTTGTGCAGAGCCGGCAGAGCGTGGAAAGGAATTTGCGGAAAGATATGGTGCTCGACGTGGTAGTTCATATTCCAGTAGAGCAGGCGTAGTGCCGGGTTCACCTGCATCGTTCGGGTTGTGTGACGATGGTCCGGAATATCCTGGGCCATGCCAAAGTGCTGTGTGGCCAGGATCACGCCATGGGTCGGTGCGCCAAAGAGGCGGGGCAGGATCAGCATCAGGACCGGAAGCCAGGACTGCGCCATAAGAGACCACAAGATGACGCCGGTGTAAGCCAGCATATACACGTGTGCCTCGATACCGGCGCGGAGCATCCCTTGGGCGGGAATGCAGTCTGCCGTATCCTGAGTCGGCCGGCCGATGGCGAGCCCGGCAGTCGCTTTGACGAAGTACCAGATGCTGCCAAGATCAATCAGTTCCTTGATAATGAAATCCCGCCAGGTCATCGGGTTGGTCAGGATGATTTCAGGGTCCTCTCCCACGAGTGCGGTATGGGAATGATGGCGGGCATGAACATAGCGCAGCAGGCTGGGGGTTTGCTGAACCATGAATCCGAAGATAAAGAGGACGGTCTCATTGAGTGCCCGGTTACGAAAAGCGGTGCCGTGTGATGTTTCGTGCACGATGCTGGTCGCGAATACCCAGATGCCGCCATAAAGCAGAAACGCCGGGATACTCCATAGCGTCCCCAGAGATTGCACTGCCCAAGCTCCGCTGATCACGAGCAGCACGACGAAGTACAGCAGGTAGACAAGACCGTGCCAGTTTGTCCGCCGTGAGAGGGATTTCAGCAGCTCACGGTCTATCTCACAGCGATACCAGTGATCACTCACTTGCAACAGTTTCCCGTAGATCTGTCGTAAAGCATTATCTTCATCCTGTTCTTGATCTGGTCAGGGTTAGTTCTGCCATCGGGGATCTTCAAAGCGCTGGATTTCAATCAGATATCCATTGGGATCTCTCAGAAACATTTGATAGATCTGAAAGTCCGGATTAAAGACCGGTCCTTTTTCAATCGGAACTTTGTGCTCTGCCATGCGTGTCTGCCAGTGGTCCACCTCTTCTGTGACGAGTGTCAGTATGACACCCTCCTGAGGTGTGACTGAGTCCTTGAGGCAGAAACCCAAAAAGCCGCATTTTGCAACACGATAGATGCGACACCGGGTCTGGTCTAGGGCCAACTCCAGTTTCAGAACCTTTTCGTAAAACTGTGCAGTTTGTGCGAGGTCCCGGGTGGGCAGGAAAGTGATGACGGAATCAAAAGACATCTAGTTTTTACAATGTGTAAATCTGGATCAGATTCTGAATCTGCCAGAAAAAGCCGGCACTCGAAAGTTTTCCCGATGTCGCCATTAGTTAAGGTTGCTTCGCGCCCAAATCGGGTTGACCAGGATGGGAGCAGTATCGTTCGTCTTTCAAGGGCGCCCGATGGCGTCGGATGTGAAGTCATCCTTTAGGAGTTATCCATGCCCAAGGTTCTTTCGCAGTCCCAGATAGATTATTTCCATGAATATGGCTACTGCGCGCCGATTGATGTCATGTCGGAAGAGGAAGCTCATGCGCTAAAGCTTAGGGTGGAGGCTGCAGAGGTAGCGAACCCGGAAGAACTTGGACCGACCAATCGTAACAATTCACATCTTGCCTACACCTGCATTGATGAGGTCGCGCATCACCCGGTAATTGTCGGAGCAGTGTCCGATCTGATTGGTGAGGATATCCTGCTGTATGGCACCGTGCTATTTTTTAAGGAACCGAAAAGCGAAGGGTTTGTGAGCTGGCATCAGGATGCCACCTATATGGGTATTGAACCTCATACCTTTATTACGCCCTGGCTGGCATTGACGCCGAGTAACCCGGAGCTGGGTTGTATCAAAGCGATTCCCGGCAGCCATAAAGACGGTATCCGAACGCATGACGATACCTTTGGAGAGGACAATATCCTGACACGCGGGCAGACCGTTGCTGATGTGAACGAAGCCGAGGCGGTGAATCTGATCCTTCGTCCTGGACAGATGTCCATTCACCATGCCCGCACGGTTCACGGATCGATGCCCAATCAGGGCGACGAGCGACGAATGGGTATCGCGCTTCAGGCCTACATGGGTCCGGATTCCCGCCAGACCATCGGTGAGCATCTGGTTCAGGTTGTGCAGGGCTGCGAGGACGGCGGAGACTTTTCCGTTCTGCCGCGTCCTGATGCCGATCGGGATGAGTCAGGCCTGGCCGCCCGTGCACAAGCCAATGCCAACTGGGCGGAGATTCTCTACGCAGGCGCGTCGAAAGTGAGAGCCTACTGAGCCGACTCGGCGGCTGTGTTCCTAGGAGCGCGGCTCTGGATTCTCGGTGTGCCCGTCTACTGCGATGACCTGACCACTGACCAGTGACGCCTTATCACTCGCCAGAAAGACGGCCATATCAGCAACGTCCTGAGGGCTGATCAGTTTTCTCATTGAGGCACCACTGGCGTATTCCTCCAGGAT
>DLPX01000020.1 GCA_002477475.1 Proteobacteria bacterium UBA7447
CAATGCGACATACAGGGAGCGATATCTTTCCAGAATGAACGTGGTGCACTGTGCTTTGGCGCTGTCTCCTGTGCCGAGTCCGCCGACAACATAGCCGTCGGCAGCTTCTTCCACGAGTGTCGCCACATCAAGATCAAGTTTCTTCTCGACCAGAATCCGGATAACCCCCAATGCCGCCCGACGCAGACCATACGGATCTTTTTCTCCTGTAGGTTCTTCTCCCGCAATAAAAAGCCCCACCAAAGAATCGAGCCGGTCTGCAAGCGCCAGCACCTGGCCGGGAACGCTTTTGGGCAATGCGCCGCCTGCCTGTCGGGGCAGATAGTGCTCCTCGACGGCCCGCGCGACAGCGGCAGACTCGCCGTCATGTTTTGCCAGATAACGCCCCATGGTGCCCTGCAGGTCCGGAAATTCCCCGACCATCCCGCTTACGAGATCAGCCTTGCAGAGACTTGCACCGCGGGAACAATCGGCCTCTGAAGCCCCGATGGCCCGCGCGATCTTGCCGGCTAATCTTTCAATGCGGCGCGTTTTGTCGGCAAGACTGCCCAATGCGTGGTGAAAAAGCACCTGGTCAAGCGTTTGTGCCCGTTGTGCCAGAGTTTGGGTGGCGTCTGACTCCCAGAAGAATTTGGCGTCAGCCAGCCGGGCGTTCAGCACGCGTTCATTGCCGGTCCGTAACCGCGCGGGCGAGCGGCTTTTGATATTGCTGATGGTGATGAACGCAGGAAGCAGCGCGCCTTTTTTATCGACCACGTGAAAATACTTCTGATGGTCGCGCATGGAAGAAATCAGGGCTTCCTGGGGCACTTTCAAAAAAGCGGAATCAAAACTGCCGAGCACGGCGTGTGGTTTTTCGACGAGTGCGGTGACGGTTTCCAATAGAGCCGCATCAATGACAGCATGGCCGCCTGCTTTTTCTCCAAGACGGGTGATTTGCTTCTCGATCATTGCCGAGCGCGCCGCAAAGTCGGGCATGACAGCACCCTCCTCCTGTAAACGCTGCTCATAATCTGAGGCGGACGCGATACGCACAGTGGCTTTCCCCATAAAGCGGTGCCCGCGACTGACGCGCCCGGCGGCGACCCCCAAAACGCTGCACGGCACAACCTGCTGGCCATGCAGGACCACAAGCCAATGCACAGGCCGTACGAACTCGTCGGTTCCCGTACCCCACCGCATGCGCTTTGGGATGGGCAATTTGTCCAGCGCCTGCTGGATGCCCGGTCCAATGAGTGTCTTGGCGTTTGCTCCAGGTACCACGCTACGGTGTACCAACCACTCGCCTTTGTCTGTGCTCAGGGTCTTAAGGTCTGCGACTTCGACGCCACAGGAACGTGCGAACCCGGTTGCCGCCGGCGTAGGTTGGCCGTTCTCATCATAGGCCGCGCTTACGGCGGGACCGCGCCGCTCACTTTCCTGATCAGCCGCTTTCCTGGCAACGCCACTGATACGCACCGCAAGTCGCCTTGGGCTCGCAAAGGGTGTTGTGGTCGGGTTCTCCACCAAGCCGGCTGTTGCGAGCGCCTCAGCCAAACCCGACGCAAAGGCTTCGCTGAGTTTGCGCAGCGCTGCAGGGGGCAACTCTTCCGTGCCGACCTCCACCAGCAGATCTGCCCTGCCCTTTGTCTTGCTCATGATGAGCGTCCTCGCGGAAAGCCAAGTGCCTCACGCGCTTCGAAATAGGATTGGGCAACCCCTCGGGCAAGATTTCGAACCCGCCCGATATAACGCGCCCGCTCAGTTACGCTGATGGCGTGTCGGGCGTCCAGCAGGTTGAAGGTATGTGACGCTTTCAGAACCTGTTCGTATGCGGGCAAGGGCAACCGCTGCCCCAAAAGATGTTCACAGGCGGACTCGCAATTCTCAAACTGACGCAACAGTACGTCGACGTCTGCATGCTCAAAGTTATACGCTGATTGCTCGACCTCATTCTGGTGATAGAGATCGCCATAACTGAAGTGGGTGTTCCACTTAAGATCAAAGACACTGTCCACCCCCTGCAGGTAGAGCGCGATTCTTTCCAGGCCATAGGTGATCTCCCCCGTGACCGGCCGGCAGTCGAGCCCGCCGACCTGCTGGAAGTAGGTGAATTGGGAGATTTCCATACCGTTCAGCCAGATCTCCCACCCCAGTCCCCAGGCCCCGAGGGTCGGGGATTCCCAGTTGTCCTCAACGAAGCGGACATCATCTTTTTGAAAACTGATGCCAAGGCTCTCAAGAGAGCCGAGATAGAGGTCCTGAAAATTGTCCGGCGAAGGCTTGAGCAGAACCTGAAACTGAAAGTAATGCTGCAGACGGTTGGGGTTTTCTCCGTAGCGGCCGTCGGTTGGCCTACGGGACGGTTGGACATAAGCCGCGCGCAATGGCTCCGGGCCCACGGCGGCAAGAAAAGTCGCCGTGTGGAAGGTGCCCGCACCGACTTCCATATCATAAGGCTGAAGCACCACACAGCCCTGGTCCGCCCAGTACGCCTGGAGGCGCAGGATCAAATCCTGAAAATGCACTATTTGGTTCCCGACATCACTGCAGTGGAATGAGTGGATTATACCGGTGCCCCAAAAACACTTGATCTACAAAGCTTTGAAAGACAGCGTCAAAACGGGCATTGCCGCTACGAAGGTTCATGTTTAAAAGCTACGATCGCCTTTTTACAGGTTCACGTCTGTCCAATCAGGCTCTCTCGTTTGGTAAATCCAGCAGCCGGAGTTAAACGGTTTGTGCCGACTCGGATGATCGTAAACTCAGTTCTGTTTAAGGATCCTTGGCGAGATTTCGATATTGGATTGTGGCAAGGGCTACTTAACTTTGATCTTCGGCTGTCTATTCTTATCAGCAATATGCACGAAATAAGTGCAATAAATGACATAATGCACAAAAATAGGGCACATAAATGGAAAGATAGGACGTTTTTCACCGTATTTAGGCTGGCACGGAATTTGCTTTAAAGAAAACAGAACTGATAATAATCTTAGCGAAGAGCGCTACCCGATGCCCTTCGGGAGCGTTTTTCGCATTCACCGTAGAGGAAAAACCATGTCAGCAGAAGACGCACTAAAACTGATCAGTGACAGCAAAGCAAAATTTGTCGATTTCCGATTCACCGACACGCACGGCAAGGAGCAGCATGTCTCCGTGCCGGCTTCAGTCATTGATGGAGAATTATTCGAGGAGGGCAAGATGTTTGATGGCTCCTCCATTGCAGGTTGGAAGGGTATTAATGAATCAGACATGATTCTGATGCCTGACCCGGATACGGCGGTCATCGACCCGTTCATGCAGGACACCACGGTACTGCTGCGATGCGACGTGATCGAGCCAGCAACCATGCAGGGCTACGACCGAGATCCCCGCTCGATCGCGAAACGCGCTGAAGCCTATCTTAAGTCGACCGGGGCAGGGGATTCGGCTTATTTTGGACCGGAAGCGGAGTTCTTTGTTTTTGATTCGGTGCGCTGGAAGAATGAGATGTCCGGTGCGGCCTACCACATCGAGTCGGTCGAAGCGGCGTGGAGTTCCGATAAGGATTACGAAGACGGCAACATCGGCCACCGTCCGGG
>DLPX01000042.1:0-221 GCA_002477475.1 Proteobacteria bacterium UBA7447
ACCGGGTAAGCAGATGCAGTCCTTTGGGAAATGAATAGTCTTTGACTTTGCTCATGGGGACAGGTCTCTGGGTTACTGGAACCATCGCACAACGTCGACCGATAATGAGGAGATTCTATAGCCTGCTTACCCTTGCTTAAGAGGGGGAATTTTACGCAAACCCTTTCTTTTGAAGGGCGATGGTTAAACCTTGGCAAGATCCAAAAAGTCTATAATTTGCT
>DLPX01000042.1:336-4351 GCA_002477475.1 Proteobacteria bacterium UBA7447
TAAGCAGATGCAGTCCTTCGGGAAATGAATAGTCTTTGACTTTGCTCATGGGGACAGGGCTCTGGGTTACTGGAACCATCGCACAACGTCGACCGATAATGAGGAGATTCTATAGCCTGCTTACCCTTGCGTAAGAGGGGGAATTTTACGCAAACCCTTTCTTTTGAAGGGCGATGGTTAAACCTTGGCAGGATCCAAAAAGTCTATAATTTGCTGCTGATCGTGTGCCTCATGAACCAGAAATGCATCCTTTAGATCCCTTGGGTCGAGAAGAACTCGACCGTGCGGTCCAAATTATCCGGGACCAGATGAATCTTCCGCCCGACGCTCTCTTTGAGCAGGTCAGACTCAAGGAGCCGTGCAAATCGGCCGTCAATGCTTTCAACTCAGGAAATCCATCCGACATCACCCGGGAGGCGTTCGCGGTTGTGCTGGATCGTTCTGCAGACGAGGTCTGCGAAATCGTCGTGTCTTTGGATGAAAACAAGATAACGTCGCGCGAGCTTATTCCTGGCGTTCGTATATCTTTCCTGAGTGAGGAGAGTGCGGAGTTTCGAAAGATCATCTGCGAGCACCCCGATTTTCTGGCGGCGCTTGAGCGTCGAGGAATCTCTGACCCCGAGCAGGTGCTTGTGGAGGGCTTTGCGGTAGCAAACCTCGCCGAGTCCGATGAAAAACATCTGCGACATACTCGTGCGCATTGCTTTTTCCGTGAGCATCCCGAGGACAATGCCTACGCACGACCGATCGAAGGTCTTGTGCCTGTGGTTGACCTCAATAACCGCAAAGTCCTACGCATCGAAGATAATGGCGTTGTGCCCTTGCCGCCTGACCGGGGCGACTATCGTTCAGATCGATTGGATACCCGGCCACCTTTGGCCCCCCTTGAGATTACTCAGCCTGATGGACCGGACTTTCGGGTCAATGGCTACGCGGTCGAGTGGCTGAACTGGCGCTTTCATGTCGGTTTTACGCCCAAGGAAGGTTTAGTGCTGCACACCCTGTCTTTCCATGATGGCGAGATCGATCGGCCCGTTGTCTATCGAGCATCTCTAAGTGAACTGGTAGTGCCCTACGGTGATACGGCGGGGGACCACTACATGAACCATTCCTTTGATCTGGGTGAGACGATCTTTGGCAAACAGGTTAATTCGCTCAAGCTCGGCTGTGACTGTCTCGGCGAGATTTATTATTTTGATTTCGATCAGGTAGACGAGTTGGGTAATCCTCTGGATCTTAGTCAGATTGTATGCATGCACGAAGAGGATTATGGCGTTCTCTGGAAGCATACCGATGCGCATACCCAAAGAAGTGAAGTAAGAAGATCCCGAAGACTGGTGGTCTCTTCATTCTTTACGATTGGCAATTACGATTACGGTATTTTCTGGTATCTGTATCTGGATGGCACGATTGAATTTGAAGCGAAGCTGACGGGCACGCTTTACTTAAGGGCAATCACAGAAGGAGAGCCGACGCCTTATGGGTCGCTTGTTGCGCCTGGAGTAAATGGCATGGTTCATGAGCATTACTTCAATATCCGACTGGATATGAGCGTGGATGGCGATGCCAATACAGTTGTTGAAATGCAGGCCGATCGCGTGCCGTCAGGCCCAGACAATCCCCACGGCAATGCCCATGGCGTCAGCGAGAGCGTGATCACATCAGAGAGCGAAGGAGCGCGCAATGCTGCGCCTAAGGACAGCCGTTTCTGGAAGATTGAGAATCGGAGCCGTTCGAACCGGCTCGGTTGGCATCCTGCATACAAATTGATGCCAGGTCCTAATGTTGCTCCGATGCATCAGCCAGGGTCGCCTTTTATGCGAAGAGCGGGTTTTGTAGAACACGATTTATGGGTCACCGCTTACGATCCCGATGAACTGCATGCTCCTGGTCAATACGTTAACCAGAGTGAATGTGGGCCTGGCTTGCCGCAGTGGATCGAAAAAGACCGCAACCTTGTAGATGCAGACGTCGTCCTTTGGCATACCGTGGGCGTACTGCATCTGCCAAGGCCTGAAGATTTTCCGGTAATGCCCGTTGAGTACACTGGATTTATGCTGAAGCCCTTTGGCTTTTTTGAGCGTAATCCGGCGATCGATCTGGCGCCCCCTTTATGTCGGAAACCGTGATGAGAATGGCTGGCGTCAGGACAGGATCTTAAGGCGAAGAGGCGCGTCGATATGTTTCTGAAAAATGCTTGGTATGTGGCCGGTTGGAGCAAAGAATACGGGCAGAAACTCGTAGCGCAAAGACTCCTGAATGAGTGTGTGGTGCTTTATCGAAAGCAGGACGGCACACCAGTGGCCCTGGAAGACGCCTGTCCGCATCGGAAATTGCCTTTGTCCAAAGGCAGCTTAAAGAATGATGTTATTGAGTGCGGGTACCACGGACTCACTTTTGATGGATCGGGAAAATGTGTTGCGGCACCAACGCAGCCGGAGCAGATTCCTGAAAAAGCCAGGGTCAGAAGTTATCCGGTGGTTGATCGATATCGTCTGCTTTGGATCTGGATGGGCGAACCGGAACTGGCTGATCCGAATGATATTGTTCACATCGAGAACTTTGATAACCCCAATTGGGGCTGCACCGAAGGCGGCACAATGGAGATGGAATGCAACTATCTCTGGATTTGTGACAATCTGCTGGATCCCAGTCATGTGGCCTGGGTGCACGTATCCTCATTCGCCGGTGCAGGCACGGATGACGGCCAATTGGATCTACACCGGACCGAATCTGGAGTCACTGTCTCGCGCTGGATTTACGGACAACTGCCGTCGCCGTACTACTCTGGTCTCGTGAAATTTGAAGGGCAGTGCGACCGCCTTCAGCACTATGAACTTCGTATTCCCAGCATCGCGATCAATAAATCTGTCTACACGCCTGTTGGCACCGGCGGGCCGGATAGGCCTGCCGTGGACAAAACTTATATCAACGTGTCGTATAACTTCATGACGCCAGTCGATGATGGCCTGACTCGCTATTTCTGGTTTCAGCACCGCAATACTGATCCTAATGATGAGTCCGTATCCAAATTCATGAATGATGGTGCGCGTATGGCTTTTGAGGAAGACAGGGCCGTGTTGACCGAGGTGCATAAAGGCATGCGTGACCGACACACACCGAATATCGATCTTCGTCTTGATGCCGGAGCAAAGCTTTTTCGAAAGCAGCTCCAGCAAAGAATCGATAATGAGAATTCTAACTGAGCCAGGAGTTCCAGCGGCTTAACGGATCAATGTCAGGCGGATTGCTCAGTTAAAAAATCTGCGATTGTTGGAGTTCGGTAGCCATCCGCCCGCCAGGTGATGGGAAAGTAATTTTCGTCCATGGTGTTGTCTCCAAGCTTTTTGTAGCGGCTATAAATAGGCCCCGTGCCTTCGTGGAAATGCGCAGGGTCGTAGGTCGCATCGCTCCGCATGCCGTGCATGACCAAAGAGCGCCTGGAGTTTTGGGAGTGATTGAACCCTGAGCCGTGCCAGGTCCACCCATGGTGAAATGAGCCGCCGCCTTTCGGTACCTCGACATAAACGATCTCGGGCTCAACTTCTTGTCGGTCAGCAGCCATCTCCATATAGCGTCGGTAATCCTCTGGTCCGTGGAATTCCCCCTCGGGTTCGGTGTGATGCCAACGGTGGGAGCCGCGTATGAATTCAACCGTACCGCCTTCCCAGGTGGTTTCATCCAAGGCAATCCAGCAGCTTAGGAGCTCAGAGGGGTTATACCAGCTGAGGAACGAATTATCCTGATGATATCCAAGCGGTCGGCTTTGTGGAGGTTTCCAAAGGACGTTGTCTGACATCACCCGGGTGCCGGGCCAGTTGCCAAGCGATGCGATAGCCTCACCAATATCCGGGCGGGTAATCACGCTGGCGATAGCGATATTCGCTTTCCAGCCATTGCAGATCTGTCGAGTCAGGGAGGGGTCTCCGGTGCCTTCCTGCCAATTGACCTCATCAGGGCATACCCCGGTTTCAAACTCGCCCCGAAAAAGCGCCTCGAAGCTGTCTCTTAATCT
>DLPX01000042.1:4704-11936 GCA_002477475.1 Proteobacteria bacterium UBA7447
ATGAGGAATCCATCTCGATCAAAATCCTTTTTTTGTTGTGTGCTCAGTCTAAACATGGATCATTTTTACTGGACTGAACGCAACCCTAAGGTGTCGGTGTGCTATCAGTGTTCAGACGACCTGTCGCAGTTCGCAGATGTGTTCCTTGCGAACGCCGCAGCAGCCGCCAATCAGTTGCACACCTTGATCCATCCAGCGTTTGGATGCTCGGGCATAGTCTGAGGGAGAGATCATGTCGTCGAATATCGCCGTCGTATTGTCTTCACTAAATTGGCAGACGTGCGCATATATCCCGACTGCACCCTGCCAGTGAGTCTTCAGGATTTCCAGACACGCGTCTATATGGTCGACTTCAGTGTGCATGATACTGACAAGAGGGACGTCTTTTTCTTTAAGCGCGGTAAGCGCATCTTCTAAAGGTTCGCCGCCCAAAAGGCACATCCGTCCATCTATGGGTTTTGCCGACACACCTCCCCAGACTGGCAATCCACTTGCTTTGGCTCCGTCAACACAGGCAAGCAAGCGGTCGATATGGCTCAGCATCTCAAGCATGATGAGATCACATCCCCCGCTGGCCATCAGCATGGCCTGATCACGGGTATTGGTTTCGAGCTCTTCTATCGACGGTATGTCCTTAGTCCATATCCAATGCGTAATTCCTCCTGCAACCAACAGCCCGGACTGGCCGGAAGCACTCCTTGCCTCATTGGCAAGCTGGACAGCAGCTTTGGTGAGCGTATCAAATCGATCTTCAATTCCAGCTGAACGAAGGCAATGACGTGATGAGCTGAAGGTGTTGGTGATAATGATCTCGGCGCCGCATTCGATGTACTCTTCGTGGATCGCCCGGACGATCTCGGGGTGAGAGAGGGCAGCGCCGCTGTTCCAGGTGTTCACGACCTGAGGCACGCCTCGGCGTTCACACTCGGTACCGGTAGCGCCATCCAGCAGAATTCGCTCGCCTCGGCATATTCGATCCCAAATCGCCTGATAGCGCTTTGTTGCCATCCTTACCTTGTCTCCTTTAGTCCACTTTTCAGGCAGCACCGCTAGTGGGAATTACTGAGCGGAGTGTCACCCAATGTAGTGCCCCCCTCTAGAACGATTTCCTGCAGGCGATAACTCCAGCGCTCCATCAGCGTGGCCTGGGCTACCACCTGGTCTTTTAAAGAGACACGACTTGTGGGAATAGCCTCAGCCTGATCCACGACCTGTGCGGCAAGTTCGTTATTGCCAAGCTCCGTCATCTGCTCCCGGACATAGCTCCTTATATCCTCGGCTGTGACAGCCTCCATACCAATAGAAGACACATGTTGGTCAAGTTGTATAGAGACAGTGTTTGGCGTCAAGAGTTTGCCATTCGCGTCAAGAAAGACGCCGCTCCCCAGGGTTGATTTAGGAAGCCACGTTAACACCCACTCAGGAATGGTCAGATCCCAGGCCGTTGAAGATTGTTTTTTGGTTCTCCTCCACACCCCGGTCTCTTCATCGATGTCAGGCCAGTCCATTTCGACTATATCTTTGAGCGGCTGTCCAGTTGCTAGCAGGAACCTATGCACCAAAGGTAAGTCGGGCCACAGGGCAAGAATCTCCGCATCCATGAGATCACGGGAGAGAGTTCGTTCAGTTATCACCAAAAACCTCAAAAGTTAACTTTTATCTGACAGGGCGGGATATTAATCTTGAATGGCTGTGGGTAGCCAATTTCTGCGTGAAGTGGGATGAGCCACCAAGTGTGTCAGATTTTGAGTTAATAGATTTGCGATCGCAAATCGTTAAGTATTGTGCGTTTTTTTACAATTGGACGAGTATCAATTATGACAATATCTTTCGTCCACTTAGGAGGTGCGACATGCCTTTAGAGATGAATCTTAAGCCGTTTATTACCTGTGCCGTGACAGGTTCTGGAGGAACACAAGACCGGTCGCCACACGTGCCGCGCTCGCCAGAACAGATCGCGGCCAGCGCTATCGATGCGGCCAAGGCGGGTGCCGCGATTGTGCATTGTCACGTGCGCGATCCCGAGACCGGAAAGCCTGGCCGGCAAAAAGAACTTTTTCGTGAAGTGGTGGACCGTATCCGTGATGCCGACACCGATGTGGTGATTAACCTGACTGCCGGAATGGGCGGTGATATGGTTTTTGGGGATGTCGAGAGTCCATTGCCTCTGAATGAAGACGGTACTGACATGGCGGGCGCAACGGAACGTGTGGCTCATGTGGCAGAGTGTCTGCCGGAGATCTGCACTCTTGATTGTGGAACGATGAACTTCGCGGAAGCCGACTACGTGATGACAAATACGCCAGGGATCCTTCGCGCGATGGCGAAGATGATGACGGATCTTGGGGTCCGCATTGAGATCGAGGCATTTGATACTGGCCACCTGTGGTTCGCTAAACAGTTGGTTCAGGAGGGGATCATCCCGGAACCGGTGATGATTCAGATGTGCATGGGCGTTCCGTGGGGCGCACCCGATGATCTCAACACCTTTATGGCAATGACTAATAACGTACCGGCAGGCTGGACGGTGTCGGCTTTTGCACTCGGACGCAATGAGATGCCCTATGCGGCAGCATCGGTACTTGCCGGCGCCAATATCCGAGTCGGTCTCGAAGACAATCTGTGGCTGAAAAAGGGCGAACTCGCCACCAATGCCCAACTTGTCGAAAAGGCAGGAACGATTGTGACCAATATGGGATGCTCGCTGATGACACCGGCAGAAGTACGCGAAAAACTCCAGCTGCAAAAGCGTATGCCCCAAACCGTCTAAGTCTAAGTCCGAAAAGGTAGAGAGATGAACAGGATCGAAACAGTTGCGATTATCGGTGGGGGGGTGATTGGCGGCGGCTGGGCCGCTCGTCTTATTGAGAACGGTATTGACGTTCGCGTCTTTGACCCGGCGTCTGATGCTAAGGATAAGTTTGATGCAGTGCTCGCCAATGCGGACCGGGCCTATGCCAGCCTGACTGATGCACCCCGCGGCACCAAAGGCTCAGTGACCTGGCACGATACTGCTGCCCAAGCGGCCCAGGGTTCCCAGCTGATTATTGAATCAGTGCCGGAACGCCCCGACATCAAGCGCGCAGTCTATGCTGAAATTGAAACCACTGCTGCTGACGATGCGATCATCACCTCATCTACTTCCGGCATCATGCCGAGTGAGTTGCAGGCCGAGATGAGTCATCCAGAGCGACTGATGGTCGCGCACCCCTTTAATCCGGTGTATCTGCTGCCGCTGGTGGAGCTTGTGGCCGGCACGCAGACCGACAATAAATACATAGACTGGGGCAAAACATTTTTTGCGGACATTGGAATGCATCCGCTGCATTGTCGGGTTGAGATAGCAGGGTTTCTGTCCGATCGCCTGCAGGAGGCCCTGTGGCGAGAGGCATTGTGGTTGCTTCATGACAAGGTGGCCACGGCCGACGAGATCGATGCAGCTATTGCGTACGGTCCTGGATTGCGCTGGGCGCAGATGGGCACGATGCAGACATTCCACCTGGCGGGCGGCGAAGGAGGCATGCGGGCGATGTTGGCGATGTTCGGCCCGTGTCTTAAGTGGCCCTGGACCAAGTTGATGGATGTGCCCGAGTTGACCGATGACTTCGTCAATGATGTGGGTGACCAATGTGAAAAGCAGGCCGCAGGCTTGAATCCGCGGGAACTCGAACGCATACGAGACGATAACCTGATTGCGATTCAGCGCGCGCTGAAGGGCAATGACTGGGGCGCAGGGAAGACTCTAGCCCGCTACGAAGCCAAGATGGGGCGAGCCGCAAACGATGATTAAAAAGTCGTAGATAAGCTCAAGTCGTAACGATTTTTGTCGATTCTTACTTTATCGAGGAGAAACCATATGCCTTTGATTCAGGTACAGATGTTTGTCGGTCGTACACCTCAGCAAAAGCGGGACCTGGTGCGCGCACTAACCGATGCGTTTGTCGAGACGGCAGGCAGCACACACGACGCCGTGGATGTGATCTTGACCGACGTCGAGCAATCCGACTGGGGACAGGGCGGAGAGTTATTCTCGGAAAAGAAGCGGGATTAGCGAGGACGCTTCAGTTGTGCATCGATGATTCTGTTTAGACGGCATCTTAAGTCCGTGTAACGTACTTCAATATCTGAATCACCTGATCAGTTGTTTTTGCCCAGGCCATTGCTGCGGCATCAACTTCTTTTAGCGCGTGGACGATCTCTTCGTCATGTAGCGTTATATAGGGTTTGCCTTTCGCGGCGCAGTATCCGGCATCAAAGGCAGCATTCCACTGCTTGAATTTTTCTCCAAACCGGATGATCGCGATGTCGCAATTCTCAAGATGCGTCTTGGTTCTGATCGCGTTCACTTTCGACGATTTGTGATCGCGCCAAAACGAGTTCTCTTCTGCGCCGAGCAGATCGCCGGCCGCGTCGCTTGCTTCATGGTCGGTAACGGCCGAAGTAAATGTTATGGGCAGATCGTCAGCTTTGGCGCCGTCGATCAGTTGCTGACGCCAATCTGAGTGAATCTCACCAGATAAATAGACTTTCCAGATCATAAATCCTCGCTGAAATTAAGCTCGTTACATGAGACGCGCACTGCCAAGAGTGCGTGGTCAACCCGTCAACCCATTGCTGTCGCTATTGGTCAGAGGATTATGAGCCCTGTTCTGGTGTAGTCAACAAGTCGGGTGATAAGCAAAGGCGCGATGAGATTTGTAGAATGCATGCATCACAAAAATAAAGTCTAGCTATCCCGAGGTCCATCTCATATGAACGACGGCATGATGAGTGTTGAGCAACTAGCGCAGGATGTGAAAGAGGGGCGCATCGATACGGTGCTGGCCTGCCAGATTGACATGCAGGGGCGCTTAATGGGTAAGCGCTTCCAGGCAGAGTTTTTTCTTGAAAGTGCTATCGACGAAACCCATAGCTGCAATTATTTGCAGGCGACGGATATGGAAATGGAAACCGTCGAGGGCTACAAGTCTACGAGCTGGGAGGCGGGTTATGGCGACTACGTCATGAAGCCGGATCTGGCCACGCTGCGCAGATTGCCCTGGCTCGAGGGAACGACTTTGGTGCTCTGTGATGTGCTTGATCACCATACCCATGAAGAGGTTCCTCACTCTCCTCGGGCCGTGCTGAAAAAACAGGTCCGACGCTTACAGGACAAGGGCTTTAAGGCGGTCATGGCTACCGAGCTTGAGTTTTATCTGTTCGATGACAGTTTTCAGTCTGCGTACGAGAGTGGCTACCGAGGGTTGACGACTGCCAGCCACTACAACGAGGACTATCACATTTTCCAAACCACAAAGGAGGAAGAAGTGATGCGGGCCATACGAACGGGTCTGCAGGGGGCTGGCGTGCCGGTTGAAAACAGCAAGGGGGAAGCCTGTGCCGGTCAGGAAGAGATTAACGTGCGTTATGCACAAGCTCTGGCCATGGCGGATCGCCATGTCATTGTCAAAAATGCGTGCAAGGAAATTGCCTGGCAGAAGGGCCGCTCGGTAACGTTCATGGCGAAGTGGGACTACGACCATGCCGGCAACTCGAGTCACATCCATCAGTCGCTGCGAAGCCTTGATGACAGTTCTGTGTTCTATGATCCGGCCGCAGAGCATGGCATGTCCGAAACCATGCGTCACTATCTCGCTGGTTTGCTTGGCCACGCCGACGAGATTACCTATTTTCTAGCGCCGTACATCAACTCCTACAAGCGATTTCAGGCAGGTACCTTCGCCCCCACTAAGGCGGTCTGGAGTCTTGACAATCGTACTGCCGGCTATCGAGTGTGTGCCGCGGATACGGCAAATGTTCGGGTCGAATGCCGGGTGGGAGGCGCCGACCTCAATCCTTATCTGGCTCTTGCCTCACAACTAGCTGCCGGTCTTTATGGGATCGAGCATCAAACCCCTCTTGAGGCGTCTTTCGTTGGTGACGCCTATGGCGGCGAAGGTCGGCAGATCCCATCGACTTTGCGTGATGCAGCGAGAGCGCTCGATGAATCAGCGATACTTCGCGAGGCTTTGGGCGACGATGTGGTCGACCACTATGTGCACGCAGCGCGTTATGAGCAGTTCGAGTACGACAGGCGGGTAACGGATTGGGAGATTTTTCGCGGGTTTGAAAGAGCCTAGTTTGACGACAAGTGCTGGTGTTGATCCGAAAAGATTCTTACCACTTCAAAAAAAAGTTTGCCTGCGGTCCTTCTACAATGCGCTGCACTTTATGCACGAGCGGTTTTATCCGGTATTCCCGATAGATGACAGCAGATAATCGAAAAAAGCAGTTAGAGCAATTATTTGATGCCGCAGTCTCAGCGGTTTCGGGCCGGCAGGCAGTCACCAATGCCATTGCTGAAGATGCCCCATTGTCACCGAGTTTAATCATCGCGGTGGGAAAGGCGGCAGCCGGCATGACTCTCGGGGCCCTGGATGAGTGGCCCGATTGTGCTGCGTTAGTGATCACCAAATATGGCCATGTCACCGATGAATTGGATGCTTTCCCAGGTGTCAGGGTTATGGAAGCCGCACATCCTGTTCCTGATGAAAACTCGCTGTCTGCAGGGAAACTGCTTTTTGATTCCATCGAAGCTTTACCGGCGGAAAGTCATGTACTGTTTTTGGTCTCCGGTGGAGCATCGGCTCTTGCCGAAGCCTTGCCGTCTGATGTGTCGCTCAGCGAGCTAAAAGCGATGACTGACGAGATGCTGGCCACAGGAAAAACGATTGACCAAATCAATACTCGCCGCAAAACCCATTCATTGATCAAAGGGGGAAAACTCATTGAGCGTTTCCCCGGCCAGCGGATCAGGGTCTATGCCATTTCCGATGTTGAAGGCGACAGTATTGCGGTTATCGGATCAGGCCTTGGAGATACAAATCGTTTGCCCGATAAGGGCACCAGTCGAATCATTGCTTCGAACAAGATCGCCCGCCAGGCCGTAGCCTCAAAGGCTGAGCAGTTGGGTCTCACCGTTATGGAGAATAGTGAAACCCTGTATGGCGATATATTTGAACTGGCGGATCGACTTGGACCGTTTATTGCCAACGCGCCGCCCGGAGTTTATTTGTTTGGTGGCGAGCCCATAGCCACTTTGCCAGAGCATCCCGGTCGGGGAGGGCGAAACCAAAGCCTGGCGCTTGCGCTGTCGGCGCACATCGCCGGCAGAGAGGACATCAGTATGCTGGTCGCAGGGACCGATGGCACAGATGGACCAACATCCGCCGCGGGCGGCCTGATTGACGGGA
>DLPX01000031.1:0-16359 GCA_002477475.1 Proteobacteria bacterium UBA7447
CAGCCCGTCAAACCTGCCATGGGCATCATCGGGGAACCCACCACCATGAAGGTGATTAACGCACATAAAGGTAAGCAGAGTTGGCGCGTCAATATTCGGGGGCGCGCCGCCCACTCAGCCTATCCCGTCGAAGGTGTCAACGCGGTGGAAGTCGCAGCGGATTTGATCTGCCACATCCGTAATGTCTATAAAACGGTGCATGAGCACGGCCTGATCGATGATGGCTATCGCGTGCCCCACAGTACGCTGCATGTCGGACCCATTGAGGGCGGGCGGGCGCTCAATATCGTGCCGGACGCTTGTGAATTCCGCTTTGAATTGCGGCACTTGCCAGAAGAAACAGCCGACAGCTATTTCCAGCAGATCGCATCTTATGTGGATGATGAGCTCTTGCCGAGGATGCATGCCGTCGATCCGCAGACCTCAATTTCTATTGAGCCGCTTGCCGGATATCCCGGACTCAATACGCCTGCCGATGCGCCAGTGGTACGTTTTGTGCAGATGCTCCTTGAGGACGACAACAATCCTGAGAAGATCAGTTTCGGGTCAGAAGCCGGACTGTTCGGTGACCAGGTGAAGATTCCTTGCGTCGTATGTGGTCCGGGCAGTATTCTGCAGGCGCACCGTCCGGACGAGTATGTGGAAGAGGCGCAACTGATGCAGTGCTGGCGGTTCATCGGCCGGTTGGTCTCGCATCTGCAGTCGCGGGGCCTGCAGTACTGAACCTGCGCTATTGCGCGAGATTGAGAGAAAGTGATAACGCTATGAGAACAATTTTCAGTGAACAGCATCGGTTGCGCGATGCGAAAACCGAACTGTATGGCGGTGAGTTGGTAAAGCCGTTTGAACGTCCGTCGCGCGCTGACATGGTTGTTGAGGCGGTGCGCAATGCCAAGCTGGGGCCAGTGGAGGCACCCGAACCTTTCTCAATGGATCCCGTGCTGCGGATTCATGATGCTGATTTTGTTGCCTTTCTTGAGACTGCCTGGAAGGAATGGAGTCAGACCGGATACGCCGGTGAGGCAATGGCCTCTGTCTGGCCGGCAAGACGGATGCAGTGCCGGGCACCCCGGTTTATAGAAGGGAAACTGGGTTATTATGCGCTCGCGGCTGAAACGTCGATTTCGGAGGGAACCTGGGAAGCAGCGGTGGCATCAAAAGATGTGGCGCTGACCGGGGCCAAGGCCCTAGTTTCAGGGGAGTCGGGGATGTTCTCCCTGTGTCGTCCGCCGGGGCATCATGCGGCGCGGGACATGTTCGGCGGATATTGTTTTCTCAATAATGCAGCGATTGCGGCTCAGTATCTGCTGGATAGCGGCTCGGAGCGTGTGGCCATCCTGGATGTGGATTTCCATCATGGCAACGGTACGCAGGATATCTTTTACGAGCGCGATGATGTGCTTTTTTGCTCGCTGCATGGTGACCCTGAAGACGCTTTCCCTCATTTTCTGGGCTATGCGGACGAGACGGGATTGGGTGCAGGGATGGGCTTTAACCGGAATTACCCGATGCCGCCCGCAACGCCTTTCAGTCAGTGGCGCGAGGCCCTGACCGACGCCTTGAATCACATCCGCGAATTTGAACCCCGGTATCTGGTGGTTTCCCTTGGGGTAGATACGTTCGAGCATGACCCCATCAGTTTCTTCAAACTGACGACTCCGGATTACCTGACAACGGGTGAACTCATCGGTGGATTGGGTATTCCTACCCTGTTCGTCATGGAGGGCGGATACGATATCGGAGAAGTCGGGCTGAATGCGGTGAACGTGCTCAAGGGATTTGAAGCCTAGCCAGCATCGCAATATCGGTTCAGTCATATTTAATTCATCAAGCTGAGTCAGAATTTTCAAGAGGAAAAAGCAATGTCAGCACCGCAAAAAAAATACGATACCCAAGCGCTGTGGGAGAAGGATCGTGACCACAATATCCATCCCTGGACCGACTTTGCCTCATTCAAGGAAGAAGGTTCGCTGGTTATGTCGCATTCCGATGGTGCCTATGTCTTTGATTCAGACGGCAATCGCTTCATGGACGGAATCGGTGGTCTTTGGTGCGTCAATATCGGATATGGTAATGATGAAATGGCTGAAGCTATTGCCGATCAGGTGCGACAGATTCCTTACTATTCGACGTTCAATCACCTGACTACCCCTCCTGCGGCCACGCTGGCAGCAAAACTGGCCGAACTGACACCCGGATTGCTAAACCATGTTTTCTTTGGGACCGGCGGCTCGATGGCGAACGATACCGCTATCCGAATCATTCATTTCTACTTCAACCGTCTGGGGCAACCGAGCAAAAAGAAGATCATCGCGCGTACCGACGGATACCACGGCAGTACTTATCTCGCTATGTCGATGACCGGGGTCACCTTCGACCATCAGGGTTTTGATCTCGCACCGGATCTGGTGCACCACATTCCGGCTCCAAATACGTACCGGCGTCCTGAAGGTATGAGCGAGGCCGCCTTTTGTGATCAAACCGTGAGCGATCTTGAGAACAAGATCCTGGAGCTCGGTCCTGAAAATGTCGCCTGTTTTATCGCCGAGCCGATTATGGGCGCCGGGGGCGTTATCGTGCCGCCGGCCGGATATCATCGGCGTACCCGCGAGGTGTGTGACAAGTACGATGTGCTCTATATATCTGATGAAGTAGTCACTGGGTTTGGCCGGCTGGGCCATTTCTTTGCCTCTGAGGCGGTTTTTGACTTTGTGCCTGACGTCATTACCTGTGCGAAGGGTATCTCCTCGGGATACCTGCCTTTATCCGCGACGATTCTTTCTGAAAAAATCTACGACGTGATCAGTGTTCCCCAGGCGGAAGGCGCCATGTTCACTCACGGATTTACTTACTCCGGGCACCCCGTTGTTTGTGCGGCGGGGGTCAAGAATATCGAGATCATGGAACGTGACGATATTTGCGGTCATGTGCGGGACGTGGGGCCATATTTCGAGTCTCAGCTCAGAATGCTGGGGGACTATCCGATCGTCGGTGATGTACGGGGCAGTCACTTCATGATGTGTATCGAAAATGTTGCAGACAAGGCAAGCAAGGAGCTTTTTGCGCCGGAAGTTGAAATTGGCAACCGGATCGCCCGGCATTGTCAGCAAAGAGGATTGATTGTTCGTCCTATTGCGCACCTGAATGTGATGTCACCCCCATTGATTCTTGATCGTGGCCAGATTGACGAAATGGTGGGAATTCTGCGTGCAAGCATCGAAGCGACGATGGATGAACTGGTTCGTGAAAACCTCTGGAGCGGCTAACAGGCATCTCGGCGTGGTGAGTGTGATGAGTACCCCAAGAGTCCACTGCGACAAGTCGCAAATCTTTTAATAGGCAGTGGGGTGACACAGACTGAAAAACCCGCTCAGGATCCCTGGCTGCTGACGCCCGGCCCGCTGACCACCTCGCGTACCGTAAAAGAGGCAATGCTGCACGACTACGGTTCTCGCGATCAGCGCTTTATCGATATCAACCGCCACGTCAGAAACCGCCTGGTGGAAATCATTGAAGGGCAGGGATCGCACGTCTGCGTACCGTTACAGGGCAGCGGAACCTTCGTCGTGGAGGCAATGCTCAGCAACTTTGTCCCGTCATCGGGGAAGGTTCTGATCCTCATTAATGGGGCATACGGTGCGCGGATGCAGGCGATTTGCGAGTATCACCGTCTTCAGTCGGAGGTGCTGCAGTGGCCGGAGGACAAGCCGGTCGATCCCGGCCAGGTGGCCGAGTGCCTTGCAGGGGATTCCGGCATCACACACGTTGCCGTGGTCCACTGTGAGACCACAACCGGAATCCTCAATCCGATCGAAGCGGTCGGAAAAGTGGTGTCGGAGGCAGGCAGGTCATTGCTGATCGATTCGATGAGTGCATTTGGTGCGCTGCCGGTATCGACAAAAGAGATCAATTTCGATGCTTTGGTAGCCTCGAGCAATAAATGCCTTGAGGGCGCGCCCGGAATGGGATTCTGCCTGTCGTCGGAATCTGCTCTTACAGCAACTGAGGGCAATTCGGATAGTCTGTGTCTCGATCTTTACCAGCAGTGGCGGGGATTAGAGTCGAACGGGCAGTGGCGGTTTACGCCGCCAACCCACTGTATCCTGGCGTTTGACCAGGCGTTGAAGGAGTTCGATGCCGAAGGCGCCGTCGCAGGCCGGGGTGGACGCTACCGGGAGAACTGTGAGGTGCTGGTCGCAGGAATGCGCGCGATGGGATTCGAGACCCTTTTGCCGGATGCATTGCAGGCGCCGATCATCGTTACCTTCAAAATGCCGGCGGATTCGGCATTTGATTTTCAGCGCTTTTACGATGGCTTGAGCGAAAGAGGTTATGTCATCTACCCAGGCAAACTGACCGTGGCGGAAAGTTTCCGGATGGGGTGCATTGGACGCCTTGGTATCAGCGAAATGCGCGGTGCGCTTGAAGCCGTTCGCATTGTCATGGAGGAGATGGGCGTCGACTCAGGCAGTCCAGCTGACTGACTCAAGCCCGGTGCACTGGGCGTACGCACCAGCAAAGATCAGATCAAAACAAATACAAAGCGAATCAGAGAATGAATACGATATCCGTCAATCAGAGAGATTATGCGTGGCCCAAGCAACCGCTGGTGGTGGTTTGTGTGGACGGCTCCGAGCCCGGTGGTGAAGGATCCGACCACGGGGGTTATATCGAGCGGGCGATCGAGGCAGGCCAGACCCCGTTTTTTGCATCGCTTCGCGAAAACGCGACGTTCGGTTTTGCCGATTGTGTCGTGCCGAGCTTTACCAATCCGAACAACCTTTCCATTGTCACCGGAGTGCCACCGGCAGCACATGGTATCTGCGGCAACTTTTATTACGACACAGAAAATGATGTCGAGGTGATGATGAACGACCCGGCGCTGTTGCGGGTGCCCACCATTCTGGCCGGATTTAACCAGGCCGGGGCCAAGGTGGCCGTCGTGACGGCAAAGGACAAACTGCGTCGCTTGCTGGGCGTGGGTTTGGATATCGTTGAAGGAAATGCAGTGTGCTTCTCCTCAGAGCTTGCCGACCAGACGACATTGGCTGAGCATGGCATAGAGAATATTGTCGATCGTGTGGGAATGCCGGTGCCGGATGTTTACAGTGCAGAACTATCCGAATTCGTCTTTGCCTCGGGGGTTGTGCTGATGAATTCAATGCGTCCGGACATCATGTATCTGTCCACGACGGATTACATTCAGCACAAGCATGCTCCAGGGTCGCCGGTCGCTAACGCTTTTTATGCGATGATGGACGGATATCTGGCCAAACTCGACGCGACGGGTGCCACTATTGCCCTCACTGCGGATCACGGCATGAAGGCCAAGCATGGTTCGGCGGGTGAGCCAAACGTCATCTATCTCGAGCCGCTGTTCGTGCAGGCGGGATTAAGTGATTTTCGAGTGATTCTGCCGATTACGGACCCGTACGTGGTCCATCATGGTGCGCTGGGTGGATTCGCCACCGTCTATTTGGAAAGTCAATCGGATCATGCCCGTGCTCGTGAAGCTTTGGACGGGGTGACTGGAGTCGAAAAGGTCCTGACGCGGAACGAGGCCTGTGAGTTGTTCGGTCTGCCTTCCGACCGCATTGGTGATCTCGTCGTGATCAGTACGGGTGATCATGTGCTGGGCAGCGCTCCCGAGAAGCATGATTTGTCCGGCCTGAAGGATCCTTTGCGCTCGCACGGAGGACTCTCTGAGCAGCGGGTGCCCTTTATCGTGAACCGTCGCCTTGAAGCGGATGCAACGGGTCGCCGTAACTTTGATATTTTTAACCATACGCTGAATCATGTCGTGGAGGATGACTCATGAACGACGCCGCCAAGATGACCAAAGCCCCAATTCATGAGACCTTGCGGATCGGTGGTGAAACGCCTGACCGTGTCGAGCGTATCGAGGTTTCCAATCCTTGGGACAACAGCGTCGTGGGAACTGTGCCTTGTGCGACTCGGGAGGATGTTGCCCAGGCCTTTGATATTGCCGCTGCCTATACGCCGACACTGACCCGTTATGAGCGCCAGCAGATTCTGATGCGTACTGCAGAGATTCTGACGTCGCGGCGCGATGAGATTTCAGATCTGATTACTGCAGAACTGGGAATCTCCAAACAGGATTCTCTCTATGAAGTGGGTAGGGCTTTTGATGTGTTCAGCCTGGCGGGCCAACTGTGCATTATTGATGACGGCGAGATTTTCTCATGTGATCTTACGCCTCACGGGAAACAGCGAAGGATATACACCCAGCGCGACCCGCTGAAGGCAATCTCTGCGATTACACCGTTTAATCATCCGATGAATATGGTTGCTCACAAGGTGGCACCCGCGATTGCCACCAACAACTGCATGGTCTGTAAGCCGACCGAACTGACGCCGCTGACCGCACTCGCGCTGGCAGATGTGCTCTACGAAGCCGGACTGCCGCCTGAGATGTTGTCGGTCGTGACAGGACTTCCTGGGGATATTGGTGAGGAGATGATCACCAATGACCATATTGAGCTGATTACGTTTACCGGAGGGGTGGCCGTCGGCAAACATATCGCCAATCATGCAGGCTATCGCCGCACCGTGTTGGAGCTTGGAGGCAATTCTTCTCTGATCGTCATGGAAGACGCGGATCTCGAAAAAGCGGCGGCAATGGCCGTACAGGGCGCGACAAAGAACTCCGGCCAGCGCTGTACCGCGGTTAAGCGCGTCCTTTGTGTTGAAAGCGTTGCAGATGAATTTGCACCACTCGTGGTGAGCGAGGCTGAGAAGCTCCGCTATGGTAATCCGATGTCTTCCGATACGGATATGGGAACCGTCGTGCACGAGGGGGCCGCACAACTTTTTGAAACCCGGGTCAATGCCGCGATCAGCGAGGGGGCCACGTTACTCTATGGCAACGATCGCCAGGGCGCCCTGTACTCCCCAACCGTTCTGGATCATGTGCCGAGAAATGCGGAACTCGTCGTCGAGGAGACCTTTGGTCCGCCCATCCCGATTATCCGCGTCAAGGATATCGATGATGCCATTGCAGTGGATAACGGGACGGCCTTTGGTCTGTCTACCGGGGTGTGCACTAATCGATGGGACCATATCACCCGTTTTGTATCGGAACTCAAGACGGGGACGGTGAATATCTGGGAAGTCCCCGGATACCGCATTGAGATGTCGCCGTTTGGCGGAGTGAAGGATTCAGGACTCGGCTACAAAGAGGGCGTCATCGAAGCGATGAAAAGCTACACCACAGTGAAGACCTATTCTCTGCCCTGGTAGGGTAACGGCATCTGTGAGCCAAAGGGACCAAACCCGCGAGACTCACTGGCAGTCCGTCTATGGCCGCCGACCGGCGGATGAGGTGAGCTGGTACCAGTTACACCCTGATACTTCTCTTTCGCTGATTCGATCCTGCCAACTAGAAAAGAACGCAGCACTGATTGACGTCGGCGCAGGTGCCAGTGTGCTCGTGGACCACCTGCTAGATGATGGTTATTTGGACGTTACGGTGCTGGATATCGCGAAAGCCGCCCTCGACCTAAGCCGCCGCCGCCTCGGTGCGCGAGCCGATCAGGTTCGTTGGCAGGTGGCGGACGTGACCGACTATTTGCCTGATCGCTCGTATGATCTGTGGCATGACCGGGCGGTTCTGCATTTTTTGACAGAACCTGAGCAGCGTGCTGCTTATCGTGTAGCGCTAGAGCAAGCACTCGAGCCGTGCGGACACCTTGTAGTGGGCACCTTTGCGATGGATGGGCCAACAAAATGCAGTGGTCTTGAGATCGTTCAGTATGATGCGGCTAAGCTGCTGGATTTGCTGGGCCCCGAATTTGTATTGCGTGAGGAGCAAAAAGAAGCGCATGTTACCCCGACAGGTGCGGTTCAGCAGTTTGCGTGGTTTGTTTTGCAGCGGGCTGGCGTCTAAAACTGTATTCAGGTTTTGTCTGGCTGCCTCTAGGATATTTTCTTCACGTAGGCCGCTGCCTCCAGTGCGCAAGCATGGCCGCGCTCGAGACCGCCATTGACGGTACTGGGTTGGGATGTATGTGTGGCCTCTCCTGAGAAAAAGAGCTTTTCCGCCAGGGTGGTGCCCAGTGCCCGACGGGCGGCATGTTTACCCGGTCTGACGGAGGAATAAGCGCCGTCGAATAAAGGGACTTTTCCGCAGGCGGTGGCAAATCCTTTCAGCAGTTGCTTTTCGATGTCGTTGCCCAGCATGCTTTTCAGACCATCCAGAGCATAGGCCACAGTGGTTTCCATCGATTCAGCTTCCAATGCTTTGGCCTGACTGCCGCCGACATAACCGTAAGTCAGATTTGCGTTATGTCTGTTCGTCAGATAACCCACTCCGGTTTCGTCATGTTGCTGTTGATAGACATAGGTGTCCTGGCCGAAGCCGAATATGTCTTTTTTGAACAGCAGGCCGATGTAATTCATCAACGCCATATCGATATCCTGGATCGCCTGTTGCTTCTGTGGAGGCAGCGAGGGAGTGAAGTGGATCCGCTCAGCGGCGAGTACCCCTGCGGAGACGGTCAGGATTGCGGCTTTGGCTCGTATCGTCCCAGCAGACGTCGTAACGGTCACATCCGGCCCGCTCCAGTCTATTCTGGATGCCCCGGTTCGCAGACGAACCGGGACTGCTCGACCATAGTCGGCCACGACGGCGCCATAGCCTTGGGTGCAGAACCAACTGGTGGCATCGAGACTGCTCCACCAGCTTTTCGGCGACCAGTCCGCAGAGTCCTGCGCCATGTCCCAGACGCCATAATCGGAAGCGACGGTGTAACCCCAGGGAGTTGCAAAGAAGTCTTCGCCAAGAGCGGTGCGGGCGTTGTCGTCAGCGCCGCTTGCACTGCTCAATGCCGAATGCTTGATTCGACTGTTGAAAAGCGCGTCGGTCTGATGAAGATCAGTCAATTCTTCGTCGGTTGCTTTCCTGTTTCCGACAAAGTATTCGATGCGCCCTGGATCTCGGTAGACCTCAAACCCGCGAGCCCTGGCGTGATCTAGCAGCGGGTTTGCTGGAGAGGCGCGCATCCAATGCGCGTGCGTATCGAAAGGGACGTTGAAGACAGAGTGATTGGTATAGACCCTGCCACCGATACGGTCATTGGCATCAATCATGATGAATGTGACGCCTTGGTTCGTTAGTGTCCGGGCAGCTTCAAGCCCGGCGATTCCAGCGCCGATGATGACGACATCGGGATTGCTTGGAAAGTCTGCAAAGCTGATCGACGGCAGCAGTGATGATGCAGCTGCGGTCTTCAGGAATTGACGGCGGCCATGTTGGAGAGGGTTAGCCATCGGGTTCGGATGCCGAGTCAGTGAGGCGAGTCAGGATACCCCACTCTTCACCGGAAATTAGAAAATTTTGTGGTTGCCTTATAAATCTGCTTCTGCGTAAGATGGTTTCTCTAAGAGACCAGCACCTGGATTGTCCAGTGGAAATCGCTTCGCCACCGATTATCGACCTTAAAGCGTTCAAGAGGGGGAAGCCCGAAAAAAAGCAGGAGATTTCTCATGCATAACCCCCAGCATGACGTTTTGTTTGAGCCAGTTCGTATCGGCCCTGTGACGGCCAAGAACCGCTTCTATCAGGTGCCCCACTGTACGGGGCTCGGCTGGTTGCGGCCCAAAATGGCCGCAGCGCTGAGGGGCATGAAGGCCGAGGGCGGCTGGGGGGTAGTCTGTACCGAGTGGTGTTCGATTCATCCTGCTTCGGATGATTTGCCCCATCCGAATGCTGCTTTGTGGCACGACGATCACATCAAAGATCAGGCACTGATGACTCAGGCGGTACATGACCATGACGCTCTGGCAGGGGTGGAGCTTTGGTTTGGGGGTGCTCGGTCAGCGAATCATTACACCCGTGAGACTGCCGTTGATGTTGCCAGTATTCCGAATCTTGCGGGTCATCCATATCAGCCAAGATCAATGGATAAGTCTGATATCCGCGAGTTTCGGCGTTGGCACCGAGAAGCAGCAGTTCGAGCAAAGGAAGCAGACTTCGATATCGTGTACGTGTATGCCACTCACGGCTACCTCTTGTCTCACTTCCTGTCGGCGCAGACCAATACCCGGACCGATGAGTATGGCGGATCCCTGGAGAACCGTACCCGACTGCTCCGGGAGCTCATTGAAGACACCAAGGAAGCCGTGGGAGACCGCTGTGCTGTTGCCGTACGCTACTCGGTCGGCGGTGATGATGGTGAGGCGGCGGAACTGACCGCAGAGCGTCGGGATCGGCTCGAAATGCTGGCCGAACTGCCGGATTTGTGGGACATCAACATCAACAACTATTACCAGGAGATGGGTGTCTCCCGTTTCTTCAAGGAAGGATCACTTGAGGAATACATGTCTTTCGTGAAGTCTGTCACGACCAGACCGGTGGTGACGGTCGGCCGGTTTACCTCACCCGATACCATGGCATCCCAGGTGCGGCGGGGCATCGTGGACTTCATCGGTGCGGCGCGCCCCTCAATCGCGGATCCGTTTTTACCTAACAAAATCCACGAAGGGCGTGCCGACGACATTCGCGAATGCATCGGCTGCAATATCTGTTACACCGGAGACGGACTGGGCACACCGATCCGCTGTACCCAGAATCCGACGATGGGAGAAGAGTATCGGCGCAACTGGCACCCCGAAGTCGTTGCCAACCGGGGTTCGGATGCTGAGGTTCTGATAGCGGGTGCGGGTCCTGCGGGCATGGAAGCTGCGCGGATGCTCGGACAACGCGGTTACCGGGTCATGCTGGCAGAAGCCACCCGCGAGCTTGGGGGGCGGGTCGCGCGAGAAGCCGCGTTACCTGGTCTGGGCGAATGGATTCGGGTTCGTGACTATCGGCAGCAACAGATTCAGAAGATGACTCAGGTACAGGTGTTTCTTGAGAGTGAACTCATTGCCGATGATGTCCTTGCAACCGGCGCCGATCATGTCGTCATCGCAACGGGTGCGCACTGGCGGGCGGATGGTTTTGGTCGGTCGCACCCTTATCCTCTTGAGACCCTCAATCCCGCATCAAACATCCTTACGCCGGATGACATCATGGCGGGGCAACTCCCATCAGGCCCGGTGGTGGTTTATGACGATGACAGCTTCTATATGGGAGGATTGGTCGCAGAGAAAATCAGTCTCGCCGGTCAAGCGGTTACCCTGGTGACGCCCGAGGACGTCGTCTCTGACTGGTGTGACTACACCTCAGAGCGTTTTTATGTTCAGAAGCGTCTGCTCGAACTTGGTGTCACCCTTCAAACCGGCCATCAGTTGGTTTCCTATGATGGCCAGGAGGTTCGGATTGCGAGCGGTTACACTGATCAGGAGCAAACGCTGGGTGCCAATGCTCTGGTCCTGGTGACCGCTCGACAACCGAACGACGCTCTGTATCAGGCTCTGAACGAGCGTCTTGGGCAGGATTCGCCTGCTGGTGCCCCGATCCTGCACCGAATCGGTGACTGCGATGCGCCGGCCATCATTGCCGCTGCAGTGTATGCGGGGCATCGGTTTGCCCGGGAACTGGATACAAATACCGACAACAGACAGCAGCCACGGTACGAGTAGACCGGTCGCGGGGTTAACGGGAAATCACATTGTGATCCGGACCGTAGGGAAATCCGGTGATATTTTCTGAGCCGTTTTCCGTTAGCACCAGAATGTCGTGCTCCCGGTAACCGCCCGCGCCGGGTTGTCCTTCCGGAATGGTCAGCATGGGTTCCATCGAGACCACCATATTCGGTTCAAGAACGGTGTCGATATCCTCGCGCAGTTCCAGCCCCGCTTCGCGTCCGTAGTAATGGGACAGTACGCCGAAAGAGTGTCCGTATCCAAATGTGCGGTACTGCAAAAGATCGAGCGCGGCAAAATGCGCATTGATCTCAGCACAGATGTCAGAGCACCGGGCGCCAGGCTTGATGAGCGATAGGCCAAGTTCATGGGCCTCGACATTGGCCTGCCAGATCTTCAGCGAGGCCGGATCGACTTTCTCGAGAAACAGGGTGCGCTCAAGCGCTGTGTAGTACCCGGATATCATGGGAAAGGTATTGAGGCTCAGAATATCGCCACTTTCCAACTGTCGAGTCGTCACCGGATTATGAGCGCCGTCCGTGTTGATGCCAGATTGAAACCATACCCAGGTGTCCCGGATTTCACTGTCGGGATAGTTCCTGGAAATCGCGAGTTCCATTGCATCTCGACCCGCCATGGCGACATCAATTTCTCTCGCACCTGCCTGAATCGAGTCCCGTACTGCGGCGCCGCCGATATCGGCAATCCGCGCGCCGCCTTTAATCAGTGCAATCTCTTCTGCAGATTTAATCATTCGCAGGGTCATGATGTCGTTGCTGATGTCTTCAGCTTGAAGATGGCTATTGAGCGACTCCATCTTCTGCCGGGCAGCCAGGGTGAGATGATCATCTTCAATACCGACGAGATCGGTCTGGGGTAACACATGGTTTACTGCGCGCCAGTAATTGTCCCGTTTCCAGTCGGTATAAATCAGGTTGTCACCATAACTGCGCCGCCAGGGTTGTCCGAGATCAATGTTCGCCGAGATCGTGGTACAACCGGTTTCGGTGACAATGCAAGCATAGGGCCGGCCGAAGCTGCAATACAAGAATCCCGAGTAGTAGGCGACGCTGTGCATTGAGGTCAGCAGGACAGCACGAAGTCCTTTGCCTGACATCAGTTGCCTAAGCGCAGTTAGCCGTCTTTCGTATTCAGCAGCAGAAAACGGGAGTGGACTTTTCGACCCGTTGTGAAGTTCAAAAAACTCGGGTCTTTGGGAAACGGTATTCATCTTGATCGCCTCGTGTTGCCCGGGCGACGCTGAATACCTTTGCCCGGGAATTCATCCGGGCGTACAGGATGACTCAATACTGTGAGCGGAGAATCCCGAACACAGTGCCAAGTGTGAACGTCCGCGACGCCATCGCGAACGACGGCGCATTATAGGAAGGGGTACGGGCGCTTTTCAATAGAGGGTTTGGCCACACCGAGAGCGCCGAAAACCCTATAATTTATGGCACTTACCTCTTGCGGCGACGGGTGTCGCCAACATCGTCGGGGCGTAAAGTCATGATCTCAAAGCTGATTGTCTGGATAGCGCTGCTGGCGCTTACGACACCCTTGTTGGCGTCAGATTTGGAAAAAGAAGAGCGCTGGCGTGAGCAGGTGGAAGATTCGATCATGGATGGTGAATCGGTTGATCTTGTGGTCGAGGGCCGGAATGTTTTCGCGATCTATACGAAGGCGGAAGAGGGCTCAGACAAGGGACTAATTGTCGTCCATGGTACGGACATCCATCCGAACTGGCAGCAGGTGGTGCAGCCTATTCGGGTCGAGATGGCGGGACATGGCTGGAATACCCTTGCTCTTCAGATGCCGATTCTGCATAACGAGGCCGAGTACGAAGAATATGTCGCGCTCTATCCGGAGGTGCCGCCACGCCTGCGAGCCGCCGAAGCGTTTCTAAAGGAAAAAGGCATCCAGACCATGGTGATTGCCGCCCACAGTCAGGGTGCCACGATGGCCAGTTACTATTTTTCCCGGCATGCCAGCAATGTCAAAGGGCTGATTGCCATCGGCATGGGAGCCACACAAAAGGACAGCCACGTTAACAGCGCCGAGTCATTAAAGAGGATCACCGTTCCCGTGCTCGATCTTTATGGTGATGACGATCTTCCCGGTGTCCTCGAGACTGTTGATGTGCGAAAGGCGGGCGCTGCCAATAACGCGCGCTATTCGCAACAGGTAATCGAAGGCGCAAATCATTTCTTTGATGGAGTGGATGACGAACTCATCAATGCGGTAGTCGACAGGGTGCAGCAGTTCTAGTGTATTACGGCAGGGGCGGCGCAAATTGAGCGCACGGCGCCATCCCGCCATTCTCGAGCCGTTCCGGGTTCGCAACTATCGGTTTCAATGGACGGCGGACCTGGTGACCTCCTGGGCGCTCGAGATGGAAACGCTCGTCCTCGGGTGGTACATCCTGGTCGAAACAGGCTCCGTTGTGATGCTCACGATGTTCGGGGCATTGTTATTTCTCGGCACGCTTTTATCCCCCATGTTGGGGGTCGTGGCTGATCGTATTGGCCAACGCCGACTGTTAAGCATTCTCAGGACGCTTTATGTCATTCTGTCCTCAGTTGTGGTGCTGGTGATCCTGCTGGATAAATTGACGCCTGAACTGGTTCTGGTCATCGCATTGCTTTCCGGGTTGGTGCGACCCTCCGAGCACGGGACCCGTACTTCCTTGATGGCGTCGCTGGTGCCAGCCGCGCTCTTGCTGACTGCGACAAGCTTGACTCGAACTACGGTAGATTCGGCGCGGGTCGTTGGGGCGCTGGTGGGGTCTGGGCTTTTTGCCGTGGTCGGCATTGCAGCAACCTACCTGGTGATTCTGATGTTATTTTGCGTGGGACTGGTTTTTACTCTCGCCATTTCGATTCAGACGTCGGAGGAGCACCGCGGACATAGCCTGCGAGCGTCATCGCGCTTTGCTCCCTGGAAAGAGCTGCGTGAGGGATTGGGTTACGTTTGGAGAACGCCCCATGTTCGAGCCGCCATCTGGATTGCGGTACTGGTCAACTTTACCGCCTTTCCCCTGCCAATCGGTTTACTCCCCTATGTGGCCCGGGAAACCTTTGGAACGGATCAGACCGGGTTGGGCTACCTGATGGCGGGATTTGCCATCGGCTCTCTAGCCGGTTCGATCATTCTTGGCGTGATCGGACATAAAGTCCGGCCCGGCCGGGCAATGATCCTCTTCGCCCTCGTCTGGCATATTGTTCTGGCGGTTTTCCTTTGCGTGGATCAGTTGGCGCTTGGGATAATCCTGATGGGTTTGGCGGGTCTTGCACACAATCTCTCGATGGTGCCTCTTGTGGGTTTGTTGATGCGCACTGCAGACCCGGCATTTCGCGGCCGGGTGATGGGTGTCCGGATGTTGGCAATTTATACACTGCCCGTCAGTCTTGTCGTGGCGGGTTGGCTGATTGAACGCATTGGTTTTGGCGAGACCATGGGTCTGTACATGCTGATCGGCATTGTATTGACTTTGTTTATTGCGCTGCGCTGGCGCGAATCTGTGTTTCGCAAGGACGCTGTTGCAAACGTGATGTGAGCGGTGATTACTTTTCAACAGTGTGAAGCGATCGGGCAAAGCCCGCCGCTTGGGTAGCGACACTGGTCGCCCCCATCACATCTCCCAGTGCGAGTGCGGTGGCCGGCCCGATGCAGAACAGCGTGTCGCAAGGCGATCCGTCTTCAGAGATAACCTGCAAGCCGGGTGAGACCGCTGGGGAACTGCTTTTGCCGAGTGGTGTGAGTCGTCCAGTTACCATCAGTTTGTGGATGAGCGGATCTCGGCCGACGCCGGTGCAGTTGATGACTGCATCCGCATTGAGGGAGACCTCATTGGCGAGTCCAAGCTGCCATCCGTCGGAGCGGGTGCTCTCGAGAGATTTCAGTGCGCTGCGAATCAGTGTCAGTTGGCCCCGGTCTCTCATGTTCCGAGCAGCTTCGACCGTCTGAGGGCTGGCGCGAAATCGGGCCAGTGACCAGAGCCCCCCGGCCCGTCGTTGGAGTTTCATCCGATCCTCTACCGGTAACTGCTGCCAGGCCGTACTGATACCGCTTCGTAGGGCAGAAAAACGTTGCTGCCATTCGGGCTCTTCCCAGAAACCCGCTCTCAGCATCTGAAAGGCGACATGCAGGAAGTCTGATGCCCGCCGCGTGTCGGGCCACAAAAACGGATCGCCCGGCTCCCACCCCACCTGCTCAGGAGGCAGGATGCCATGAGGCGTCAGAAGGCTAATCGGTCCCTGGTGATCCCGCTCGGCCAGTCCAGATAACGCATCCATGGCGGTTAGCCCTGACCCGACGAGGCAGATAGCTGCAGTCGGATCTATCCGCTCTAGCCAGTCACCGCGCCAGGGGGTTCGGATCAAGGTCGAACTGTCTTTAAACCGGTTTGGGATGGGCCATTGGGGCTCAGGATTGCCGGTCGCCAGAAGAAGACTGGTACCGTGATACTCCGTCCTGTCGTCGCAGAGCACCTGCCAACCCTGCTGGGCGGGCCTGATATCGACCACCCGTGCAGGAACTTGGCGCAGGTTATTCTTGCCCGTGGCAGCTTCGAGTTGGGCGCTGATATAACGAGCAAAGTCCGCGCGGCGGTAAAAATGCCCCGCATGGGTTTTTGCTTGTGCGTCTTCAATGTGTGTTTTTGCCCATTGCGGAAAGTGATCGGGATGATCCGGCCATAGTCGCTGCAGGTCCGCGCGGACGTTGAGTCGAAACGCATCCGCATTGCATCCATAAGCCTGGCCGGAGCCCAGTGTTCCCGGGCCAATGATCAGGATGTCCGATGACGCAAAG